>JAHEYS010000482.1 GCA_023251475.1 Prolixibacteraceae bacterium
TATCCCAATTTAGGACTTGTCACACACGAATTATCGTGGGGGTACAGCAAAAAGGAGCGTTGGCGGGTAAACACGCCGGAAGAAGCCAATATCAACCAGGAGAAAGCCCTGGAAGAGGCTGGCGTCACACTCTTTATGAATTCAAATGCAAATGGGGTAATACAAAACGGTAAAGATAATATTACCGGAATTATAGCACAAAATATCAATACCTGTGAACTTATCGAGGTAAAAGGCAAATGGTTTGCAGATTGCACCGGTGATGGTACCATTGGCTACCTTGCTGGTGCTGATTATGATCAATCCATTGAACACATGGGGCAAACAAATCTCTGGGATATTGAAGATGCCGGAAAACCGGCTCCATTTCCCCATTGTGACTGGGCTCTGGATCTGACATGCAAACCTTTTCCCGGGAGGAAGGGTGAATTTGAATCACCCAATAACCGATATGCTTCACTGTGGGGATGGTTCTGGGAGAGCGGATACAGTCTTGACCCATTTGAAGAGAGTGAAAGAAGTCGTGATAACAATTTCAGGGCCATGTATGGCGCCTGGGACTGTCTTAAAAACGTTGATAAGGTTTACCCAAATCATAAAATCAAATCATCCACCTATATCCAGGGGAAAAGGGAGAGCAGGCGTCTTCTTGGTGATGTAATTTTGAATACGGTTGATCTGAAAACGAACAAAAAATATGAGGATGGTTTTGTGCCCGTTACATGGCCTATTGATGTTCATGTTGCTAACCCGATCTTTTTCGATAATACGGCAAAAGAAAAGGAAGGTTTTACCAGGGATCCCTTTATTGCGCATTCACCCATGTGGAAAGATACTTACTATAAAACACCCTATCTAATGCCATACAGATGTTTTTATTCTAAAAATATTTCGAACCTGTTTATGGCCGGACGTGATGTAAGTGTCACTCATGAGGCCCTTGGGGCGGTCCGTGTTCAGCCCCAAACCGGAATGATGGGAGAATTGGTGGGAATGGCAGCCTCGCTCTGCAAAAAATATAGTATAAATCCCAGGGAAGTGTATAAGATGCACCTGGCAGAATTGAAACATTTGGTTGAGTTGGGTGTCTCCGTAAACTTTAAAAATTAAAATCACTGATGCGCATCCCTTTATTAAAATCAAAAGTATTGAAAAGAAAATTTGTTATTGCATTTTTTCTCATCATATCCGTCTCTTGTGTTAACGCTCAGGAATACAAATCCGGGAATAAAATCAAAATTATAAATTTTGAACAAGTGGAAATTCCAATGTCAGATCCGGCCATTGTAAACTCAGGTACAGGCTGGCATCTGGGATATGAGTGGGGCCCGGCTTCAAATTCTTATGATGTAGCTGCGCGCATCATTTGGCGTGATTTGGAGCCAGTTCGGGATCGTTACGATTTCACAAAAATAGAAGAGCTTTTAAAAAAAGCCCGGTCAAGGGGAGGTAGGGCGCTTGTCAGATTTCGTGCAGTTGCCACCTCCGGGATAGGAGTCCCCGATTATATGATTGCTCTTATGCCAAAAGGTTTTTGGAAAGACTGGCTGTTTAATAAAAAGCCTGAGACTTTTGCCTATGTGCCAGACTGGAATGATCCCGATTTTTTGGAAAGGGCAAAAGCCTTACTGAATGCCATTGGGAAACGGTATAATCATGACCCAAGACTTGGCATTATTGATATTGGGATGTATGGCAGATGGGGCGAATGGCACTGTTCAGGGATCAAATATCCCACACCGGAGGGCACGCTGGAAATTACGGAAGAAAATATACGGGCGATTATCGATATGCATACGGAGGCTTTTCCCGATAAACGCCTGGTTATGATGACGGATAACATTTACGGACTTAAATATGCCTTGCAAAAATCAGATAAAATAGGCTGGCGGCGCGACAGTTACGGAACAGACTGGTTTCAGGATCCGGAAAGAATGGAGATCGTACACAACAGATGGCAAACCGCTCCGGTTGTAGCCGAGCCAATTGGTGAATTTGCACCGGGTGCCACCGGCTTCTGCAATAAAATGGCCCGGCAATCCAAAGAATTCCATGTTGCCACAATTCATGGCATCAATACATTTAAAAAAGACTTAAAGTATAATGATGAAGAGATTAAAGCCGTGATCGTGGCCGGGAAAAATTCAGGCTTCAGGTTTGCGATAAACAGCATTTCAATCCCCCAAAGGATCTCACCCGAAGGAAGTTTCCTATTGACGGCAAATTGGAAAAATGAAGGCGTTACACCAGCGTATGAAAAATGGCAGGTTGTTTATCAGTTTAGAAATCAAAAAAGTGGAAAAGTTGCATGGGAAGGAATTTCCTCAATTAATTTGGAAAAGCTATTGCCAACAGCCGGTGACCTGAAAAATATAACCGACACTTTTTTACTCCCACCTGGAATTGAAAAAGGATCATACGATTTGGTTGTAACAGTAAAAGATAAAGAAACAAATTATCGTAAACCACTGGCTTTGGCATTAAAAGGCAGACAAGAGGATGGAAGTTACAACCTTTGTTCCGTTGAAATTAATGGTGGCAGGTAATTTATAGGAATCAGCCTGTTATGCAACCTGGATTGTAAATGGCAGCTGAATCATTTGCAGTAAAAAATAGGTGGAATTAAATGATATCAGTTATGATTAGACGCAATTTTTTAAAAAAATCAGGAGCGATTTCTGCCGGATTATATTTGAGTCATCTCAAAAATGGTTCAGCTTCATCGGTTATGGAGCACAATAATATTGCTAATGGAGCAATAAATGGAAAAGAGTCGCTTGATATTGAGATTTTTAAGGTAATTCCTCAAGATCATGGAAAGGCGCTCATTAATCCCGATATGGGCTGGACGATGCAATTCTACTCGAATATTCTTAAAAATTACGGGTCACAGCTCGAACCATCCGATACCCTCGACGATTTCCCGGGATTAAGTACCGTTTACCTCCGGATTCCGTGGGCCTTTGTTGAGCCACAGGAGGGTAAATTTGTCTGGGAAACGCTCGATACACCGGCACAACGGTGGATCGAAAAAGGAAAGAAAGTGGCGTTCCGCATCAGTGCAATGGAAAGCTGGATGAGCCTGGCCACACCACAATGGGTGTTCGATGCCGGGGCCAAATCGTATGAAGTTGATCAAAAATTTGAGCCCGATTATGGAGATCCCGTTTTTCTTGAAAAGGCAGAGAAATTTGTGGCAGAAATGGGAAAACGGTACGATGGAAATCCCAATGTGGCATTTGTGGATGTGGGACACTACGGAATGTGGGGAGAAGGGCATACTGTTGGGACGAGTCCAAAACATGGGAAGTGGTGGGGAATTGATGTTCAAAAACAACATATTGATCTGTACTGCCGCCATTTCAAACACACACAATTATGTATATCAGATGATTATGCCGGACACAATCTTCCCGGTGACAGATTCCCCATTACCGATTATGCCTTCTCGCGGGGTGTGACGCTACGGGATGACAGCATTTTAGTGGGTAAAATACCCTGGTATCACAGCGAAATGGCACAGCTTTTTTGGCCCACCATGCCGGTAATTCTCGAGCACGAACATTATGGTTCCTCAAAGGGTAAAGGCTTCTGGAAGCCGGAGCTTCTCGAAAAGTCAGTTGAAGATTATCACGCATCCTACATGTCTATTCACTGGTGGCCCCGTACCGAACTGGAAGAAAACAGGGAAGTCATCGACCGGATCAATCGCCGGATGGGATATCGAATCCGCTTAAATGCGATATCCTGGCCTAAGGAAATTGGTATGGGCGAAATCCTGATCATTCAGTCGGTCTGGAGTAATGCGGGTGTGGCGCCATGTTACAAGGGAGGATATCCCTGTTTTACCTTAAAAGACGAAAAGGGTGGTATCGTGTCCGTACTTACCGATGAATCCTTTAATGTGCGGGAGCTAAGTGTTGCCGAACCTGAAAAAGTCGCTCCACATGCTGTGACATCTTCTTTCAAAATCGCTCCGGCATTTCAGGATAAATTC
>JAHEYS010000483.1 GCA_023251475.1 Prolixibacteraceae bacterium
GACTATTTATGCCGTTTTTGCCACGACAACCGGATTCCAGAAAATCGAGATGCAATTCGATCCCTCCACCATCTATACACTGGCAATCGTCTCTTTATTGCTTCTGCCGTTGCAAACCGGTTTTGAGGAGGTGCTTTTCAGGGGATACCTGATGCAGGGATTCGCTTTATTAGTAAAATACAGATGGGTAACCCTTCTTTTAACCTCATTGATTTTCGGAGCTCTCCACCTGTTTAATCCGGAGGTGAAAGCTTATGGAGCCCTGATTACACTGCCGCAATATATCGGATTCGGGCTATTCTTTGGAATATGTGCCATTATGGATGAGGGTCTGGAACTGGCATGGGGGGTACATGCGGTAAACAATATTTTCCTGTCGGTATTTTTCACCCAGGACACCAGTGCCTTACAGACTCCGGCCTTGTACCGGATTACAGCGTTCAACCCTTTATTCGATCTGATTGCCCTCCTCATCCTTTCAGTGCTTTTTATAATTATTGCCCGTCGAAAATACCAGTGGCCCGGATGGAATTACTTATGGGTTAAAATTGAAAATCCCCTCTTTCAGGAAGAGGAGAACGGGAATTATCCTGAAGATGAATATGAGGATGATGAGGAATAATGAATATTAAACCTATATTAAACAATGGAATTATTTTCTGCGAAAGAAGTTTCAAAATCTTATGCCAACCATCAGGCATTAACCAATGTTTCGATTTCGGTTGAGGAGGGGACCATTTTTGGTTTGCTTGGGCCAAATGGTGCAGGCAAAACTACCCTGATCCGGATCATCAACCAAATTACTGCGCCTGATCAAGGCTCTGTTTGGATTGATGGCCGCCCCCTGAAACGTGACGACATTAATCAGATTGGATACCTTCCTGAAGAGCGGGGATTATACAAAAAAATGAAAGTTGGAGAACAGGCGCTCTACCTTGGTCAGTTGAAAGGGTTATCCCGGCACGAGGCGATGAAGGAATTGAAAATCTGGTTCGAAAAATTCGAGATTACGGCCTGGTGGGATAAAAAGGTGATGGAGCTCTCAAAAGGGATGCAGCAAAAGGTTCAGTTTATCTGCACCGTACTTCACAAGCCAAGGTTATTAATCTTTGATGAACCATTCAGCGGTTTCGATCCGATCAATGCCGATATCGTGACCAGGGAAATCCTTCAAATGAAAAAAGCGGGGGCTACCATTATCTTTTCAACCCACAATATGGAATCCGTTGAACAACTTTGTGACCATATCGCACTGATTGACAAATCCAAAAAGATTCTCGACGGACCGACACAGCAAATCAGGGAAAAATACAAATCAAATATTTATGACATTTCCTACAGGGGAGAAATTGACTTAAACAACCATGAGCTTGCCCGTAAATACAATATCATTCAGCATGAACAGAACGGAGCCGGGAACAAAATAAGCATCCAATATCCTGACGGAAGCAATTCACGCGAGCTGATCAAAGATCTGGCAGAGCAGGTGGAGATCGTTTCGTTTAACGAAGTGATCCCAAGCATGAACGAAGTATTCATTAAAGTTGTCAGGCAAAACTCTTAAAAAAACTATACCATGCATAAAATATTTCTGATCATTCAAAGAGAATACACCACCCGGGTCCAGAAGAAATCGTTTATTATTCTGACATTGCTCATGCCGGTTCTGATGTCAGCTTTAATGATCCTTCCCGCCTATTTCGCCGCTATGGACGATGAACAGGTCCGTACTGTTGCAGTCTATGATGCTTCATCCGTACTTCTGGGGAGACTCGAAAACTCCGAATTCACCAAATTTCAGTTCATCCCCAAAGAGGAATATCAGACAGCGAAAAATAACATTAAAAAATCCCATTATTATGCGTTGCTGGTGATAGAACCAAATTTTTTAATCACCAAGAGAGTGCAGGTGATCTCAGGAAGCAATGTCCCCTGGGACCTTAAATCGCAGATTCAGAACAAAATCCAATCGGTTGTCGAAAAAGATAAGATGGCAGAAGTGGTCCGCCAGACAGCCATACCTGATCTTGAACAGAAGATAGCATCTACCAAGACCCGGATAAATATTGAAACCATTAAACAAGGTGTTGGCGGAGAAGCCAAAAAAAGCTCAACAGAGATCGGAATGGTACTCGGTTACATTTTTGGCTTTATGATCTACATGTTTATCTTCATCTATGGATCCATGGTGATGCAGGGGGTAATGGAGGAGAAACAAAGCCGTATAGTTGAAGTGATTATCTCAAGTGTTAAACCTTTTCAGCTGATGATGGGTAAAATCGTCGGGATTGCCCTTGTAGGCCTGACTCAGTTCGCACTGTGGGTATTGCTCGGATTTGCAATTTTTTCCGTTTCAAAGAGCTTTTACCCCGGGGTATCACACACACAGCAAATACAAAATGTAATGGAACAGACTCAGGATGTGGCAAAACATGCTGCTGCACCTCAGGCCGATAAGATGCAGGAGATCCTCTCAATGATCGACACCATTAATTTCCCGTTGCTCATTGGCTGTTTTATCTTCTTTTTTATCGGAGGATATCTCCTTTACAGTTCGATGTTTGCCGCAGTGGGCTCCGCCATTGATGCCCAGGAGGATGCACAGCAGTTTATGCTCCCCATCACTTTGCCGATCATTCTCTCAATTATGGTGATGATGAGCGCAATTAAAAGCCCCGAGGGACCGATTGCTTTCTGGTTCAGCATCATTCCGTTTACCTCCCCCATCGTGATGATGGCCAGGATACCCTTCGGCGTACCAACCTGGCAACTGTTGCTCTCCATGTTCCTGCTGATCGCCACCTTCGTGGGAATGGTCTGGGTGGCCGGGAAAATTTACAGAACAGGTATCCTCATGTATGGTAAGAAACCATCCTGGAAAGAGATTGGCAAATGGCTGACCTACAAATAGCGAACTGCTTATTAAATCAATTGATTTTCAATGCATTCAGCCAAATAGAATTAAGCTTAACGTACAAGAAAATATGATAACACTGCTTACAATAACTTTTATTCTGGGATATGCGCTGATCGCGTTTGAACATGTCATTAAAGTAAACAAATCGGCAACCGCCTTACTGACAGGAACGCTTTGCTGGTCGATCTACATCCTCTTTTCTCCGGACAAACAGCTCATCAACACACAATTAGCAGAGCACCTGGGTTCTCTGTCAGGAATTTTATTCTTTCTCCTGGGGGCAATGACCATTGTCGAACTGATCGACTCACATAACGGCTTTGAGATCATTACCTCAAAAATCCGGCAGACCGACAAGAGGATCCTGCTGTGGATTATCGGGATCATTACTTTTTTCCTCTCCGCAATACTGGATAATCTGACTACGACAATTGTTATTGTCTCATTGCTCAGAAAACTGATAAAGAATCCACAGGACCGGTTATTTTTCACCGGGATTGTCGTAATTGCAGCCAACGCCGGCGGCGCCTGGACACCTATCGGGGATGTGACAACAACAATGCTTTGGATTGGCGGTCAGATTTCAACCGGAAATATAATGATGAAGCTTTTTTTGCCAAGTTTCATCTGCCTGGCAGTGCCATTGATATTTTTGTCGTTTAAACTAAAAGGGGCGATTGAAAGACCGGAAAATGGAAAAAACAAAGACAAACCAGAGCTTTCAACCCGGCATCAAACGATCATTTTCGTTTCCGGTCTTTTAATGTTAATTCTGGTTCCGGTCTTTAAAACATTCACCCATTTACCTCCTTACCTGGGTATGCTTGGCGGATTGGGAATACTTTGGGTGATTACCGAAGTTATTCATGGCAAAAAGGATGAGGCCGATAAGCACACCTTATCTGTTGTGCATGCGTTACGCAAAATAGATACTTCAAGTATTTTGTTTTTCTTCGGGATTCTGATCAGTATTGCGGCACTGGAATCATCGGGTATCTTAATTGAACTGGCTAACTGGATGACCAAAACAGTGGATAACATTAATATTGTTGTCCTTTCCCTGGGTATACTCTCTGCTG
>JAHEYS010000484.1 GCA_023251475.1 Prolixibacteraceae bacterium
TCATCAGATTATTCCGATCGATCGTTAAGGTTGAATTCGGATGACAACGAACCGCCTTGGTCTGCCATTGGTCATTCCAGTCACCTGACTTTGTCCACGGATAAACATATTCGGGATCAAACATCCGCTCCAGCGAGTTGCGGTTAGGGCATCCATGGTATCCGATCTCGGCCACAAAATGGGCATTTACATCGGTATAAAATGGTGTTTTATAGTATCCCCTCGGTCCCCAGAGATGCACCTGTGGCATTAAACCGATATTATTCCCCTGCTTAAAAAGTTCCTCACTGCAATAGGGGGAACTTGGCAAATAAGTTCTTATCGGATCATATTCCCAAACGACCCGGGGCAAAACTTCCCTGCTGATCATGTCCATACCCGGATTGATCGGTTTCGAAAAAATCCAGCCAATGGAGATATCAATCTCGTTGTTTCCGCACCATAAAACGAGCGAGGGATGGTATCTTAATTTGAGAACAACATTGATGGCTTCGTTCCTGACCCTTTCAGCAAATTGATAATCCTGCGGATAAACAGTTCCGGCAAATGAGAAATCCTGCCAGACCATGATCCCGTTTTCATCACACAAATTATAAAACTGCTGATCCTCATATACATTCCCACCCCAGCATCTGATCATATTACAGTTCAAATCGTTAACCATTGCGAAGGCATCTTTCAGGTGATTCCTGTCCCGGCTGTGCAAAGCATCCAGCGGTACCCAGTTCGTTCCCCTGACAAAAATCTTCTCCCCATTGACCTTAAATAAAAACTCCCCCGGTTGCTCTTTTGTAGTGAGATCAGTATAGATTAATTCAGCAGTGCGGATGCCGATTTTCTGCATTTTCTGATCGAGGACTTTCCCGTTTTCATCAACAATCCTTACTGTTGCATCATATAAAGCCGCATCACCATAACCTTTTGGCCACCAGAACTCCACATTTTCAAGCGATATCATTTGCCGGCTGCAATGGTTATACAAGGAGTAGGAATTCTCAAAGAGTGTCCGGGAATTCTTCTTCAGGGAAACTTCCATTGTCAACCCCTCAATGGGAGTGCGGTCAGTGGAAAACTGCCAGTCGAGCAGGATTTGTGCTTTTTTATTGGGGACATCCGCCACATCAGTCATCCAGTAAACCTGTTCCAGTCTTGTCGGTTTTTTAATCTCCAGGCTGACAGACTTCCAAAGGCCTGCACTTATCAGCCGGGGCATAATATCCCAACCATACATATGCGGCGCTTTGCGTACATTCACCTGCTCCACCCTGAAAAACTTCCGGGCGCCGATTACGCCATTAATATAATTCTGACTTTCGGCCACAACCGGATCTATCCGTATGTATATGACATTGTTACCATCCCGGCTTAACAGATCTGTGACATCAAACCGGTGATCAATAAGCATGTTGTCAGTTTTTCCAACCAATTTATCATTGATCCAGATAGTACCGAAACAGTCCAGACCATCCAATACCAGTTCAACCCGTTCCGCCCTACCAATACCGGGCGATTTAAATGACCTGCTGTACCACCACTGGTAAGCTTCATATTTTCTCAGGTCGTTGATATTATTACCAATCTCAGGGTTTTTAATTATTCCTGATTTCTGTAAATCGATCTCCACATTTCCGGGAACGGAAGCCGCTATTTCTTTCCAGTTTCCGGCCTTCAACTCGTCCGGATTTCCAGGCGAACTTTTATCGTATAATCCGAAGTACAACCTCCATGAACCATCCAGTGACACCTGCGCCTGAACAGGCAGGCTTATAGAGACTAGCAACAATAAATTGATCAGAGTACGCATATCATATGATTTTATAGTCTTATAAATTGCCACAGATATCCGGCACCATTTCAAATACTGAAAAACAGTTAATCCCCGGATATGAAATACCAGCCCGATTAAAGTTAATCTGAAATTATTTCAGTGAAAGCTCCGGATATGGACGGTCATATCCTTTCATGGCGTGCCACAGTATCCGGTTAAATGTATCTTCATCGATGCGGTCATAATCATCAAGATCCTGTTCCAGCGATTTTTTTGCCCATGAGAGTTGTTTCCCGGTCAATCCTTTAAGCGGAGGATTGAGTTCGTCAAGCGGGATATTATTGGGCGCAGCCTTATAGGGCTTGTAATCAGCCTTTTCCGTAAAACAGTCTGACATGGTCTCTGCAGCATTATCCAATTGATTCATTGGACGAATGCCAAGAATATTTTCCATGGTGCGGACCATATTAATCTGTGAATAATAGGTTGAAACAACCGCTTTACGTTTGGTATACGGGCTGATTACCATTCCAACTGTGCGATGTCCGTCAACGTGGTCAAGTCCTGCCTGGGGATCATCCTCTGTAACGAAGATGCAGGTCTCTTTCCAGAATCTGCTTTTCGATATTGCTTCAACGATTTGTCCCAGGGCAAGATCATTATCTGCAACCTGTGCGCGCGGAGTGGGTTGGCCCGGCCGGGTCCCTGAGGTATGGTCGGCTGGTAACAGCATAATGGTAAAATTAGGGAAATTGCCAGTTTTTTCGAATTCTTTCAGCTCTTTGATAAATTCTGCAGCGCGGTAGGCATCGGGCACATTAATTGGAAATCCAATAAATGTGGGGCAGGTATAGGGTATAATCTGCTCCAGATTGGCTTTTGCTTTAATTGATACTTTTTTTGTCCCTTTCTGAAAATCATTATACACCTCGGTAAAGGTTGATAAAGGGGGATTAATCACGGCATCGACAAATTCCCCGTAATTACGGAAGGTCAGCCCCTTTCGGAGTACATTATCCCAGATGAACCCTGAACTGGCGTAAGCCAAGGCATCATCCCCGTCATAGGGATAACTGCGGGTAAAATTACCGAATGACTTTTCAAGGTAATCTGTAACATAGGCTTCATTTGTCCACTGATGCCCGTCAGCGCTTAACACCCCGCTGCAATAGAAATTGTCCATCAGCACGAAAGTCTCCGCCAGTTTATGATGATTTGGTGTTATCTCACGTCCAAAATGGACAAGACTGGTATCGCCGTTTCCCTGCTTCATATCACCGAAAACCTGGTCATAGGTTCTGTTCTCCTTGATGATATATACCACATGTTTGAAATGAGAGGTCTGGCCCGGCAACTGAGGCACAGCTACCTTTTTCAGGATACTTCCAGCGGCCATCTGATTTTTCAGTTGTTTCTCCAGGGAATTATTTTGCATGACGGTTTCAGTCATCTTCAACAGCTGCTCTTTACCGGGTGCATTTATAATTGAAATACTTCCCATGTGATCACGTGAGTTGTATCCGCTCTTATCCACTCCCTTATTTCTTGAACCTGACCCTTTTACATTTGCCACATACAACTGGTTCCCAGCTTTATTCGCCATTACCGAACCTGGATACCAACCCGTTGGAATAAAGCCAATTACACGGTTTATGACGCCTGTTTCAATCACACATATTGCATTTTCAGCACCATTGGCAACATAAAGATATTTTCCGTCCGGGGAGACAGCCAAAGCATTGGGAGCACTGCCAAAAGGAATATCCTTATTTGTATGAACCGAAATCTCACTTTTGACTTCATCTTTTTTGGTGTCGATTACATAGATTTTGTCGCTGTTTGCACAAGCCACATAAAGCATAGAGCGGTCAGGGCTTAAGATCATCCCGCATGGATGCAACCCGACATTGATCTCTTTGAGGGATTTATGTTCTTTAAGATCAATTACTGAAACGGAACCGTTATTCGCAATACCAGTCTTTGGATCAACCAGTACCTGGCTTCCCGAGGAATTGTAGGTTGATTCCCCTGCAACCGGTTTTCTGCCACCCCAATTGGAAACATATGCCTTTGAATCAGAAGATAATAAAACATCATACGGGGCAATACCTACCGGGATTTCACTGACCGATTTATCTGCCAGATTAATTACCGCCAGCGAATTATTCCGGCTGAGTGTTACAAAAAGCCGGTCTTCCTTCCGGCTCAGGGCAAGCCCGCC
>JAHEYS010000200.1 GCA_023251475.1 Prolixibacteraceae bacterium
ACATACATTTTGCCAGGTTCGGTTTCCGGAACACGTGATTTCAATTCCACCATTCCGCTTTTGGTTTCCACGAAAGTTTCCCATCCCCGGGCAACATTTTTAAAGATCATTGTGGCAAAGAGACCACTTTTAAATATCAGGCTGGCATTGGCTTTTTGACCGTTTCTCGTGATTTTTACCCTTTGAATATCCTCACCAAACATGACCGTTAGTGGCTGAAGAATGTGTACACCATAGAAAAATACGCCACCCCATTCCGAATTCAGTTCGACCGGACCGTAACGCACTACCTGATTGATTTCACCCATGGTTTCCAATTGCTGCTTAATATCGTAGGTGGCATAACTTTGACCAATTGAGCTGTAGGAGGTTATCGGGGTTCCAGTTTTACGGGCCATTTCCAGGAATTTCTTCCCTTCTTCAACCCTGTAACAGAAAGGCTTATCGATAAAAGTGGGAATGCCGGCTTTTACAAAAGGTGTGGCAGCTTCCAAATGAAATTTTGCATGTCGGTGATCCACAATTAAGGCATCAATTTTTCCCATCATCTCTTTTGGATCTTTTACGATGTTTGGGATCTTCCCTGCTAATGCAGCCTTACTGGCAAATTCATCGGTTTCCCCCCAAAGATGGGTGACTTCGACCCCGGGGAATTTTTTCCCGATGTTGAACATTTGCCCAAAGCTCACCGTATGTGAGTTTTCGGCGCCGATAATACCGATCCGGATTGGTTTTAATTTTTCTTCCGGATCAGCCACCATTGCTGAGGCAATGGAAGTTGCCGAAATAGAAACCGCTGAAATGGCCACTCCTGTACCAACTTTCTTTATAAAAGTTCTTCTTGCATTCATCTTTGATAGTTTTAATTTTGTTTATATATTGTTGTTTCGTACCTGCTAATTTGGGATTCTAAATGCCGGAATTCACCAGATTCAGATAGTGCCCGGATTTTTTAAATATTCCTCCACTGTTACGGTAATAACTTTGATCAAGTTCAAATATATCTTTTTTGGCCTTTGACCATGATGATCCATTTGAAGGATTATAAGAACAAAGCCTGTCCCAGTTTTTATAATTTTGTTTCCCATTGGTTTCGACCAATCCGATGTTTAAATCGGGAAGGAGGGATAAACGGGCTGCAACATTTTTGTTCCATTCCACGAGAATAGGGTTTACTGTAAGATCGGCACAAAAACAAGGGATGTTGTGTTCATGGGCAATCCTGGCAATTTTCATGGTCATACTCAATGTTTTGGCAATAGGTTTAAGCGCGATAGCCTTATACCCCATTTGAATCCGGACCAATGCGTCCGAATCGGTATGGGTGCTTTCATCGGAAGCGATTCGGACCCCTAAATCTGATACATCAATTTCAGCCTCTTCCGGGAAAGGTTCTTCAATAAGGGCAATCTGATCAAATGCTCCTATTTTTTCTGCGTATTTCAAAAACCGTTGCATTGTTTGCTTACTTTGGTACCTTCCATTTGCATCAAAGTAATAAAGCAGTTTTCCACTTTTGGTATAAGGTGTTTGGACTGACCCTATTGCCTGGTGGATTGCTGCTAATTTATTTTTGTCTTTTTCAAGCATCTCTTCCTGTGTTCCGGCATGGCCCAACTTAATTTTTATAAAGAATGCTCCGTCCCGTGTCATCTCTTTTAACTCTTCAATAGGTGCATTATATGACATCAATGGAATAGAGGCTAATTTATCCTGACGATTTGAAAGGGCTTTCCGATAGGCCCCTGGAATCAGATCATCAAAATCGGTAATCCCGTTTTCCCGGGCGTATAACATCCACAAAGCATTATCTACTGCCACTAAAGAATTGAGAATAAACGTTTTACGCAAATCGTTTCTTCCTGTGATTTTTTTGCCATATTCATATACCTCAGTAAAAATATGATCTAACAGGGAGATTGGATCAACGAAAGATTGTCCCCTAAGTAATTCTACTGCTCTTTTTGTCAGGGCAAACATTTGCAAATTGCCTTCGGTTTCAGAGTTGCCCAGAAACACTTTTGCATCTGACCATAATACGCTTTGTGTCCCTAAACCAATCCCGTTAGATCCATTTTCACCATTTAACTGAACAACCGTTTGCCATAGTTCAGTTAAATTTCCCCCCTTAAATCCCAAAGGCCTGATCAGCGGCTCCTTTTCAAAAGCCGATGATCCTCCAGATATTTGAATAGAAGATGAATTTTTACAGGGAGCTGCAAAGGCAGGAGCACTCAAGCCATACGCAAAAAGTACTCCGGATCCCTGCAAAAATTTCCTTCTGTTCATCTTAATTTTTTAACGGGTTTGGAATACTGAAAAGATCGGTAACTATTTTACCGTCCCTTTTGATTCGGCCCATACCATATACTGCCCCATCACTGCCTATGGCAATCGAATTCACATAGAGAGGGCGTTGACCATCAGGATAAAAAATAGCGCCATGATCAAGATAGGTCGCAGTTGGTATATCATAAGTGATCAGATGAAGGTCTTCGAGACCTTTTGCCTCACCTTTTGAAGTTGAGGTAGCGCCCATAACACGTTTCCCATCAACGTAAATCGGTCCTCCGGTCAGATAATAGATGGTCCGGCCGTCAGGTCCTAATTTGAAACCAAGATAACCATAGCTGAACTGGTCATTCATACCAGTCAGTTTGGAAGGTATTGATGTAAGCCTTTCAAGGACATCAATACGTTGAAGTGCAGGGTCAAAACTGAAAAGGTATCCGGAGTTTCCATGCACGCCATAAATCTTCTTCGCTGGAGCATACCAGAATACCTGGCGCCAGTTGTAGGCCATGCTTCCTGCCGTGAATATGTCGTAAGTCCCAAAATAATCCTTTTTCATATTATCTCCTTCAATAGTCTCCACAACATCCTGTCCAACTTTCAGCGACTTAATCTGTCCCTCAGCATTGGTCAGATAGACCGTGCCATTATCAGGATTTATGACAATCGAACGGCAAACAACACGAAAGTCTTTACCTATTCCATCTTCACCTTTACCAGTAAATGGCCCAAGATCTTTCAACTCTTTTTTTGCCAGATCATAACGGAATAAATATCCGGTTGGCCATGACAGTCCATAGATAAGACCTCTCACCGTATCCATATTCATGGTAATAATCCCTTCACTATTTGGTCCGATTCCCAGGTCTTCAAAGGTTTTAGTTTTTAAGTCGTAGGCAATTAAATGTCCTCCCCTGTAGGCTTTAAAACCATCAGTCGGAACACCGGTTTTTTCCATGCCGTCAATGATGCTGTAATAACCAAGGTGGGTTGCAAAATAGAGCTTACCGTTTGATTCTACAAAGTTCACATGGCTTTTCCCCTGTGCCACCACTTTCATATTTTTTTCACCGCATATCTCATTAAGATCAGCCAGATGTTCGACTTTTGCACTCTTTGGATCAAATGAATACATCTGACCGCCTTCGTCGATTGATTGGGAGCAGAGTACATAATAAATTTTACCGTCGCTGGCAGCTGAAAGACCGTTGTAGGTATCGTGTGAATGTTCGAATCCGGAATTATAAACGGTGGCAGTCAGCTTTGCGTCCGGAGTTGAAACAGCCGGCGCCTTAGCTACCGGTTTAGCAGCCTGCTGGCAACCCATAGTAAACAGACTGATGATGACAGGAATGATTAATTTGTTTCTTTTCATGTTAATTGTCTTATTTTTTAGACTTGCTTTTAATTTTATCCGCATTATTGTAGACTTTTTCAATAGCCATTGCAATGTCATCCATATCAGATTTAGTTCCGAGCAGCATGTTCTGCGAAATCCACACTGCTTCCTCATTGCACAAACGATCATTGGCCGGACATTTATTCTGTTCGTTGTATTTGTTAATATCCAGCATTTTCTCAGGGTACATTTTCTTGAAATTCTTTGATTTAAATGCGTTCTCCAGGAATGGCATATTGTTTAGCGTTTGATATCCGTTTGAACAGGGAACCCCCTCTGCGGTGACCGCCTTCAGAAACTCATTTCTGGAAAGATTATTGAATTTCTCTTTTTGATACCGGAAGGGGAAAAGGTGAAAGGCAGCCTTTGTGACATGATCATAAAGCTTATAGGGGATGATCCCGGGAATTTTCCTGATTTTGGACTTCAGGTATTCGGCATTGATATTACGGGTGGTGGTTTGACCGTCAAGCCGTACCAACTGGACCAGACCAATCGCCGCCTGATATTCGGTTATCCTCAGTTTGGTTCCGGGAATAACCGTTCCTGCACCAATAGCACCAACAACTGTACCGTATGGATTACCGTAATTATGGTACGAATAACATCTGTCCATAAATTCTCCGTCATTGCTCACAATGGCGCCACCTTCGCCGATGGGAAGGTTTTTTGAGTTTTGAAAGCTAAAGCAACCGGCATGACCGAATGTTCCCACTTTTTGATGGTTTATTTCTGCCAGATGGGCCTGGCAGGCATCCTCGATTACAAAAAGATTATGTTTCTTAGCAATCGCCATGATACGCGGCATATCGGCAGGTAAGCCTAAGATGTGAACCGGGATAATCGCCCTTGTGCGGGGGGTGATTTTTGCTTCGATTTTATCGGGGTTAATTTGAAAGGTCTCAGGATCAACATCTACAAATACAGGGATTGCACCGGTTGCCAGGACCGCGGCGACAGTTGCAATGAAGGTATAAGGTGGAACAATTACTTCATCTCCTCCCCCTATGTTGAGCTGAATCAGGGAAGTGATCAGGGCATTAGTCCCATTGACAACCATTAAGGAACGTTTAGCACCAAGTGCCTTCGCCCATTTTTCCTCGAATTCGGTTACTAATTTTCCACGTGACCATATGCCGCTCCGGATATCTTCAATGATCAGTTTTTCATCTGTTTCGGGGTTCCAAACAGGCCAAACGGGCCAGCTTTTTGTCCGGACCGGTTTGCCGCCAAGTAGGGCGGGTTCCCCGGCACTATTTACACCACCGGCAAACAGTGATGGGGCCAGACCCATGGAGATCAGTGTCCCTGCAGTGGCCAGTGAGCCCTGTTTTACAAAATCGCGCCGTAAATATCTTTCTTTAGCCATTTTATTCATGTATTAGATAAGAAATCATTTGAAAATTATAAAATAGATAAATTACTTAATTTCATCAACACAGGGAGTATGCTTAAGTATTCTATCGATAAACCGGTAAGCCTCCAGACGGACTTCCGGCGGAAAATCATGTTTGGCATCGGGATAGCGAACCTGCAAATTGCCTTCTGCTTTTAAAAAGCGATAAACCTTTGCTGCTTCAGCTATACCTTTGATTACCCCTTTCACCTCAAAATTAGCGTCATTCAAAGGCGAATTGGAAAAAAATGGTCGCGGAGCAATGGCGGCAATAACTTCATCAAAATCAAAAGGTATCTTTGAGCCATCAAGTTTGTATTTATCAAGGAAAAGGGGCATATAGCGCTTTTGCGCCCATGGCCCCAGCCTTCCCCCATATCTTTTACTTTGTTCTTCTCCAATATTATAATAATCAAAAAGCGTCCAGCCGCAACTTGAGACGACTACTTTTAATCGTTTATCGAATGCTCCGGCGAACATCGCGTTGTGCCCTCCCAATGAGTGTCCGATTACTCCGATACGTTCAGCGTCAACCTCCTTCCTGGCCTGCAAAAGGTCGACACATCGCATGTGGTCAAAAATACCTTTCATCGTCCCTGATTCGTAGCGGTCATTGTCAAAATCATAATCTTTCAGGTCGCCATAGCTGGGATAGTCAGGTGCAATCACGACATAACCTCTTTGTGCAAGTTCTTTTGCAATTGCCCGGTTGGCTAAGGGGCTCTCTCCATCGACAAGCTTTTTCCCGGGATCACCCGTTCCATGCAATACAACCATTGCAGGAAGCTTTTTAGAGGTATCCTTTTGATATGGAATATACAAATAGGCTGAAATCCGTTCGTTTTTGGCCACGGCAAAATTGATCGTCAATCGCGTGTAAGTTTTCTCTTTAAAACTATCGGTAATTTGAAGATTTAAAGATGGTAAACCAGAGCGATCCGGAATTTTACCCATAACCATTTGCATACTATCCAGAATCTGCTGACGTTTTCGTTTCCATTCAGCTTTTGTACGAACAGGTTTAATTCTCCCTTTGGCATCCTGTAAATATAGCAAACCAGGCCCGTGAGATTTCTCAGTTTTGATATTCTCCCTATTCTGAGCCTGAATGTCATAGGAAAATAAAGCAACAAGATAGAGCATGATTGCAAACACGACAGATGGTCTGTTGGCAGGATATCTGATTTTCATTTCTGAAATTGCTAAACTTAATATGATGTTAAATAATTTCAATAACTCACTTACAGAAATCATCAATTTTATCTATTCCCGGAACAGATGGATGTTCCGGGAACTTCAAAGTAAAAATATTTATTAACGTCTTACTTATTTTCTTAATCGTAAGAATTACTACTTGCCTTGCAGTAATTTAAGAATTGCTGTCATAAGTACCTCTTCAACTTCGGCTGTTACACCAGAGGCCGGGCCCGATTCATAGCCACCTTGTTTGTAGGCGATAGCGGTGCAGATATACCCGGGGGCATAATCACCGTAAGCGGCCGTTGCAACAAACAAATCAGGGCGTGCTGCCTTGGCTGCCAGCTGATACTCAATGAATGGTTCACCTGGAAGAAAAAGAATTCGGGCGCTGCCTAACCTGAGGCATCTTACATCAAGCTTTTTCCCGGCCTTACATCGCTCCAGCCAAACAAGTTTAGACATATTGTTCGCCAGGGACACCATATCCTTCGTCTTCATCACAGTTTTCATATCTGGCAGGTTTTTAGCCAATGGCAGGGATAACGGTTCAACTGCCCACGAAACTGCGCCGGCAGTGATTGGTTCGCGACGTGTAGATTCCCATGCACGTTTCATCCCATCAGCAAGACGCTCGGCAAGAATGCCTCGGTTCTCGAGCGCACCATTATTGTATTTGCCGGCTGTAATATTTCCACCGGCACCGTTGAAATGAATGTGGAGTGCCTGCGGCACAGCCAGCTGCCGCATGAAGCGGGCTACACCGGGAAAATCAGGGTTGGCTACACCTGTACGGTAGTAACTCTGAGGATGAGTGGCATAATAGCTGAGCACTGCAACCGGTTGGTCGGCATTCCAAAAACTGACCAGTGATACCATTGGATCAATGAGACCTTCTGGTTCAGCACGCATTGCTGAATCCTTGCAGGTCGAATAACGTTCTACAGGTAACAGTCCATTTGAACCGAGAAGTCGCCGGTTAGAAGCAACTTTGTATACCTTTGCTTCACCAACACCTATTTGAGTAATTGGTTGGGTATGACCAAGCGATTGTTTTACAGCTGTTTTGAGGCTCTGGATCAGCTGCCTGGCAAAGCTTCCTTCGAAACACAACGGATTGATACCTGCCTTTTTGAGCACTTTTTCCACACTAAAATCACAGGTTGGTGCATCGTGCTGATGTACCGTATGAATGGCAACACGTTCAGGGATTGTTCCGGCAGCATCCGCCAGTGCCTGACGGAATGCATCCTGTCCCTCGTTGGCTATACCAATCCAGTCCACAGAGCACAATACAATGGGCTGACCTGCTCCCAAAAGTACAACTCCTCTGGCCCTTAAACCCAGATCCCATTTGTTGATTTCGGGATCATAAGTCAGTTTGCTGCCAACCGGGGGAGTGGCATCAATATCAAAGGTTGCAAGTCTTAGACCAGGCGCCTGGGGATCACCTGGAATCCCAAATGCCTCTTTATTTCCGTTGAAAAATAAAAGTAATCCGGCGAAAATGCATCCAATTAATCTTATGTACACCCTACGATAGTTGTGCATTATTAGATCTTATTCAGTTTATCCCTGTTATCGTAAACCTTCATAATGGCTTTGATAATATCATCCATATCCTCCTGGGTTCCGAGCAGTGGTCCCGATGCCCAAAGCATAACCATATCAGCACATACCTGGTCACATTTGGGGCAAGCCAATTCGTCGAGGTATTGTTTAAGCCTGGCCGGGGAATACATTTTCTGGTATACCTTCAGATTCACGATATGATCCACCCATGGTTCTTTATGTAACCCGTTTGCGATATATCCGCTCATGCTAATCCCTTCAGCAGACAGAGCCTTTAAAAATTGGTCACGTGTTGCGTTGTTGAAGTGCTCTTTATGATAGGTCATGGTATAAAGGTAGAAGGAACCGCTTTCCGTCCCTTCATAGAGCTTTTGGGGTGTAAGACCAGGAAAGTTTTTGAGTTTGGAGGTTAAGTAGGCCGCATTTTTGTTGCGAAGGGCGAAACGTTCTTTGGCGCCCGCTAATTGCGCCAGCAGAATAGCACCTTCAAATTCATTCATCCTGTATTTGGCGCCGATCGTTTCAGAGCGTCCCTTGCGTGAAGTTCCGTGATTTTGGACCGTATAACACTTTTCCATCAGTTCTTCATTATTTCCTATAATCCCGCCACCTTCGCCACACGATATCGTTTTGGAAGTCTGGAAACTAAAGCATCCTACATCGCCTATTGTGCCCAACACTTTTCCCTGGTAAACACCAAGGTGTGCCTGGCAGGCATCTTCAATTACCCGGAGATTGTGCTTTTTTGCTATCGCCATGATCCTCTCCATGTTGCAGGGTTGACCCATAATATGAATTGGCATAATCGCTTTCGTATTTTGGGTAATTCTTCTTTCGACTTCTCTTGGATCAAGCTGAAACGATTCAGGATCAAGGTCTGCCATTACCGGAAGAGCACGACTGGTTATGATGGATGAGATAGTTCCCATGTCGGTGTAAGGGGAAGTGATTACTTCATCACCCGGACCAATTCCCAATGCTTCGACACAGGTATTCAGTGCCTGAGTTCCGGAGCCCGTTCCCAGCGCAAATTTGGTACCCATCAGTTTGGCGTACTCTTTCTCAAAGGTCGCCACAGTACCTGTCGCAGATTGAATTCTGCACCATACACCGCTCCGCGCAGTTTTGGTTATCTCCTCAATCATTTTTTCATCCACGTAAGGCCATGCCGGCCATACTTTACTCTTTATAACCGGTTCGCCTCCCAGAATGGCAAGATTAGCGGTTTCATTCATTTTGTGTGAGATGTTCCCAAAGGTGGGAATACTACCTGAAGCAATTGCGGCAATAGAACCAACAGATACAGTTCCTACAAATTGTCGTCTTGAAAAGTTGTTTTTTTTCATTTCTAAATTTATTAAATTAATCTTGTTAAAATAAGTTGTTTGTAAATTACCGTTCACGTACCCCAAAGGTAGTAAACTATTTTAATTAAATAAAAATTCACTCAGTTTTTTTGACTTCTCCCGGAATAAAAGTTTTAAATTAAAACACAGACAATTGTACGCTCTAAAGTACTACAAAAATTAAGGTTTGAAGCCGGGTTTCGTGATAATCGCTTCTTCAGATCAGGTTAAAACCCTTGTAGTGAAAGCCATTCCACTATTTTCCTGTTCATCGCCAGTTCACACATAAACATCCAGTCGGTATTATTAGTGCCATTTGCAAGATGATGATGAAAATTTGAATCCAGCTGATACCCCGCGGGATTTCCCAACAGGCGCGTTTGGGAATAGATCTTTTCAAAATGGACGCGAAGTTCAGCGAAGTCAGCTACAAATTTTTTAATTGCCAAAGCAACCTCTTTTTTTCCCTGAACCGGAGCAGTGTCGTATTGTCCAAGAAGGATCAGTAGTTTGGAAGAATAAACCTGAAGTTCATTGATCTGATTAAATACCTCCAGTGAATAACTATTCCGGCGCGTTAAAGCCGCTGCACCAGCAAGGTTCCCACTGATCAATTTATACTCCCTGACAGCAATACCTGCGGAATTTAATTTTTCTTTATATTTCACTGACCAATCTGTTGATCTGGCATTATCAGGAAGATCAATATATTTTAATTTTTCATTATATTTATACCTGTTTCCCTCTGTGAGCAGGGCCCTACTCCAAAAATTGATCATTTTTTCCAATGAATCCTGAAAATTAAAGGAGTCAGATTCCAGTTCCGGTGCATAAAAACGATGGCGAAATATCGCATGTGCTATTTCCTGAGAAGTATCCTCGTAATTCCAGCTAAACAGGGCAAAATCATACACACCCCGCCAGACAGTTTCAAAATGGGGAGAGCAATCTTCCCAGATGGTGCATAGGATACCACTCATACTTTTTTCAGTGGTCAACTGACAAAAATCTTTAATGGGCTGAAAATTTGAATGGTTAAGGGGAAGCATCGGAGTGGCTGTCTGAGCAGCCGTTGCAGCCATCACATTCAGATGATGCGCTTTAAACCAGTCGATAGCCATTTGATCACCCAATAATTTTGGCGCATTATAATTCCAGCGCATATAAATGCAGTTTTTTGGAAACAGGGGTATATTTTTGTCGAGCGTTATTTTATTGCTCTCCCATAGTTCTTTGACATTCTGATCAGTAGCATTCACATCCCAGGTGCTTTTGTAAAGGCCCGCATAATTAAATACCATATCGTCCCAAAAAACGGGGATGCGGTGGTGCTCCTTAGCAAATTCAGAGACCCTGGTTAACCAGTACATTTGGAGTTCAAAGGAATTCTTGCCACTCTTTTTTGAAAGTTCTGATTTTCCAAGTGCGCCAACTTCATCACCTCCAACATGGAGATATTTCCCATAGGGGGTTGCTGCAATGGCATCCTCATAAAGGGCAAACTGAAGTTCGTACGTTTTAGGATTCATAGGATCAAAAACCCAGTCTGAGTTGGAATCATCACGCAGATTTTTGTAAGCATCGTGTTTTAAAATAAACGAAGCATGTCCCAATCCCTGCACTAACGGACTTATTTCGATATTACGTTCCATTGCATATTTGCTTAAAGCTGCAAATTCTTCGATGGAAATAGCGTTACCCGCGCCAACCAGCGGCGCCTGTCGGTACCGAAGTTTGTCCTCGAATTCAATCATAATGGCATTCACTTTTATTTTTGCCAAACGATCGATGATGCTGTAATAATAATGTCCGGCATCAACGTGATGTTTAAGATCAAGGTGAATGGCGCGATAGGCAATTTCGGGATAATCGGTGATCCGGCACGACGGGATTTCAACCTGCTGATCGTGTGAATCCTCCAGCAATTGATCCAGGGTTTGCAGGCCATAAAACAAGCCGGCCTGAGTGGACGCTTGTATGAATACCTGTTTCCCCTTAATCTCCAGGACATAACCTTCAGGTGAAGGCAGGGAAAGATCTTTTTTAATAACCAGTGAGACAGTGCCTGCCACCGGGGAGCCGGCCATTGGCAGGTTGGCCATTTGTCCGGAAATTACCGGTTTATGAGCCGTATTGTTCAAATAAATCCCGCGCAAATCGGTATAGCGCAGCCCTTTCCCAGCTAATATCTCAATTTTTTGAGGCTGAGGAAGCAACTTAAAGTACCTGTTGAAATCATTTGGATTGCTGGCAGTACTTCGCGCATTAAATACAAGAATTAGGAGGCAATAAATTAGGAATACCCTCATTTTAGTTCTCTTTTTTACAGACGATTAATGTTTTACCAGTTACAATTTCATTTCCCACCCTTTTTCGTAATTGCGCGACCAGTATTTCATTGCCCCTTTATCATTAAGAATATGACCGTTTTTCGGATCAATTTCAAGTGAATGACCAACACGATATGCAATATTTCCTAACTGCATCAGTAAGGTGCTTCTGTGTCCGGAATGAATATCGGCATGAAGCGCCGCATTGTTTTTTATGCTGTCGAAGAAATTTTGAACATGAATGCCATCGAGTCCGGCAGAAGGATTGGCCAGGTTCAGGGCGTCAATTTTTTGATCCATTTTTACTTCCTTCACAATTTTATTACTGAGGTCATAGATGGTGTAACCGTTTCCGCCATTCATAAGCATACTCCCCTTTTCGCCATAAAATATGGCTCCGACCGAACTACCTTCAATAAATTTTCCGTTACAGCTTCGGCCCTCCCAGGACATGGAAACCCCTTCCTTAAAATCGAGACTGATTACCTGGGTATCGGGCGTCTCCCAGTCGTCCTGAAAACAAAACCTCCCGCCGTTGGAACTCACCCTCACCGGATAATCCACGCCCATGCCCCAACGTAAAAGGTCGATCATATGGGTTCCGTTATTCAATGCTTCACCCGTTCCCCAGTTCCAGTTCCAGTGCCAGTTATAATGTATTGTATTGTCTTTTAGTGATTTGCGTGGAGCTGGCCCTTGCCAC
>JAHEYS010000201.1 GCA_023251475.1 Prolixibacteraceae bacterium
TGCCGGCGCTGATTCTGCTCGGATATGGGCAAACGGGTCTTACAGTAATTAGCGGGGCAGTGCTGTTCGGAACAGGATTTGGAATGTTCGATGCGAACAGTATGCCGATCCTCTGCCAGTTTGTGTCGCCCAGACACCGTGCAGCCGGTTATGGGTTAATGAATATGACCGGAATCGCTGCAGGTGCGGTAATCACTACGCTACTCGGTAAATCTACAGATGCGGGCAGTCTTGGCCCTGATGTTGCCTTGCTGGCGATCCCTGTTGTGGTTGCGATTATCCTTCAGCTGACCGTTCTAAAGCCAAAATTTGCAGATAAACTGGAAGATTAAAATCAGGGACTTCAGCGCGATCCATATTTAAAGCCGGGAAAGTACATCTAAATTAAAAAGAGTGCAGCGATTGGTTTCACTGCACTCTTCTTAGGATTAATTTTAGTAAAAAATTAAGGAAGTAATTCCGTTAGTTTCTTATCAAGTTCTTCGCCACGAAGGTTTTTGGCAATAATCTTTCCCTCCCGGTCCAGCAGTAATGCAAATGGTACCGACTGGACACCATATTTAACCGCTGCTTCATTTTGCCAGTATTTCAGGTCAGAGACATGATGCCAGGTTAACTGATCGTCGGCGATTGCTTTTATCCATGCCGCTTTATCTCGGTCGAGCGATACTCCAAGGATATCAAAACCCTTGTCTTTGAACTTATTATAGGCTGCTACAACATTGGGGTTCTCTTTGCGGCACGGTGCGCACCACGATGCCCAGAAATCGACCAGGACAATCTTTCCGCGAAGTGAGGATAGCGAAAGGGGAGTCCCTTCAGGGGTGTTGAGGGTAAAATCAGCTGCCAAGGCGCCAACACTGGTTATTCTCATCCTGTCGGCCATTTTTTTAAGCTCAGAGACATAAATCGAAGATTGGATGGAGGGATCAAAAGAGGCTAAAGTGGCATCGATTTCAGCAGAGGTCATCTCCTGTGCCAGTTGCATTAGAACAATCAGTGGTGAAACGGTTGATTTAGGATGTTCGCGTACGAAATTTCTGACATAAACCTTCTGATTTCCCATCATTGCTTCATAATCAATCTGAGCTTTCTTCATCTCATCTTCATTCCCCCTTTGCATGGCTGCTGAATATTTCTGCTGCAATCCCTGTGTCTCTTTGGCAAGACTTTTCAGCTCTTTTAAAAGAACCGAAAATTCATCGTTTGATTTTGACCCCGATACCACGGTGTTGTTAAGACTATCGGCATCTGCACTGAGGGAAAGGCTCCCGTTTTCGGCAAAAAACTGGGCCACCATCGCTTGTGGACCTGATGTAATGATCCGTAATTCGGGCAATTCAGCTTTCCCCTTTAATGTGAATTTACCTTTCACAATATTGGTAGAGTCTTCTGTATTCCATTTCCCGTCTGCATATTTCATTAATTTGAGTTCGCCACTCTCTTTTCCCTTGATCTGCCCTTTGATCACAAACCCGGTTGGTTTTGCGCAGGAGAAAAAACCTGCAAATGCAATGACAATAATTAGAAGATTTCTCATTAGATAATAATTTACAGTGATGATAGAATTTGCTATTTTGAATTGAGTTAACAAAAGTATCAAAACTATTTGATTGACAAATAGTGGTTATTCATTTCCAACAGATTTGAAATAGCTCTCCAAAAGTTCGTGTGCCGCAATAAAGGAGCTCATCCCATTGGTGAGTACCAGTTTTTCGTAATGCGGAAGCCTGCCTCTTACCTGGTGATTATGGTAAAAATTATTTCGAAGTGTTTCATTGATCGTTTCATACATCCAGTATTTGGCCTGGTCGTTACGCCGGCTTTGGAAAAAATTATTCTCTTTGGTCAGGGTAACATATTCATTGACGGTGTTCCAGATTTGCTGTACCCCGGTATTTTCAAGGGCAGAACAGGTCATAACCGGCGGACTCCACCCTGATCCGGTGGGAGGGAAAAGATGGAGGGCGCTCCGGAACTGGGCGGCAGCCAATTGTGCTTTTTCATAATTATCTCCATCGGCTTTATTGATCACGATCGTATCCGCCATTTCCATGATTCCGCGCTTGATCCCCTGCAACTCGTCGCCGGCACCTGCAATCTGGAGGAGGAGGAAAAAGTCAACCATGGAATGAACCACGGTTTCCGACTGACCCACACCAACGGTTTCAATAAATATTGTCCCGAAACCGGCGGCTTCACATAACACAATGATCTCGCGTGTCTTGCGGGCAACTCCTCCGAGTGATCCTGCCGACGGACTTGGGCGGATATAGGCATTGGGATCGGATGAAAGTTCCTCCATACGGGTTTTATCCCCGAGGATAGACCCCTTCGAACGTTCTGAGCTTGGGTCAATCGCCAGGACTGCCAGCTTACCACCACTGCCGGTGATGAGCTTTCCCAGCGATTCGATAAAGGTGCTTTTCCCGGCTCCGGGCACACCGGTAATCCCGAGTCTGATCGACTTCCCTGCCCGGGGCAGACATTTAATAATGATCTCCTGGGCCACTTTCTGATGCTCAGGTTTATTGCTTTCGATAAGGGTGACTGCCTGGCTTAAAATGGAGATATTTCCGCTGATGATGCCATTAAAATATTCATCTGGGGAGAGGATCTGCCGCCTGCCCCTCTTAAGGAATCTTTTTACCGATTCGGCATTCACCGCATCTGGCTTCTCAATACCGGCATTAACGTTCAGCCCTATATATTTGGGATCGTTCTCTGGATGATGATGACTCATTGGTTTCTTGTTTGTATGGAATAAGGATGCTTACGCCTCAGACTGCACAATTTCAGCAATACCTCAATCCCTGTTTTGCTATTTCTTCACATTCCCCATTACCCTCAAAATAGTGGTGGAATGAGCCGGGTCATTCGATATAACGGTAATTATTTTATTCTGCATCCCCACTTTTTCACGCGAATCAAAGGATACTTTCATTTCGGTATTTGCGCCCGGAGCAATCACATTGGATGCCGGCTGACCGGTTGTACAACCACATGAAGCTGTTACACTCCTTATAATCAGGTCTCTTTTCCCTTTGTTCATAATTACAAAAGTGTAATCCACCTTCTTCCCTTCAGGTATTTCACCAAAATCAAATCCCCTGCTGTTGTATTCAATGTGAGGGGCACTTGCCAGATCTGCCGCACTTAAAGATGAAAAATCTTCTTCAATGACCGCACTTACCTTAATGGCATTGTCGAATTTATCTTCACTGTTAAATGACAGATAGATGCGGTTGGTAACTACCCCGAATTCCCCCTTTTTCGCAGCGTCAAAGGTGATCAGAAAAATGGCTTTTGATTTTGGGGGAATAACAGCAGGTATTGTTTTGATCGTAATATGCGGAGGAACAATTTTGAATTTAACCGATACGGGTGAAATCCCCGGGTTATAAAGCTGGATCGTATCGGTTTTTAGCTCATTATTCTTAATCTTCACAAACGATAACTCAGTGGACGATAAGCGGATTTTTCCAAAATCGAAAGGATACAGATCAGTAAGTTCCAACGCCTTTGGGATCACCTCGCCGGAGATGGTCAATACCCTGGCACTCCGGGGAACATTGGCATTTACCGTGATACTTTTTGCGAAAGCTCCGGGTCGTTGTTCCGGATTGTAGGAAACTTTTATAAATCCAGGCTTCCCCGGGAGAATGGGTTCCTTGCTCCACTGAGGTGTGGTACACCCGCACGAGGCCTCAACACCCTGAATGATCAGTGGTATGGTTCCCGTATTTGTAAATTTGAAGTTGAAAACGGCAGGTCCAGCCTCTTCCCGTATCTTTCCGAAACTATGATCCATCGTTTCAAATTGAATTTCTGCAAGTGATTGAGCATTAATCTTATTTGCGAAAAAAGCCAATCCGGTTATTAGGATTATTTTTAATATTCTGTTCATTTTTCTTTTCTAAACATGGCAACTAACTTATTCATCCCCAAAAAGGACACCCATATTCCGGGCTTTTTTGATCAAAAGATGGTTTGGATCAACCAGGCTCAGTTTACCCCCCACCTCCTCAAGGGGGATCGCGCTAAGGACATCTCCGTGAATGGCTACCATCTGTCCATATTCCCCCCGTGCAATCAGTTCTGCCGCAAAAGCGCCATACCTGGTGGCAAGAATACGGTCCATAGCCGACGGGCTCCCTCCGCGCTGAACATAACCTAATCTTGTTTCACGTGCCTCAATACTGGTAAATTCGTGAATCTTTGAGACGATAAAGGAGGCTGCTGAAATGTTATCGGGTTTTTGTATCCCCTCGGCTACCACTACAATGGCCGAAACTTTTCCCTTCGAAAACCGCTCCTCAATAGTCTTGCAGACTTTGTTGATATCGTATCCGATTTCGGGAATCAGGATGATGTCACCGCCACCTGCAATTCCGGCGTAAAGGGCAATCCACCCGGCATTGTGCCCCATCACCTCGATCACCATGGCCCTTTGATGCGAGTTGGCAGTAGAGTGAAGACGGTCAATCGCCTCAGTTGCGATGCTTACCGCCGAGTCAAATCCAAAAGTGATTTCCGTTCCGAATACATCATTATCGATTGTTTTGGGGATACCAATGACATTAAGCCCCTCCTGCGAAAGGAGGTGGGCTGTTTTCATTGTGCCGTTCCCTCCGATGCAAACCACACAATCCAACCCAAGCTCTTCGTAGTTCTTTTTGATCAGCCCGGGTTTATTGTTAAAAGTTAAACCTTTCTCCAGCTTAAACGGTTTTTCGCGCGATGTCCCAAGTATAGTCCCCCCAAGGGTGAGAATACCCGACAGCTTGGTCTCATCAAGTTCAACGTATTCTTTTCTGATTAAGCCGCTGAAACCGGCGGTAAACCCGATTACCGTCATATCGTGGTTTACTATAGCTGTTTTTCCGACTCCCCTGATCGCAGCGTTTAATCCCGGACAGTCCCCTCCGGCTGTTAGAATTGCAATCTTTTTACCCATCACCAATCGGTTTAAAATTTATGTTGATTGAATTATTGAAATTTTAAAATTTAATAGTTACAAATCTAATACATATTTTGCCCTACCTATTTTATTACATTCATCATTTTATCTTAATTTTGAATCATTATTAAAATAGTTCATACAGCCTGGGCATTTGATTGGTTTGTAAACAAGTAATTATCCGAAATATCCCGGTAAATTTTTCTTCTTATTAAAAAGCTAAAAATGAAAAATTTAATCACGCTTCTCCTCATCGCTTTAATCCTTTTATCAGCCTGCCGGATCGGAACCAAAAAAAATGTTGATTCTGCACAGGCTGTCAAAAAACAGCTGGAAGTGGCGCCATGTTGTGATAAAGGGCCGGTTAATCAGCTCACCGACGCAGAGAAGGCGCAGGGGTGGGAATTGTTGTTTGACGGCGTAACAAGCAGTGGATGGCGTGGTTATAATAAGACGGATTTTCCTGCAGCGTGGCGTGTTGAAGCCGGTACTCTCCTGTGCCGGGGAGATTCAGAAAGGGGTGAGGCAGGTAAAGCTGATGGCGGAGATATCGTTTATTCGAAGCGGCAGTTTTCCGACTTCGATCTCCGGCTGGAGTGGAAGATCTCGCAAGGGGGCAATTCCGGTATTTTTTACCGGGGAAGAGAGGTAGCTGGCTGGCCGCTGTATAAAACGGCTCTTGAGATGCAGATCCTCGACAATGAGAAAAATGCCGATTCTTTTCGCGGCAAGGATGGCAACCGGAAGGCAGGTTCACTCTATGATATCTTGCCTGCCCGGCCACAGAATGCACATCCTGCAGGGGAATGGAACTCCATCGAGATTGTCTGTTACCAGGGGAAGGTGGTGCACCGGCAGAACGGGGTTCAGGTTCTTGAATATGAGTTCGGGACACCTCAATGGAAAAACCTGGTGAGCAAATCAAAATTTCCGGGTCTGAATCCCGATTGGGAAAACATTGCCAGTGAGGGGTTGATCGGTCTGCAGGACCATGGCAACGATGTATGGTTCCGGAATATAAAAATTAGGGCGTTATAGGTAGGAGAGGTTATCTCCGGTCGTAAGATATTGCAAAACAGGCTGGTGATAATTTTTATTAAATGTCTTCCCGGAATTTGGGATAAAATGTGGATAAAATCCAAAAGAATTTTGAAAATTTGCAGCCGGGATACCCTAAATTGTTCAAATGCTGACCAGAAGAGGGTGTCCAAAATATGAAATATGAATTTTAATTTGTAAACTAAAATTTGATACCGATGAAAAGTACACTTTTGCTTTTATTTGTTGCAGTATTTTTTACCCTTAGCTGTAATGCTGCCCCAAAGAAAAAAGAGGGCAGGAAGGATAAAGCCGCCTTAAATGCCCTTACCGCTCAGGAAGTTTCTCAGGGAGGGTGGATACTGATGTTTGACGGAAAGACCACCGAAGGATGGCGGGGATACAATAAGACAGGTTTTCCCACTGACTGGAGTATTGAAGACGGAGCAATAAAATTAAAAGGTTCAGGGAACGGTGAAGCAGGCGCCGTCACGGGTGGCGATATTGTATATGGCAAGCAGAAATTCTCGAATTTCGATCTTAAAGTTGACTGGAAAATCTCCAATGGGGGTAATTCCGGTATTTTCTACCTGGCTCAGGAGATTCCTGGAAAGGAGATCTGGAGAACCGCTCCTGAAATGCAGGTGCTTGATAATGATCGTCATCCTGATGCAATGCTGGGAAAAGACGGCAACCGTAAGGCGGGTTCTTTATATGACCTGATTCCTGCCAAACCACAAAATGCCAAACCTGCCGGTGAATGGAACAGCATTGAAATTATCTCTTACCAGGGTACCGTTGTGCACAAAATGAACGGCGAAACAGTCCTTGAATATCACCTCTGGACGCCTGAATGGAATGAACTGGTGAAGAATTCAAAATTCCCCTCCTACAATCCCGACTGGGCCAAGGTTGCCAAAGAGGGTTTAATCGGTTTTCAGGATCATGGCAATGATGTCTGGTACCGCAATATCAAAATCCGTCCGTTGTAAGGATCTGAATTCAAATTCATAAAATTAAAAAGGCCGACCCCGGAAATGGAGCCGGCCTTTGTTTTTAGTTGATTTGAATATTTCTGCATACAAATTATCAAAGGATATCGGAATTCCTCAAACAAGAACCTCCGCAATTTTACGTGGAACGCTCTTACACTAAAGCATTATCATGTGGAGGCAACGCGGAACGCTCTTACACTGTAGCATTGTCATGTGGAGATAACGCGGAACGCTCTTACACTGAAGCATTGTCATGTGGAGATAACGCGGAACGCTCGGACACTATAGCATTGACAAGTGGAGATAACGCGGAACGCTCTTACACTGAAGCATTGTCATGTGGAGATAACGCGGAACGCTCTTACACTGTAGCATTGTCATGTGGAGATAACGCGGAACGCTCTGACACCGCTGCATTGTCAGGTGGCAGTCACGCGAAGCAGTCTGACACTGAAGCATCGTCGTATGGTGGTCGTGCGAAGATGATTTCTCCCCCTTTTTGCAAACAGGGGGGAACCTGAATTTATTATTCAGGTTACACTTATTGCCAAATCGAAAACACTTATTGTTAAAAGGGATACAGCTGTCAAATCAGGTGCAATGTAAACCATCTTCAGGATAATCCGTTCAAATATGTTAAACAACAGCTAATTCTGTTCATTTTAATAAACTTATTTAAATTTATATTGATATATTTGAAGGGGTAAAATGTTCATTTAATCGGATGGATTTTGATTGGGAGATTTGAAACCGGCAGATACGGGAGATTCTTAAAACTACAATTGACAGGATGTAAAAAACAAATAATTTACAAATAAAACATTTGTTCTAAAATTGGGAAAACCAGCAGATTGAATATAACCAGGGGATCAGAAAAGTACGATAAGAATGGTGCTATATACAAGTTGCCGGCAATGCTAAGGGGGCATTTCCGCTTCAAATGGAGAATTAAACTAACTTTGACAATCATATATTTAACAACAATGGCAAAAACACAAGAAATCAAACTGGTTGACCTTCAAGTCAACACTGAAAACTACAGATTTGAACCAGTTGCTAGCCAAAAAGAGGCTATTGACACAATGGTAAATGACCAAGGTGAAAAACTATACAAACTTGCTGAACACATTGTTTTGAATGGACTAAACCCAAATGACAGGATACAAACAGTTACTTCAAGCCATGACTCGACAAAATTCAATGTTGTTGAAGGAAATAGAAGAACAGTTACTCTCAAACTTTTAAATAATCCGGACTTAATTGACAGTCATCATCACAGTAATCTAAAAAAGAAATTCCGAAAACTGCATGACGATAATAAATCAGCCATCATACAATTGGTTGAATGCACCGTTTATGACAATCCAAGTGAAGCGGATAAATGGATAAAATTAAAACATGCTGGTCAACTTGACGGTATTGGAACAGTTACTTGGAATGCACAACAAATTGACAGGTTTGAAGAGAAGGTTGAGGGTAAATCTTCAATCGTTTTACAGACTATAAAACTATTAGAAAAATCGACTGAAACACCGGATGAAGTCAAATCAAATTTGAAAAGTTTAAAATCCTCAAATCTTGAGAGATTGGTTTCTGACCCAAATGTCAGGGATTTTTTAGGAATAGAAGTGAATAATGGCATTCTTCAATCACAAATTGAAGAAAAGGAAGTAGTAAAAGGGCTAATTCAAATTGTTAAAGACTTGCTTGACCCAGATTTTAAGGTAAATAGAATCTATACTAAAGAAGATAGAGAAGATTATATTAGTAAAATTTCAAAAGAGAATCAACCCAATACAAATAATAAAGCAGCAAAACCTTGGCAGTTCAATAATACATCTAAACCTGCTCCAACCCCAAAACCAAAACCGACTCCGATTTCTAAAAGCAGAGATATTATTATTCCCAAGTCTTGTGCTTTAAAAATTATAAACCCAAAAGTAAATTCGCTTTATCACGAACTCCAATTGCTATCACTTGCAAAATATACTAATGTTGCAGCGATTTCATTCAGAGCATTCATTGAGTTCAGCATGGACTGTTATATTGAAGAAAATAAAGTTACACACACGATAGATGGTAGAGGTATTTTAGACAAAAACAGTTCATTAAAGACAAAAATAGTTGAAGTTGCGAACCAACTTGAAAAAAACAAATTAGCCGATGCTCATATTTGTAAAGGAATCAGAAGTGCGGCAAACAACAACAATGATTTGCTTGGGATCGACACTTTACATGCCTATGTTCACAATGCCAAATTTTCAGCAATAGCAACTAATATGGTTACAACTTGGGATAACATTCAACCATTCATTGAAATTGTTTGGGCTAACATAAAATAATATGAACTTCTATTCACCACTTCGATACCCAGGAGGAAAAGGGAAAGTCGCAGACTACTTTAAGCAAATTTTTAAAGAGAATTTTTTATATGATGGTGTTTATGTGGAACCATATGCTGGTGGCGCATCCGTTGCTCTTTCACTATTGTTCAATGAATATGCCTCTAAAATAATCATCAACGATATTGATCGTTCTATTTTCTCTTTTTGGCATTCTGTTTTAAATAACACTGACGAACTTTGTAAATTAATCTTTGACACTCCTGTTACCGTTGACAATTGGGAAATTCAAAAACATGTTCAAAAAAACAAACAACAACAGGGCCTTTTAGAAGTTGGTTTTTCAACATTCTATCTCAATCGAACGAACCGTTCAGGTATAATAAACGCTGGTATAATAGGCGGTCGACAACAAACAGGAGAATGGAAAATAGATGCCCGTTACAATAAAAAAGAATTAATAAGCAGAATTGAAAGAATTGCTCAATACAAAGACAAAATAGAACTTCACAACTCCGATGCAGTTGAGCTAGTAAAATCCCTTCGCAAGTCACTCCAACAAAAATCATTGTTTTACTTCGACCCACCATACTATGTAAAAGGGAAAGACCTTTACCTAAATTATTATCAAGACAATGATCATCAAAACATCGCAGACGAAATAAGTAAAGTGAGTAATCAGAAATGGATTATTACTTATGACGATGTTTCTCAAATAAGAAATCTTTATTCCAAGTATAGAAATAAAACGTTTAAACTGTCTTATAGTGCTGGTAGTGCTAACAAAGAAGGAAAAGAAATAATGATCTTCTCTGACAATATTTACATAGCCGAACATTCTTTGTTTGGTTGTTAACAATTATAGACAGATTGCTAAAGAGTTTGACATGTGGAACTTGAAAGAAATAAAAGCACTGACCGGCAACATCAGCTACCCGGCAAGTGCGGCAGCAATGGTTTTCGGTGTGCATCTTTCCGCTCGGGCTGCTTTTCGGCTTGACAGGAATCGAAGATCAGCGTAAGCTAAATCGCCCGCAGTCCGCCCCTGCGTGTAGCTTCCTACGTTGCATGCAAGCCTATTTTGACACTCAACCGAAATAAATTACAACATGACAAAAGAGGAAGCATTTGAAAAAACAAAGCATGAGATAATTGGTGACAACTTGACAATTACTTCAGCTTTAGACGCTGACCAACTTCACGACTTATTTATTAAACTTCGAAGTGAATTAATTCTTAGACGCATTATCGAAATTATGCCACATTATCGTGGAGAGCAAAATTTTGGTTGGGACATTCGTTCAGGAATATTTAGGCCACCATTAAAGATTACAGACCCGAAAGTTGGAAAAGACTTGGAGCAAAAAGCAATTCAAGAGTTTGAAAAAGTAATTCATGAAAAAGTTGGTGCAAAAGCTTTAAGAGACCTCTTTAATAGAGAAAAGTATGGAAAAGATTGGGACTTATTATTTCAGGCTCAACATGCAGGCATTAAAACAACACTTACAGATTGGTCAGCATTTATTATTAGTGCTCTTTTCTTTGCAACGGAACAGTCCGCAGACGAAAATATTGAAAAATCTGATGGTCAACTTTGGTGTTTTATTACACCGATAGTAGATATTTTGGGACACAATAATTCTCCAACCAGAAACACATTCTACGACATAAATCCTTTTGACGTAAAAAATACTTTTCTAATTAATCCTTCTTCACACATAAGTGAAATAGAAGAAAGGATTTTTGAATATAGAATGTATAGACAAAAAGGTCGCTTTGTAATGACTTCAAATGACTCTTGCCACATTCCAATAAATCAACAAAAAGAATGGGGAAAATTCATTTTTAGAGCAAGAATTCCAGCGGAATTTAAGCCAATAATTAGAGAAGAGTTAGCCGAACGAGGTATAACAAGAGAGATTATGTACATTGACGAAGCGCCCAGCGGACAAGATTTAATTACAGAAATTAATATGACTATTTTTAATGGCTACTAGTCAAGAACAGAGAAGGCCTGCATGCAACTTCAGCTACCCGTCAAGTGCGGCAGCGGTGGTTTTCGGTGTGCATCTTTAGCTTCGCTGATCTTCGATACCGCTTGGGCTGTTTTTCGGCTTGACAGGAATCGAAGATCAGCGTAAGCTACATCGCCCGCAATCCGCCCCTGCGTGTAGCTTCCTACGTGGCCGGTCAGTTTAATCGCAACTTGAGATGGTATCGCTTTTTGGACAAAGTTTTTTTTGACAGTTTTGATTAGTAGAAACAGTTTTGTTTTTTGACAGAGCCAAGCCGTTTGATAGGTGATTAAAAATCTGTTGTATATGTTGGTAGGAGTTGACAAGTTCTCTTATTAACAGACTTTGCAACAGCAAGGGAATAAAAACAGGAGGAAGTCGAAAATCCATTAAAGAGTAGACATTCAAAATATTTAATGCAATGAAAAATGTATGTGCAATTTTGAGTCATGTTTTTCTGTTTTTCATTCTTATTCAATATGATGTATTTGGTCAAGAAAACATATTGTATATAAAATGTGAACAATCAGCATGTTCTATTCAAAATCCATTTTCTGAATACAAGAATGTAACTGCGAAGCTTAAAGGTAAATGTGCAGGCGAATTTGTTTCGGGTAAATATTTTGTATCATTTTACTCGAATAGTACACTTATTTGCCAATATGATGGTGATATACTTGAGGGAAAATTAACTGGAAATGGGAAAATCACTTATTCATCAAAGGATTGGCCAGATGTTTCATGGAAATCTAAAATATATGAAGGGGGATTGGAAAATGGAAAATACCATGGACTTGGCACCCTAATTTTTTTAAATAAGGATAAAACCCAATATTCGTTAAAGGGGAACTGGGTGACTG
>JAHEYS010000485.1 GCA_023251475.1 Prolixibacteraceae bacterium
GCTGCGCAAATAAATAGTAATTTTTTCATAATGAATTTGAATTAAAATTGTTTAATAATTAAAATTGGGAGTTTTTTGTGTTTTGCATATGAGTTTTTGTTTTTCAGTACCTGGTAGTGAAGAACAAACCGGGTTGTTATGCGACTTCCCTGGGTGAGCATGTTTTTCCGCTTTTTCTGGTCATTTATTTCTAAGGACTAAGTGAATTTTTTTGATCTTCCTCCCTTAAGCCTGGCCTGGGAAAATAACAGTTCTCGATCTTTACAATCTTTCCCTGGTCAAGCAGGTTCCTGGTTACAAAACCAAGCATCATCCGGGTCTCGCCAAGTGGAACCTCCATCTCCGAAATCTTCACACCAGTCAGATGATCGTATATATACTCCAGGACCTTCATTTCAAGTGTCATCTTTTTTTCTCCTGATTAATCGTTTAAAAAATGTTGCGGTGGAAGATTTTAATTATTTTTCTTCATTTGTCATAACCTATTGCAATCGGTGTGCCGGAAAGTTAGAGGAGCGAAGTTTGGGCATAAACGATGCGGCTAACTATTAATAAAACAAGTCAGTATAAACGTTATAATTTTTTTGGGAAATTTTAACGTCAGAAGAAATTATGGAAAATAGTTGACCCCTCATCGAAATAATCGCACAGGTGTGCGAAAATGCGGCGCGGTAGAGACGCACGACTGTGCGTCTCTTAAATGAAAAAATGAAGGAATGAAAAAATGGAGCCGCAGGCCCGGCCGGATATTGCAGGGCCGGAATTTATTCCGGTTTAAAGAACGTCCACCACCCTAAGTGATGAGAATAATAAGATGTCGCATTTCATTGTTTAATCGTTTAGTCCATGAAAACTCTTTTTGCCACCAATACACCAGATCACCAAAATCTTTCTTTACCACTTCTTTTTTTGTGAACCAGCGGACAGATTAACACAGATTAAATAGGGTCCGCCTAAAGGCATTTTTTTTTTTGTCCACGAATTAACACTAATTTTCACTAATTCTTAAGGTGTTGTTTTTATTCACACCGTTGGTGTGAAATGGAAGTATTGTTTGAAAAGATAATTAAAAAAAACAAAAGTAGTGTAACTGCTTTTGTTTTTTTTAATTAACTACGTTGATCTTCGATTCGTGTAAATTTGTGCTAATTAGTGGACCCCTTTAATTTCTCGTGGACCCCTATTTTCTTTTTGTTCAAAGATACGTCAGCTGGATGATGGTGTTTTAGTGATTTGGAGGCAGTATTTTATATTTATCAGAAGACAGTAAAATATGAAAATACGACATTATTTAGTTCTAATAACTTAAGTGCCGCAGGTACGGTACATGGCAGACCCGTATATTTTGCGAATATACAGGGTTTATTCAGAAACTTTTTAAAATTAGATTTTCAATCCTGAAAGGATTTAATCTAAATAACCCCCAGTGAAGTGAAACGAAACTGGGGGTAAAGGATCTAGTGAAAACCGGAACCCTGAGAGGGTTCAATATTAACATTTTAACCTAACATTCAGCCCGCTTCGGGGCTGCTATTGTTTATCGTTCATTCCCCCCGGTTTCGCAAGCTTCACCGGGGGTTATTCAGATTTAACCACTTCAAAAATTCCTCTTTTCCGCTGTTAATTTGGTCACTCCTCATTTTTACAGACTGCGATATCGTATTTTTTCATTTTGCGGATCAGGGCATCGCGCGTAATGCCCAGCTGATCGGCGGCTGCACTCTGGTTGTATTGGCTGTTTTGCAGCGCCCTGCGGATCATGGCCACCTCACTGATCCTAAGATTAATCATCTCGTCATTTATCACGGCAACCTCAGGTTTTTGCTGTTTCACGGGGAAATCATCAGAGCCAAGCTGCGGGCCTTTGCACAGGATAAGCGCCCTTTCGGTCATATTACGCAATTTGCGCACATTACCCGGGAAATCATAACGCAACAACCTGTCAAAAACCTCATTCGAGATCCGGATATTGGGCTTATTAAATTTTGAGGCATAAATATCAACAAAATGGATCAGCAGCGGTCGGATATCGTCGGGACGCTCACGAAGGGGCGGTATATGAATATGAAGGGTGTTGAGCCGGTGAAGCAGGTCGAGCCGGAACTCCTTCTTCTAAACACGCTTCTCCAGATCCTGATTGGTAGCCGAGATGATCCTGAAATCGGTATGGACAGGAGTCGTGACTCCAACACGTGTGATGAGCTTTTCTTCCGTGGCACGCAGGATCTTGGCCTGCAGGTTAAACGGCATATCGGCAATCTCATCCAGGAACAGCGTTCCCTGGTGGCTCACCTCGAAGAATCCCATCTTATCGTTTATGGCGCCTGTAAATGATCCCTTTTTATGGCCAAAAAATTCGCTCTCCAGCAACGATTCTGTAATGGCGCTGCTGTTTACCGCACATAACAGATGGTCCTTTCTCGCACTCGAATGGTGAATGATCCTTGCAATATTCTCCTTCCCCGTTCCGCTCTCCCCGGTGATCAGCACATTGGCATCGGGGTAATTGGCTGCTATGATGGCCTGTTCAAACACCTTTTGAATCTGCGGACTGACACCAATAAACTGGCGGTCGATCTTTTCTTCGAGCGATTTGGATATCAATGAGTTTCTCTCCTCCAACTGCTTCAGCTTCCGCTGCATCTGGAGGTATTTCCGGGTACGCTCGATCGCGATCTGAATATCAATAAAACGGAAAGGTTTTCGTAAATAATCGAATGCCCCCAGCCGCATCGCCTTAATTACCGTATCCATATCGCCATGTGCAGAGATAATGATCACCTCCATCCACGGATATTGCACCCTCACCTCCTTCAGAATATCCAAACCATTCACACCGGGTAACCGGACATCAAGGATCAGCAGATCGATTTCATGATTTTTTAAAATTACTTTCCCTTCAAGGGCGGTATTTGCCTCGAACGACAGATAATCAGAATCATTAAAAAAACCGCTTAACTCTTCGGTGAATTGCTTCTCATCGTCGAGGATCAATATCTTTATTTTCTCTTTATTCTCCATATAGGGTTATTTAAACATGCCTTTGTTGCCAAAACTTAAAAATTACTCCTATTGCTTCTTTATCCAATGAGTATCAATGATCAGTTTAATTTTTGTTCCGTTGACCTTGTCACTGGTGATGTCAATGATACCACCCATCTCCTTGATAATCTGATAACAAATTGATAATCCGAGCCCGGTCCCGCGGCCTTCTTCTTTCGTGGTAAAAAAGGGGAGCATTATATTGTGCAGATCTTCTTTCCCGATGCCTATCCCATTATCGGTAATCTCAACGATTATTAAGTGGTGTTCCTGCCAGGTTTTGATTCCAATAACCATCTCATCCACCTCTTCCTGCCGGTTTTTTTTCTCGATCACAGCGTCCTTGGCATTGATCAGCAGGTTGATAATGACCTGTTCAAACTGGTAGGTGTTGCCAACCAATGAAGGGATTTGCCGGTCTAATGTTAGCAACAGGATGATTCCAAGGTGCTTGAATTGTTCCGTGATCATGGAGATCGCGTTTTCAATGGTCGCGTTGATATCAAAGGCGGTCGGGACAAAGTTGTCGTTATTGCGCGAAAAAGCCCCTTACATGATCGATAATGTTTCGGATCCGGATGATGTTTTCGAATATTTTATCCGATTTGGATTTAAGGAATTCAACATCCACCGAATCCGTTTTAGCTGTTTGGTACAAAATCTTATCCATCACCATCGAGATGATATTCAAGGGCTGGTTGATCTCGTGGGCAATCCCGGAGGCCATCTCCCCAAGATTAGCCATCCGGTCGGCATGGTTTTGTTTAGTCTCCATGGTTTTACGGAAGGAAATATCGCTTATTATGATCATGAACGAAAGGGGATGACCATCTCCATCCTGAATCAGGGTGGCGCTGATTTCGCTTAAAAACAGTGATTTGTTCTTATTCAGTATCTTTATTTCAATGTTCTGGCAGATCCCTTCTGTCGTGGTTTTTT
>JAHEYS010000202.1 GCA_023251475.1 Prolixibacteraceae bacterium
GGTTATCAGTCGAAGGCTTTGGAAGTCGGGGAGCAAACGGTACTGAATGTGGCCTTAAAGGTCGAATCAAAGGGGCTGGATGATGAAGTTGTTATCGGATACGGAACTGTAAAGAAATCTGATGCAACCGGTTCGGTAAGTACGGTGAGTGCCGCCGATTTTAATAAAGGTGCAATTACCTCGCCGCAGGAGCTGATTACAGGTAAAAGTGCCGGGGTGGTAATTACAACTGCCGGCGGAGCGCCCGGAAGCGTAGCAACGATCCGTATTCGTGGTGGTTCATCCCTGAATGCCTCAAATGACCCATTGATTATTATAGATGGAGTTCCAATCGATAATAACAATATATCAGGTAGTTCGAACTTTCTTTCTTTTATTAATCCCGGTGATATCGAAACATTTACTGTATTAAAAGATGCCTCGTCAACCGCAATTTATGGTTCAAGGGCCTCAAACGGTGTTATACTAATTACATCAAAAAGTGGCGCAGTTGGCAGTCCGATGAAAATTACTTTTAATGGAAATACCTCAGTCGGGAGTGCGATAAAATTTATGGATGTTTATTCTGGTGATGAAATACGTCAAATTGCCTCAGAACATAAAGATTTCTTTGGTGCCGACAGCTATAAATTGCTCAGTAATGAGAGCACCAACTGGCAGCGGGAAATTTTCCGGCCTGCAGTGTCACAGGATCATAATATCAGTGTATCCGGCGCATGTAAAACTTTACCATACAGGGTCTCAGTCGGGTATACAGACCAAAATGGCATCTTGCGGAATACCGAGATGAAAAGGTATACCGCTTCCCTGAATCTGAATCCCATCTTATTGAATGGTAGTTTAAAAGTGAATTTAAATGCCAAAGGGATGAATACAGATAATGATTTTGGCGACATTGGTGCATTAGGTTCAGCAATTAATATGGATCCGACCAGGCCAATTTATGATAATAGTGCTGTTGGTACAACCAATTCTGCCGGTTATTATCAGTGGAGTAATTACGGCGCCATTCTGGGTACACCCAATCCTGTTGAGCAGTTGATTATGGCCGACAACAGGTCAAATGTAAAAAGGGGTATCGCCAATCTCCAGCTGGACTATAAGATTCCCTTTGTTACCGGCCTAAAGGCAAATCTGAATGTCGCGACAGACTATACTGAGAGTGTGGGGCACAACAACCGCCCAACAACCTCTCCATCAAATCTGATTTCGCCACTTGCGTGGGGAAGGCTGAATAATTATCAAGGTAAAAATTACAATGACCTGCTCGATTTCTATCTGAACTATACAAATGAGTTCAGTAAAATTTCTGGTAAAATTGACGCAACTGCCGGTTATTCATGGCAACATTTCAAACGTGATGGAAGCAGCTATACACGTGGAGTAACAGAGGCTACGCACCAGTACCAAATGGCCGACAGCAGCTCATTTGCCACCGGAAACTACCTGGTTTCGTTCTTTGGTCGTGTAAATTATTCCATTAAGAATAGGTATTTGATCTCAGCCACTGTTCGAGAGGAAAGTTCTTCCCGTTTTGCAAATGGGAACCAGTGGGGACTATTCCCTTCCGCGGCCTTTGCCTGGAAGGTGAAGGAGGAATCGTTTTTAAAAGAATTGAATGCAGTATCAGATCTGAAATTAAGAATCGGCTGGGGAATTACCGGTCAGCAGGATATCTGGAATGATTATCCTGCCCAGGCCACCTATCGGGCTTCGTATTCCGGTTATTATTATCCCAATGCCGGTACTTATCTCCCAACCCTGAGCCAAGTCGCATATGATCCCAATATTAAACGGGAAGAGACCACCGCATCCAATATTGGTCTTGATTTCGGATTCTTCAAGGAAAGGATTACCGGTTCAGTCGATCTTTACAACCGTGTTACCAATAACCTTCTAAATACAGCGATTATTTCCAGCGGCAGCAATTCCTCAAATACGTTATTAACCAATATGGGTAGTCTCGAAAATAGGGGGGTTGAATTTTCACTGAATGTCACTCCCTTCTCAAAAAATGATATTTCGCTGATTTTGGGATTTAATTTTACCTGCAATCAGAACAAAATTACCAAATTGCCGATTTCCGATGATCCGAATTACGCCGGGATCATATATGGAGACGGAATTACAGGAACCAAACAGGTGACAAGGGTCGGTTATCCCGCTTACTCGTTCTTTATGAATAAACAGATTTATGATGCAGTCGGAGCTCCTGTTGAGGGACTTTATGTTGATCTTTCGGGACAGGGAGGCACCGTAAGCGGGAATAATGCCGACATGTATATCTATAAAAAACCGACACCCGATTACCTGATGGGCTTCTCTGCCCGTCTTAATATCAAGAAATTTGACCTATCGGCATCTGCCCGCTACAGTACCGGAAATTACGTTTATAACCAGGCTGCCGCAGAGGCTTCTTATGATCAAATGTACCAGGGTAGCTACTTGAAAAATTTTCCAACTTATCTGAATGAAACAAAGTTCGTAAAGCGACAGTTCACCAGTGATTATTTTGTGCAGGATGCCTCTTTTCTCAAACTGGATAATGTTAGCGCCGGTTACAATTTTGATGACGTCTACGAACATTATAAAATACGTCTTAGTCTGACTGTTCAAAATGTTTTAACCATCACAAAATATAATGGGAATGACCCTGAGGCTCCGGGAGGCATCGATAATAATTTCTATCCCAGACCCCGCACCATTACACTCGGAGTAAACATCGTCTATTAATGCTTTACCAGGATAAACAATAAATAAAAATTTATTGTTTGCAAATATCTCCAAAGTATATCCTCAAAACAGAAACCTGGCAGGATTACTGTTATTCTCTCATCAGGAATTCTGCAGCAATTTTTAATTTACAGATAACCTCATTTAAGTTGATAGGCTTTGAAATATAATCATTCATCCCAACTTTATAGCACTCCTCTCTATCGTTTGACATCGTATTTGCTGTCATGGCTATAATATATGGTTGCGTAATTGTCATTTGCCGAATGCGATGGGTTGCTTCAAATCCGTCCATTTCCGGCATCCGGATATCCATTAAAATAGTATTGTATGCCTTTTTAACTAATTCATTGAGCGCCTGAATCCCGTTGGAAACAGTCTCCGTTTGATAGCCCAATTTATGCAGAATTTTTTCAATCAGTATCTTATTCACAAAATTATCCTCTGCGATAAGGATATTTAACGGATAATCTGCTGCAAATGTGTCAGTAAGAGTTTCGATTAGGGAAAGCTCTGTATCCACCTTGTCTTTTTCCGAAGCTAATATCATACGAATAATTTTATGGCGTTGTCAGTTGGTTTAAATCACCTACCCATTGCCGGTATTGGCAACTGAATTGACCAGGACAAATATAAAAAATATTTACACTAAGAAAGATTATTTACAATATATAAAAAATATTTAATGCGGGAAAATAAATTTACGTGTTGGTTGTGTAATCAGTTCTTTCTCATGGATTTTCGGATAACCTGGAATCAATGTACAGACAAGCCATTGGTATGAAGTGAGAATGCTCCTGAAATCACGATTTTCTGAATAACTGAATATCCGGGGGATAGCATGAGTCAAAAGTGGGTTACAGTAGATAAAATAAGTACGAGGTGATCAGACCCGAAATAATCAGGACAGAAAAACAAAGGATAAGATTTCTCCTTATATTTTTACTGCTCAGGCCGATCGCATAAACCATTTTCAGGATATTATTGCTGTTGGTGGCATTAATAATTGCCAGGGCAACAGATGCTTCAGTGATTCCGTCGGTATGCTGAAGAAGGTTGAGTAAAAATGGATCAATATCAGTGATTCCAACCACAAATGCAAGTGCAGTAACACCCGAATTTCCGTAACTCTTCATAACATAGTCGGTGACCATCGCAAAAAAGACAAAGAGAATTCCAAAAACGATGGCAGTTTTAAGCTCCAGTGGATTTTTAGCCCCCGAAAGGTTGATATTCACATCAGGAATTTGTGAGATCGGGGTATCGGGTTTATCTGCAATTTTTGAAAGGAGCTTACACACCGAAAAAAGAATAAAAAATGGAATTAAAAGTTTAGTGGCAACCGAAGGATTAAACAGAAATGCGAGAACAATGATCCGTAAGTACATCATCCCATTAGCCATCATGATGGAAGATACCCCCCTTGCACCTGCAATCCCCTCTTTATCCCTTCTCGCTATTATCACCGTGGTGGCTGTGCTGCTGTACAATCCTCCAAGAATACCGGTAAGCATAATGCCTGAAGCGGGGTATACAAATTTCCGTAGAAGATAACTTATATATGAAATGCCTGAAACTACAACAACTGCCAGCCAGAGGTGATAGGGCGATACCGGGATCTGGTCGGAGATGGGATGGTCGGGAAGGAGGGGTAAAATCACCCCCGCAAAAGCGATAAACTTGGCCAGGGTGATAAACTCCTCCTCGGATGCTTTCTTCGATAAGGTAATGAGGTTGCTTTTAAGTTCGGTCAGAATTAATATTACGACGACAAACGAGAGGAGAAGCCAGACCGGCTGGGTGAAAACCATAATTGGCAGGCAGTAGGTCAGTAGCGCCAGGATTGAACTTGTCAAACCATAGTACTGGTGTTGACTTATTTTCTGAAAGTAGTGAATCGCCAAAAACAGGCCGGTAATTACAAGTCCGGTGAGAAAAGGGAGGTATGATTTGGGATCGGCAATAAACAATACGTATCCCAATAAACCGATGAAAGTAAAGGTCCGGTCTGTGCCAAACAGAAGATCTTCATTTTCGGTAAGATGATGCCGGCGCTGTTCCAGCCCGATAATCAGTGAGAAAACCAGCACCAAAAGGAACCTGGTGAATTCTTCCGGGATAAGTGTATGAATCGACATGTTGCTTTGGATGTGCAACAAAGATATTCAATTATTCAGGATTAAGATATAGCGAACCCCACCTTTTTAAGATCGTCCCAGTATCCGGGATACGATTTTGTGATTACCTGCGGATCATCGATAATTATTCCGGGATAAACCATTGCTGCAGGGGCAAATGCCAACGCCATCCTGTGATCGTGATAGGTTTTAATCACCGGGGGATAGTTTGCCTGAACTTCATTAAATGCGCCATCCCAGTAAAGCTCTCCGTCAACCGGCTCTGTTAATAGTGCGCCAAATTTTAAAACCTCATTCTGCAATGCCGCGATACGATCGGTCTCCTTAATTTTTAAGGTCATTAATCCCTTAAAATGAAATGGAATTCTTTTGCAGAGTGCAAGAACCGTAAATGTCTGTGCAATATCGGGATTTTCAATAAAATTCAACTCCAGGATTTTCTTCTCAGCCGTCTCCATTTTAGTGAGACGAACATCATTTCCCTCCTGTGTTGAGCAGACACCAAAGTAGGTTTTGAACCATCCCGACTGGTTGGCATCCCCCTGAAGACTTTCCAGACGTAGTCCTTTCAGCAGCAGATCACAATCATCAGAAAGCGCAGCCATGGCGTACCAATAGGAGGCGCCCGACCAATCAGCTTCAACACAGAACTTTACAGGGTGATAGTTTTGTTCTTCGATTCTGATCTCTTTCCCTTCCCAGCTATGCATGACCCCAAATTTTTCCATCAGCCGAAGGGTAAGATCAATATAAGGCTGGGAGGTAATCTGGTTTAACAATTTCAGGGTCATTCCACCCTGAATGGTTGGCGCAATCATTAAAAGGGCAGAGATATACTGGCTGCTGATGCTTCCGTCAAGTTCGATTACCCCCCCTTTCAGGGAAGTTCCGAGGATACGCAATGGTGGAAAACCTTCTTTTTCGGTATATTCAATCGAAGCGCCTAGTTTTCTCAAAGCATCGACCAGAATTCCAATCGGTCGCTGCTTCATCCGTTCCGACCCTGTCAGGGTCCACTCGCCGACTATCTTCGACAGAAAGGCAGTCAGAAACCGCATCGCGGTTCCTGCATGACCAATATCAAAATGATTGGTATCTGAATTCAGTACTGACTCCATGACTCGGGTGTCGTCGCTATCCGAAAGATTATCAATAGAATAGGGGGAATAGCTTAATGAATTGATAATCAGCATTCTGTTACTTATACTTTTTGATGAGGGGAGTACGACCTCTCCCTTGAGTGTTTTTTCAGTTTTGGTGATTGAATATTGCATAGGAAATCCTTAGCTGTTCATTTTTTTGAAATAATCCAAAGCTCCGAATATAAGATCTTTATCACAATTCTGATTGATGGCAACTTCACCAACAGCAGGTATCAACGTAAAATTGACGCGGGCCCCTTCATTTTTTTTATCATGTGTCATCAGCTGGTAAAGCCCTTCATACTGATTTTCTTCAATGGCATATTTTCCGTAAACGCTGATCAGCCAATTAGTAAGTTCGGCTACGATTTCGATTGGAAGCGCACACACCTTATGTGAAAGATAGAGTTCCGCTATCATACCAAATGCAACGGCATACCCATGCAGGATCGGATGTCCTGATTCCAATGCGAGACTCTCGAAAGCGTGTCCGATGGTATGACCGAAATTTAGTGCCTTGCGGATATTCCGTTCATTTGGGTCGCGGAAAACAAACGAATCTTTAATAGCGACAGATCGGGCGATTATTCCCCGAAGAATCTCAAGATCAGGATTATTCAGATCGAAATTTCTCACTTCTTCCAGGTGCTCAGACGAATAGATTAAACCATGTTTGATCATCTCGGCATAACCCGAAATGAAATTAGGGGAATCGATAGTCCGAAGAAAACGGGTGTCAATCAAAACATTAACGGGTTGGTTGATCACCCCGATCTCATTTTTTAATCCGTTAAAATTAAACCCGGTTTTCCCGCCCACAGATGCGTCAACCTGGGCTAAAAGTGTGGTAGGAATATTCACGAAATCCATCCCTCTTTTTATTGTTGAGGCGGCAAAACTCCCGATATCGGTCAGCATTCCCCCGCCAAGGTTCACTATAAGCGATTTCCGGTCGGCTCCGTTCTGACTGAGAAAGAGCCATATTCTTTCGACAGAGGAGAGTTTTTTATTCTCCTCTCCGGCCGGAATCACCACCTTTTTAAAATTTTCAAATCCGGGGGTTTGGCGGATCAGACTTCGACATAATTTGTCGCAGTTGGTTTCTGTCACCAGAAATAGTTTATCTTCGGGATATCGGGTGAGGATCTTACCAAGTTCATTTTCCACCTCTCTGGTTACAGTAATGGAGGCGTGATATTCGGGATAATTGTTCATCTTTAAGAATTATAAAGGCAAAGTTAAAATTTTTTGCTATTTTGGATTCCAAAATAAAGGTAAGGTGATCATTTAATAGCTTCGGTATGGATTTCAGCAATGAGAAGGGGGTAAAACAATTGAGGATATTTCTGCTCATTACAGGGGCCTCTTCGCTTCTGGCAATGGCGATTCTTGTTGTTTTTGAGCTATTTACGGCCATGGTTATTCTTGGGGCTTTTTTTCTGGTTATCGTATTGGTGATTAATCTGCTTAATTTCCAGTATGTGAAGATTTCAGAGGATCGAAATAAACTGGTGGTTAAATATTATTCGGTATTTGCCTTTGAAAGAAGTTTTGAAACCTTCGATTTTTCGGTGGTTCAACTCCGGGATATTGTGGTGGAGAAATACTTTCTGGGACTGAAGTGGGATCTTAAATTTGTAATAAGGGTACAGAGAGGCCTGGCGGAATATCCACCGGTTTGCCTCTCGGCGATATCCTTCGGCCAAAGGTCGAAACTGGTAAAGCAGCTTAAAAATCTGATTCCGCAAAAACAGGGCGCATAACCGGGCTCTATTCCCATACCCCGGCTATCTTTTCGCCACAATTTTTACAACCACCCTTCACCAGGTTTTTCTGCAGCACAGAAAATCCCCTTCTTTCTATTACTAACTCATGACATTTAGGGCAATAGGTATTCTGTGACTCAAGACCCGGTACATTTCCAATATAAACGTATTTTATCCCCTCTGAAATGGCAATCTCACGGGCTTTGGAAAGCACTCCAATTGGGGTTGCAGATAACTGTGTGAGTTTGTAATCGGGATGAAAACGGTCAAAGTGAAGCGGGTATCCGGAAAGTCCGTTTTCTGCCAGCCAGTTGCACATCCGTTTGATCATCTGCAGGTCGTCGGTCCATCCGGGTACAACCAGGTTGATAATTTCGAGCCAGACTCCCAGTTCAGCCACTGTTTTCAGTGTGTTTAATACGGGCTGAAGGGTACCTGCACTTAGCTTGAGATAAATATCGTTACTGAACGATTTCAGGTCAACCCTGGCTGCATCAATGTATTTGAGGATATTGCGCAGCGGTTCCTGATTGATATACCCCGCTGTTACAAGTACATTTTTAAGGCCTTGCTGCCGTGCGAGAATTGCTGAATCAAGCGTATATTCATAAAATGAAACGGGCTCCGAATAAGTATACGCTATCGACCTGCAATTGCTGCCAATGGCCTGTTCAATCAGTTTATCGGGCATTAAATCGTAGTTGCGCGTTTGTTTGGGGCTTGTCTGTGAGATAGACCAGTTCTGGCAGTTCATACATGCCAGGTTGCAACCCGCAGTGCCAATTGAGAAGGCTTCCGATCCAGGCAAAAAATGATTCAATGGCTTTTTCTCAATCGGGTCGATATTTACAGCACAGGGATTTCCGTAGGCGATGGAATAAAGCTTCCCCTCATGATTCACGCGGTTATGGCAAAGCCCCGATTCTCCCTCTTTAATTACACATTCATTGGGACAGATCAGGCACTTTGTCCCCCGTGGTGTTGAGGACCAGTAGAGTCCCTCCTTACTCCATTTCCAGAGTTTTTCTCCGGTTTCGCCTGCAAAACTCAACAATGGAGAACAGGTAATGGCGCCGGTTGCTGCCAATCCCTGTTTCAGAAATTCACGCTTATTCATTTCCTGAATTGTCATAAGATTGGATGTTTTAAATCAATTTTTCCTTAAAGTTAAGTAAATTCCGAATAATATATTTAAAAAACTTATGGCCAGTACCGAAGCAACAATACTGGTTTTAGGAACCAGATACAGTGTTACGACAAGCGCCCCAAATGCTGATCCAAATAAATCGTAACTGTAGGCGCTGCCCGAAATCTCCGCATAACCACCTTCCGAGATCAGCGTTACCCCGGTGAATTGAATTCCGGTCAGCCATCCCATTATCAGTGTAGCGACGAAATACAGGGAATAAACAATGGCAGGTGGTAGGTTTGCCAACCCGGGTGAAAATAAACATAAGGCAATAGCAGCTGTGAAAGCTCCAATTAGCACCTGTACCATTGCAAGTGATCTCTCCGGATCTCTGCTTTTTAAGGATTTTCCGAAGATGGATCCGAATGCCAGCCCAATCATAAAGCTTGTAAAGACAAAACTGGTAATGAGGTAAATATTTCCGAAATAAACCTGCAGGCCAAACAGCAGAAGAATTTCAATTCCTGATGCCGAAAATCCGGTCAGGAACATGGCTTTTGAAGGGATACTCCCGGAGAAAAAGGTAAACAGACCCAGGAATCCCATCAAAACAGCGAGCATCCAGTACTTTTCCTTGAAATAACTTAGCCAGTATGCCAGCTGTTGCCGGTATAGAAGCGGCTTCATATTCAGGTTGATATCAGAATCTGGATTTAATGAGGAGAGGATGGTTAACCCCCGGCTTTTAAGCAAAATATCGTTGAAATAATTTTGGTTGACATAGCGGGTTGGGATCCCTCTCTCACGAACATTTTGGGCAATGTTGTAGGTCAGAGGGACATTGGAGGCGAGGAAATAGTTCTTCTCCCCCGGAATGATCATAACATTCGGAAACACTTTTTTCAGTGTTGCAAAAATGGTTGAATTTAATTTAACAGCCTCATTGTTAAGATAATTGACAGGGGCCGGCAGCCCAAACGAGAGTACCCCACCTTCCGAAAGTTTCCCCTTTAATGCGATGAAAAATTCCAGCGTATAATACCGGTTGGCCTGCAAAGTGGAGGGACCTGGCAGGTTTAGTATTGCAACGTCATATAATTTTTTACTGTTGCGGATAAAACGATTCGGTTCGGTGGCATGAAGTCTGATCTGGCCGGTAAATATTTTTTTCAGCGAATCTTGCATGATGGTCAGAAGCCAGCGGTTCTCCTCCACATCATCAACCGAAACCGGCTTATACTTCATTATTTCAGCAATTTGCCCGGACAGTCCCCCCGAAACAAGCAAAATATTTTTCGGATCAGGATGCTGAACCATGGCAAAATGAACCGCCTCTTCATTCAGCATAAAATTTTCTGAATCGAACATCAGTATATTATTGTTGTATACGCTCCACAAATTCTCCCTCCGGGTAATGACAATATTCCCATAAGGCGAATCCTTCGAAACCACAATCTCCTGGTTCGGATAGACCCAGCTTCTGATTAACTTTTCGGGATTAACGAGCATTATCGCGATTGCGGTGATGGCAACTAACAGCGAAATGCGCGCCAATTTTATCAGTTTAGTTTTTAAGGAGATAAGAAAGAGGGCTAGACCGTTAATTACCGATGGAATCATCAGGCTTTCAGCGGATGAAAATATAAAGATAAACAAAAGTCCACTGAGTAAACCACCGGTAATGCTTCCAAATGATTCATACCCATAAACAGGGCCTGTTTCGTTTTGGTTACGTATTTCGGAATTGCATTTGGAAATAAAGGTAAAAAGGAATCCGCTCAAAAGGCAAAACGGGACCAACAAAAAAAGGGAGGCGAAGAAGATTTGAAACAGGCTGATCATTGCGCCCACCGGGAATATTCTGTTTTTCAGAAAATTGGTTAGTAGAGTGGTGATGAAAGGCAAAATTGAAAGGATCAGAAGGCCCGGAATAATGACTTTAGATGCTTTTATTATTCTTAATGGATGTTTTCCAAGGAATGCGCCAACTCCTGTCAAAGCCATCCAGTTGGCAAGTACCATCCCAATCACCAGTTCATTCCCGTCAAAAACGGAAAGGAATTCACGCAACAGAACGATTTGCGCAATTATTGTGGTACACCCGAGCAGAAAGGCCGATATTTTCAATACCTGCTCATCCAGGTTGTTTTCAATCGAAATTATTTGCCGCAATTCAATTCTTTTTGCCCCCAAAAACAGCCTAAGGTAATAGTTGAAATGCCACAAAAAGTGGATAAAACCGATGATTGCCATTCCAATTCCAAATTCAACATGGTAGCCCATTAAAGATTCGTAATATGGAATTTCCAGCTTGTAATTGATTTTTATGACCATCGTCAAACCGATCAAACCGGTAACAAGAAAGGTGATCAACAATAAAACATTCCAGAATTTCCGGTGGCTTACCTTACTGATCAGTCCCATTCGTACAAAAGCTGCTGATAAAAGGTAAAATAAAATAACCGGAACAGTGATGCCGTAGATTGGGTAGGCTGTGGACATGGGGATGGGTTTCTGTAGTCTCTTTTGTTTCTATGGTTGTGGAAAATAGTTTCTATTGTCTCAAAGGTTTCTGTTGTTGGGTGTTCTAACTTTTATATCATTGGCATAATTTTGTGCGACGCCAACAATAGAAACCACAGAAACTATTCCTCCTCCCCAAAAACCAGTGCTTCGTAGGTGTACAGTTCAGCGGTTTTCCAGTCGGTCCATGAAAGTCCTGCTTTATCCCGGGAACAGTGCCCGAGAAACTCCTCCTTATTCCAACCTGTCTGTGTAGCCACCTGTGGTAGAAATGTTCCTGAGGAATTTCCCTTTTTGATGTATATGCCGTGTTTACCAAGGATAATTTCTTCAGGTGATTTTATCTTCTTTAGTGGGGTCAAGACTGAGATTTCAATTTTTAATTGGCTTAATTCATTGGGCTGGACCTTGCTGAATCGGTAATCCTGTGTTGATGCCGAGATGGCCATCTTTTGCACAACAGACCAAAGGGGGAGCGAGGGTTCGAACCGGCCAATGCAACCGCGGAGTGTGTGGTGTTTATTCAGCGTAACAAATACCCCACACGGTGTTCTCAATACCGTACTCAAACCTGTGGGATCAATTTCGGTGATGGTCCCTTTTTGGACATATTCGGTGATGGTTTCACGGGCAAGGTTAAGAAGATATTTTTTATCCGTTTCATTCAGAAAGAATTCGCGTGTCTGATTTTTTGCTGTTCCATTTGAAAATGAAACAGCCCAATACCCAACTACCCGCCCCTTCTCTCCATAGGACGAATCGCCTGA
>JAHEYS010000486.1 GCA_023251475.1 Prolixibacteraceae bacterium
TTCAGGAACAACAACTCCAATCTGGTTGGAGCACTGCTTCAATAAGCTCTTGGCCATTGGATTTGGCGAATAACCCATCTCTTTGGCAGTGGCCAGAATCAAATCACGGGTTTCCTTTTTGATATCGTATTTATCATTAAAAGCCCTCGAAATTGAGGAGATCGAGCAATTTAATCTTTTTGCAACGTCCTTAATGGTGATATGTTTCATTTTGCAAAGTTGGTGTAATCAAGTGAGTTTAATTCTGTCAAAAGTAATAATCTTAATTGATTTTTCCGGAAACGTTTCCGTAAATTTAAAACGTTTCCGGAAAGGTTTCCGTAAATAATAATTGATTTTCGGTTGCTTTCAAGGGAACTCTGTGATAACATTGTAACCGAAAACATTACTAAGCCAAATATTTTATGACCGCACTTGATTATTTCGTCATTGTACTTTTTTCGATCCTGATTTTGGTCATTGGACTCTCTTTTTCGAAAACATCCGGCAAGGACATGAAATCTTTTTTCGCAGCCGGAGGTGCGGTACCATGGTGGATTAACGGTTTATCACTTTTCATGGGTTTTGTTTCGGCAGGTACTTTTGTTGTCTGGGGATCAATCGCTTATTCGTCAGGCTGGGTCGCCGTAACCATTCAGTGGACCATGTGTCTGGCCGGTTTTATGGTTGGTCTTTTGATTGCTCCGAAATGGCATAAAACCAAATCACTTACTGCTGCCGAATATATCTCCAACCGCTTTGGTCTAAAAGTTCAGAAAAGCTATTCCTATATCTATCTCTCCATCATGCTATTTATGACAGGGGTATATATTTATGCCGTTTCGCGGATTCTGGAAGTATCTACAGGTATCCCCCTCTATTGGTCCATTGTATTGTTAGGTGTTATTGTAATTATCTACACTTCATTGGGCGGTTTATGGGCCGTGGTGGTAACCGATACTTTACAATTTGTGATCCTTACTGCCGCGGCAATTGTTGTTGTTCCGTTATCGCTCGATAAAATCGGGGGTATCACTCAATTTATCAATTCTGTACCAACAGAGAGTTTTTTTAATTTATCCAGCCAACAATATACCTGGAGCTTTCTGATCGGATTCGGGTTATATAATTTCTTTTACCTCAGCGGGCAATGGGGGTTCGTACAGCGTTATACCAGCGTAGCTACACCCGGGGATGCAAAAAAAGTGGGGATACTATTTGGGATATTATACCTGGTTAGTCCGGTTATCTGGATGCTACCACCTATGATTTACCGGGCCCTGAATCCGGAACTAACTGGTTTGCAAGACGAAGGGGCCTACCTATTAATGTGTAAGGAAGTTCTGCCGGCTGGCATGCTTGGTTTGATGCTGATCAGTCTGGTTTTTGCCACAAACAGTTCTGTAACCGGCGTATTGAATATCTCTGCAGGGGTGATCACCAACGACTTATACAAAAGCCGCTTCCCCCATTCCTCAGAAAAACGTTTAATGTTTATCGCCAGATCCTCCACACTTATTTTTGGATTGCTGACAGTCGGAATTGCCGCCCTGGTTCCGATGATGGGTGGGGCAAAAGAAGTGGTATTAAGTATGGCTGCCTTAACCGGATGTCCCATGTACCTTCCGTTAATATGGTCACTTTTTTCAAGAAAACAAACCGGCTTTACCGCCCTTTTTACCACCCTCCTTTCACTAACCATCACCCTATTTTTCAAATTTCTCCTCCCGATAATTAATGGATATGCATTATCCCGTGAAAATGAAATGATGTTGGGTGTTGGAGTACCTGTTGTGATTCTGTTGATGATCGAAATGGTACTCAGAATAAAAAACAAGGAGGAAACCGCGTACCTGAGCTATCTTGATCTGGAAGCAAAAAAATCTCACCTGGCTGTTGCCTCAGTGATAGAATCGGCAGAGGAGAACAAGCAAGGACTAAAAATGATTGCGATTGGAATTCTTGCTACCGGATTGATTATTGGAGGATTAGGGGCAATGGCGGATCACGGTAAAATATATGTTTTAGGAATGGCGTCACTCCTGCTCCTGATCGGATTTAAAATATATCCAAAACCATTTAAAATAAATTAACACGATGATAAGAATAGATTTGTCTCCAGTAAAACGGGGAAATGCCACAACTATGATCAATTCCGACCTTATTGTTGTCGGCGGAGGTATGGCAGGAACCTGTGCTGCTATCACGGCCGCGCGCAACGGAATCAAGGTAACCCTGGTACAGGATCGTCCGGTTCTTGGTGGAAACGGATCAAGTGAAGTACGGCTCTGGGTGCTCGGTGCAACCTCACATATGGGCAATAACAACCGCTGGGCGCGTGAAGGTGGCGTGATTGACGAAATTCTGGTGGAGAACCTCTTTCGCAACAAAGAGGGAAATGCCATTATTTTTGATACTATTCTGCTTGAAAAGGTGATAAACGAACCCAATATTACCCTGCTGCTTAACACGATGGTATTTGATCTGGAAAAAAAGGATGAGGTGAACATTTCATCACTAACTGCCTTCTGCAGTCAGAACTCCACTGATTATATCCTTCGTGCACCTTTGTTTTGTGATGCTTCAGGAGATGGGATTGTCGGATTTAAGGCTGGCGCTTCATTCAGAATGGGAACCGAGTGTAAAAATGAATTTGGTGAGGGATTTGCCCCTGCCATAGAGAACGGAGAACTTTTGGGGCATACCATTTACTTTTACAGCAAGGACACTGGTCGCCCGGTTAAATTTGTTGCCCCCTCCTATGCCATGAAGGATATTAAAAAAATTCCGAGATTCAGAAATATTAAAACCGGCGATATGGGTTGCAATTTCTGGTGGTTTGAATATGGTGGCCGTAGAGATACAATCCATGATACAGAAGAGATTAAATGGGAACTATGGAGTGTCGTTTATGGCGTTTGGGATTATATCAAAAATTCAGGGAAATTCCCCGAATCTGAAAATCTTTCCCTTGAGTGGGTTGGTACAATTCCCGGCAAACGGGAAAGCCGCAGATTCGAAGGACCATACATACTTAAACAGCAGGATATTGTGGAACAAAAACATTTTTATGATGCTGTATCTTTCGGGGGTTGGGCCATTGATTTACATCCTGCTGATGGTGTTTTTTCAGAGTTACCCGGATGTAACCAGTATCATGCCAAAGGAATTTACGAAATCCCTTATCGTTGTTTCATCAGTAAGGATATCAAAAACCTCTTTATTGCCGGTCGCCTGATCAGTGCCTCTCATGTGGCTTTTGGTTCGTCCAGGGTGATGGCGACCTCGGCTCATGGCGGACAGGCAGTTGGAATGGCTGCGGCGTTGTGTACTCAGTTAAATATGGAGCCATCGGGCTTCACAGATCCCGAAAAAATTAAATTACTCCAACAGAAGCTGAATATAAGTGGTCAGAGTGTCCCCATGGTTCCGATTGACCAGGGAGAAAATCTGGCTGCCGTAGCAAAAATATCAGTATCAAGCGAACTTATAATCGACCAGATTCCGTTTGATGGCAACTGGTTCGACCTGAATATTGGAGCAGGACAGCTTTTACCACTCCAAAAAAACACCCGTTACGGTTTTGGGATTTCAGTTGACGCACTATCAGACACCAAACTTGAAGTAGAGTTACTAATTAGCTCAATACATGGTAATTATACCCCAGATGTAATGGTTGAAAAACAGCTTATCCAACTCAATCAGGGTATTCAGGAGGTAGAAATAAACTTCGTGAATACCATAGTGGAGGACCAATATGCTTTTCTGATTTTCCGCCCAAATCCGGGAGTAAAAATTCGTTGCAGCGAAAAAAGGATCACCGGAATTGTATCTGTGTTCAACAAGATTAATCCTGCAGTGAACAACTATGGCAAACAGTTGCCACCTGAAGGGTCCGGATTCGATTCATTTGAATTCTGGTGCCCTGAACGGAGGCCCAAAGGTCAGAATATTGCCATGAAAATTTCACCTGCCCTGAATTGCTTTTCG
>JAHEYS010000487.1 GCA_023251475.1 Prolixibacteraceae bacterium
TTTCAGGAAACAAATTCAGTATCGCTTCACTCGCAGGCTGACAGATTCCCCTTTCGGTAATAAGTCCTGTGACATACCTGGCAGGAGTTACATCAAACCCATAATTAGCTACTGAAGAATTTTCATTTATGATTCTGACCTTTCCGATATCACCGTTTTCGAGTTTCCCCTCCATCCAGGTCACCTCCCCTCCATCTCTCTGTTCAATAGGGATTTCGCGAACACCATCTTTCATTGTAAAATCGATCGAAGAGGAAGGAAGTGCGACGTAAAATGGAATCTTGTTATCAAAAGCGGCCAGAGCTTTCAGGTAGGTGCCGATTTTATTGGCCACATCTCCCGTCGAAGTGGTCCGGTCGCTACCGACGATGCAAAGATCAACCATACCATGTTGCATCAGATGCCCCCCGGCATTGTCAGGAATCACGGTATGGGGAACACCAACCTGTGACAGTTCCCATGCCGTCAGTCGCGCACCCTGATTTCGTGGTCTTGTCTCATCAACCCACACATGAACAGGAATACCTTTGAGAAATGCCTTGTAGATGGGAGCTGTAGCTGTTCCCCAGTCAATGCAGGCCAGCCATCCGGCATTGCAGTGAGTCAGGATATTGACCGGTTCACCATTTTTTGACCTGCTGATCGCCTCAATCAGTTTACACCCATAGTCGCCGATTGATTCTGACCAGGTGATCTCCCTTGATTTTAACCGGCCAGCTTCCGAAAATGCAGTTTCACAGGCTATCGTCCGCGTCGGGCAGCCATGAAGCTTGTCGATCATCTCATCAATCAGTATGGCCAGGTTTACAGCCGTCGGACGTGCTGATTTCAGGTATTCAGCATTCCTGGTCAGCGATGCTCTCCAGTTCAGATCCTCCCCGTTAACCAGGCTAAGATAGAGGCCATAAGCGCCGGTGACACCGATCAGCGGAGCTCCCCTGACCGTCATATTTTGAATGGCGTCAAATGCATCACCGGAAGTTTTCAGATCAACGATCTCAAATTCAAAGGGTAATTTTCGCTGATCAATAATCTGAATAATCTGTTTATTATCAGGATGAACCCATATCGTCTGATAATTTTCACCGTTAACCTGCATCTATTTTATAAGGAATAATAGAATGAAAATATAAAACCTGCTTCAAAAGTCATTTAGTACTTTAACCACAGGGAAATAAAACAAAGTGCACGATTCCGAAGCTTCCGGATGTGCACTTTGTATTATACATTGTATTCCTTGTGGTTAACTAAATTTACTCCGAATTCTGAAAATTTATTCTTTGCTGAAAGCGGCATCGAAAGCGAGGGAGCTTGGAGAAAAGTCTACCTTTTTCACGAATTCGCACGATTCAGCGGCGCCCATTTCGCGGTCCATACCACTATCTTCCCATTCAACTGAAAGTGGTCCGGTGTATTGGATATCGTTCAGGGCACGGATGATCCGCTGAAAATCAATTCTCCCGCGTCCAACACTTCTGAAGTTCCAGAAACGGCGGTTATCGCCAAATTCAACGTGGCCGCCAAATACACCAATTGTTCCGAGATGTTCGTTCCATGTGACATCTTTCATGTGAACATGGAAGATCCTGTCGCTGAATTCATAAATAAACCGGACATAATCAACACCCTGGTAGCCAAAATGACTCGGATCAAAATTGAAACCAAATGCCGGATGGTTATTGAGTGCCTTAAGCGCCCTTTTGGCCGTTTCGATATCGAATGCGATTTCGGTTGGATGTACCTCCAGTGCGTATTTCATCCCCATTTCCTGGTAAGCATCCAGAATCGGAATCCACCGTTTGGCGAAATCCTTATAACCCTCATCAAGGGTCTCCTGCGACACCGAAGGGAACGAATAGAGATATTGCCAGATTGAACTTCCTGTAAAGCCATTAACAACCTTCAAACCAAGTCGTTTTGCAACTCTGCCGGTCTCGATAATATTGGCGGCCGCCCTTTGACGGATACCTTCGGCATCACCATCGCCCCAGATTTCGGCGGAAAGCATCCCTTTATGACGACTATCCGGATTGTCGCAAACTGCCTGTCCGACAAGATGTGTGGAAATTGAAAACAACTGAAGATCATATTTTTTCAGCAGTGCAAGTTTGGCATCACAATAAGCCTGATCGGCTTTATCGACTTCGATATGGTCGCCCCAGCAGGCAAGTTCCAAACCATCATATCCGAACGATTTGGCTTTCTGAGCCACTGTTTCAAGGGTAAGATCGGCCCATTGGCCGGTAAAAAGTGTAACTGGTCTCTTCATGATATTTAGTTTATTTTTTGGTTATTCTGCAAATTTGACCCATTTCTGCTGGTCATTATACCCTGCTTCCACCACGGTATCGATAAACTGCATTCCCCTGATCCCATCTTCAACGGTCGGGAAGTCAAGCCATTCGGCTTTAGGTGTTTCACCATTCATTTTTGCACGAACCGTCAGAGAGAAATTGCGGTAGATATTGGCAAATGCCTCAAGATAACCTTCGGGATGGCCTCCCGGTGTGCGGGTATTGTGTTGCGCAATGGCACTCATATAACCATTTCCAACCCGGACAATTTCAGCCGGCCGATCTCCCCATTTTAGGAAGAGTGTATTTGGCTCGTGTTGATGCCATTCCAGTCCCCCCTTGTCACCATAAACCCGAAGTCTGATGTTATTCTCTTCACCGGCCGCGATTTGGGTTGCAACAAGAACACCTCTTGCACCGTTATCGAAGCGAAGTAGCGCGGCCCCGTCATCGTCGAGCAACCGGCCCGGGACAAATACATTCAGTTCCGCACAAATCTCAACCGTCTTCAGTCCGGAAACATATTCTGCCAGATGGTGTGCATGTGTTCCGATATCGCCCATACACCCTGCTTTACCGGAACGTTTGGGATCGGTACGCCACGAAGCCTGTGCATTCCCGGCATCTTCAAGTTTGGAGGAGAGCCACCCCTGCGGATATTCCACAAATATTTTTCTTATTTTACCGAAATCACCGCGACGTACCCTTTCGCGCGCCTCTTTAACGGCGGGATAACCTGAATAGGTATGGGTGAGCGCCAAAATAAGTCCGGTCTCCTCAACTTTCGCCTTCAACTGTTTAGCTTCATCAAGGGTAAAGGTGATCGGCTTGTCAATGACAACATTAAAACCATTTTCAAGGGCCATCATTGCCGGACCAAAATGTGCAAAATTTGGTGTTACAATGGTTACAAAATCCATACGGTCACCTTCAGGCAGCTTAGCCTCATTATTAAACATCTCTTCATAAGTTTTATAAACGCGGTTGTCGGCAAGGAAATAGGATTTTCCTGAGGAGACCGAAATCCCCGGATCAATACTAAAACAACCACAAACCAGTTCGATCTGGTTATCCATAAAAGCTGCAAGGCGGTGGATCGCTCCAATAAAAGCATCGCTTCCTCCGCCTACCATTCCCATTCGTAATTTTCTGTTCATCTTGTTTTGTTTATTAAACCGTTAAGCAATTTTTAATAGGCACTAAAATTACAAACAAAACTTTAATGAAATCAATTCGCATCAAAGAATAATATCATCAAAAAAGATAATTCGTAAAATAGTCGGTAAGAAGTTTTAGGAATGGTATTATTTTCGCGTTTTTGATAATTCAGAAAATAAAGGGAGCGATAATGGGGTCGAAGAAGCGAAAGCCGTTGATGAAAAATCTGATCAGTACACTGATTGTTACAATAATTATATCTGTTGGATATATTTGTTTTACAATTATTTATGATCTGCGTATCCGGTATAACAACCATTCGGAGATTCATGATATTGCCGGTTTAAATCAAGAATATGCTGCCAGATTTACCCGGTTTGTCGATGATATTGAGAAAGACACGGATTGGAAAGTGGAAATAATCAGTGGTTTGCGGACCAGGGAGGAACAGATTCAATTGAAGCGCGATAATCCAAGAAACGCCGCCGTTAATAAAAGCCGTCACGTGTTGGGACG
>JAHEYS010000203.1 GCA_023251475.1 Prolixibacteraceae bacterium
CTCATCTTCGAGATCTCTTTGATAAAACTAAATTTCAAAATGACAAAGAACGATGTAGGCTTAATGAGCCAAGTTTATTTAATTTTTAATAACGTCCCAATTTTAATGGGACACTAGTGAATAAAAATATCATGTTAATAATAATTAATTCAAATTTATATAAGCTCCTTCTTGAACTTACGGATTAAAAAATTATCCATTCTTCAAAATATTAACAACAAAACAAGTTTTATATTGCCAATATATTAGGGGTTTACTTAATAAAATAGATTAATTATAACAATGCACATTAATCATGCCATAAAATTACACCTGACTAAAAACTACAGATAATTAAGTTTTCAAAAAACGTTATAGCTTGTATATTAATTTGTTATATTTATTCATTTTAAATAATAAATTTAGTACGAAGGCATATAACGATAGAAATAATCAGGCGGTGATGCAAAATAATTTAACAATGTGTAAAAAAATATTTAGGGTTGAAATCAACGGGAGACGAGGCAATAATACCGGTTGAAATTCCCGATCTGCCGACACAAAATAAAAATGCCGGTAAGGAGCTATTTTTGATCATAACTCCTTACCGGCACCATTCCAGGCGTCAGAAAAAGGGATTTTTTTTAGAACCTTAAAATATTGATCAGAAATATCCTTTGGGGGATAAGGAATCGCAACCCGACCAGGTTTTGGTTCCCTTATTTCTGAGCGTCAGAAAACAAAGCCGCTATCCTTTTCTGCCGGCTATCACTGCTCATTGCATAGCCCGACATCTTTTTTACAAATCCATTGTACATCGAGAGGGCTGTTTTTTCATAAAACTGATTGATCCCCTCCTTCCGTTCTGCTGTGATCGGCCGGTAATATCCCGGACCTGGATCCAGCGCCTTTCGGGCCTGAACCTCCTCAAATGATTTAATCGCAACTGACAGAAAAGTTCGCTCATTCTCCGCCCCTGATTCACCCTCCAGAGACCTGTACATGGCAGAAAGTGCAGCGAATGGTTTCCTCAGTGAGTCTGGCAATTGGGCCGTTGGCTGTGGGTTCGCCGAATTTTTGGAAATCAGTGATGGCTTTACAGGATAAACTGCAACCGATGCCTCATCTACCCATCCCCCCTCTGTTTCAATTTCTATATTGGCAACTGCGGGCAAATCATTATACAAAAGGGTCACCTCATTCGGGGACGAAACACCAAATGCATTTCCATTTACCTTAACTGATTTGACAATTGGTCCTGCATTTTCACACGAAAGGAAAATTTGTTTGTTTCCAAAGTGGATGGGTTCCTTCTGAACATATCTGGTAATCGATCCGGGAACACGGGGCCTGAGAATCAGTCGGTCGGACCGGTAATCACAATCGAAAAGTCCACGTATTGTAGCTGCAGGAATGGCAAAATTATCGACCATCACCGCTACGCCGCCGACACGGAACTTGCCCGAATCGGACCAGGGATTGTGATCATTCTCTCCACGTTGCGACCAGGGAGCATCCATCCGGAAATCCTTTGCCCACCGCATTGCACGGGTAGCGGAACGACGGATGTCCTCAAATTTCCCAAGACGGTAATACATCAGGATGGCCCGACCCTCAACAGTACCCCAGACTCCCCCGTTGACCCAGTCGCCAAAAGTCCAGAATCCTTCAACTCCTTTTCCTGACGTTTTGCCCCAGCCTCCATACGTATCGTCCAGCCCCGGAGCATTGGTCATCAGGAAATCATACGGACGGATCGCAGGAAATGCAGCGATCTGCTTATAAATATTTTCGGAGGTCTTGTCGTCAACGACACGTAGTGCTACGGCGTCGGCATTTGCCACACCTTCAAGGTAACCAAACTGCTGCTGACCCAAAACACCATGTTTTATACCACCAGGTTCGACCGATTTTACAAAATAACCTGCCGGCGTCATCAGTTGAGTTAGTGACTCACGTGTTATTTGTTGACGTTTTTCAAAAATTGTCAGTTTTTCATTGTCACCCGTAAATTTGTAAAGCTCCACCAAACGATCCAGTGCAGCGAGATAAGTGATGGAAAGACCCGTCAAATATCCCTTTCCAAAAGTTCCATCAGGTTGTTTTACCCCCCCATAACTTGGGGCAAGGAGGTTGCAGGCAGGTCCAACCAGGAACAGGTTATTCTTTGGATCTCTTGCCCGCTCAATAAACTCACAGGCCCTTTCCATTTTAGGAAGGTAGCGGTCACATTCTTTTTTGTTGTGGCTCACCAGCAGAATCTCAGCCTGCATCACTACTCCGGCAGCGGTCGCCTCATAGAACCAGTCATGAATTTTCACATTGCCGTCACCCTGCTTGAAAATAATTTGTGTGGGAGCTGCCGCGTCACCCAGGCTTCCATCGGGGGCAACCAATTCAGAAAGCTTGTTAGGTTTACCATCGCCCCAGCCCCCTTTGCGTTTGCCATCACCCTGGTTATCCCAGAAAAGATCCCAGGATCGCTGAAGTGTTGAAAACCATGGCTCCTGGAGAAAGGGTGTTGCTGCATAGGAAAATCCGTAACTGTTCTGAATCCACCAGGCGCCCCAACCGGCCCCTTCGGTGAAAGTGTCCCATTCAGGATTATAGATCATCGTCAGATTCGGAACTACCGCATTGGGATGGAAAAAGGCAAACGATTCATCGATCAGCCTGAGAAAATTGATATCACCAGTTCCTGAACAATATTTTCCGTCATAGGCAAAGGTATTCAGGACTACTTTTGCCGGTGTTCTCTTTCGGTATTTTTTAACGGGCCCCTTTTTGACTATTTTAGCTGGTGCCTTATGGGTTGTCTGAGCCTTCAAATCGGGGGACACGATCCCATTAACTGATATGCATACGATTAAGAAAAGGAAAAATGTCAGTTTTTTCATGAATCGAACATTTATTTAAAAATTTTGCGGTTAACGAAGGTATCACTTTCCAGCTTCACCCTTCTGCCCGCTAAAATAATATCTTTTTGTTTAATTGATGAACCGAACAGTACCATTTGTTCTTCCGGCTCTGTCTTGTCATTTCCCATTTTTTTTTAATTTTACGAACAAAATGAAATACTCATTGTTAATTACATATTGATCGGTTCTATTTTGGAACGCAAAATAAATTAAAATGCCACAAGATTATATACCTGTATTAATTCAAACAATATTAGCCCTTGGTTTTGTAATTACCACCATGCTGGCTACTCATTTCATTGGACCAAAGCGGTTTTCACGTGCTAAGCTCGAAAATTTTGAGTGCGGAATTGAAGGATTGGGCAATGCCAGAAGTCCGTTTTCGGTTAAATATTTTCTGATAGCCATTCTTTTTGTGCTGTTCGATGTGGAAGTTATCTTTATGTATCCCTGGGCCGTGAATTTTAAGACCTTAGGGAGAGAGGGTTTTATCGATATGTTTCTTTTTATGATCCTTGTTCTGGCAGGTTTTGTTTATATTATTCTGAAGGGCGCTCTAAAATGGGACAAGCGTTAATCACCCTTAATAATTTTAATCATGTCAGAAAAACAATATCCAAAAATGGCGCCAACTGTTGCAGAAACACCTGAGGGGGTTTCTGGGCAGGGGTTTTTTGCCACATCAATGGAAAAAGCGGTCGGTCTGGCGCGTAAAAATTCATTATGGCCACTTCCGTTTGCAACCTCCTGTTGTGGTATTGAATTTATGGCCACCATGGGCGCCCATTACGACCTTGCAAGATTTGGTTCTGAACGGCTCAGCTTTTCACCCCGTCAGAGCGACCTGCTGATGGTGATGGGAACTGTAGCTAAAAAAATGGGGCCTGTACTGCGTGAGATCTATATTCAGATGGCAGAACCAAAATGGGTTATTGCTGTTGGCGCATGTGCTTCCAGCGGTGGAATCTTTGATACCTACAGCGTCCTGCAGGGCATCGATCGCATCATCCCGGTTGATGTTTATGTCCCCGGGTGCCCTCCGCGTCCTGAACAAATTATCGACGGCATCATCAAAATTCAGGAACTGGTTGGAAATGAGTCGTTAAGAAGAAGGAATTCAAAAGAATACGAAGACTTAATGAAACAATACAACATGGAATAACCCATTATTGGTGTTTGACCGTTCAATATAAAAATACAAACCTTTAATACCATTTTCGTGTTCGAGATCATCCCTGAGAGAAACCAGCTCGTTGTCAAAAAATTAACCGACTGCTTTGGCGAATCAATTGAGCGCTCTGAAGTTTTGGCAGACATGCTTTGCCTTACCGTCAAGAGTGCTGTTATTCAGGAGGTTATTTTTTTTCTTCACAACGACAAAGAGCTGCAATTTAATTTTTTAACAACCCTCTGTGGTATGCATTATCCCGACAGGGAGCAGCTTGGCGTGGTGTATCACCTGCATAGTTTCGAAAATAATCACCGGATACGAATCAAAACTGAGGTTCCGCTATCTGATCCAAAATTATCAACGATCACAACAATCTGGCCTTCAGCCAACTGGCAGGAACGCGAAACTTTTGAATTTTACGGTATAATTTTCGAGGGGCATCCAAACCTTCAGCGTATTTTAAATGTGGACGATATGGAAGGATTCCCGATGCGGAAAGATTTCCCCCTCGAAGATCAAACCCGCGATGATAAGGACGACAGCTTTTTCGGACGGTGAATCCCTTTTTGAATTGACAATTGCCTTAGCTGACCATGATGTTTAAAGAATATTAGTGAAACCATAAATGGCAAAAGAACTTAATACCGATTATTGGGACAAAGATTTAGTTAAGGCGGAAGAGCCCAGGGAATACAACACCCTCAATGTTGGCCCCACCCATCCTGCAACCCATGGCGTATTTCAAAACGTCATGCTAATGGATGGTGAATTTATTGTAAGTACTGAGCAGACCATTGGTTATATTCACCGTGCCTTCGAGAAAATCGCCGAACGCCGACCCTTTTACCAGATTACTCCCCTCACCGACCGGTTAAACTATTGTTCCGCCCCACTCAATAACATGGGGTGGCACATGACCGTCGAAAAACTTCTTGGCATCGAAATCCCCAAAAGGGTAGACTATCTCCGGATCATCATCATGGAACTGTCGCGTATTGCCGATCATGTGATTTGTAACAGTGTCATTGGTGTAGACAGCGGTGCACTTACCGGATTTACCTACATTTTCCAGGACCGGGAGTTTATTTACGAAATATATGAAGAGATTTGCGGCTCCAGACTTACCACAAATATGGGTCGGATCGGTGGTTTTGAGCGTAATTTCAGTCCGAAAGTATGGGATAAAATCCGCTATTTTCTCAAAACATTCCCCGCCAAACTGCAGGAATTAGAGAATTTGCTGGTCAGGAACCGTATTTTTATGGACCGAACCATCAATGTTGGCGCCTTTTCAGCTGAACGTGCACTGGCCTATGGATTTACAGGTCCAAACCTTCGTGCCTGCGGGGTCGACTATGACATTCGGGTGATGAATCCCTATTGTTCTTACGATGAATTTGACTTTATTGTCCCTGTCGGGCAGAGCGGTGATACCTACGACCGTTTTATGGTTCGGCAGGAAGAGATGAAACAGAGCATATCTATCATCCGGCAGGCGCTGGATAAACTGGATAAAATGGAGGATAAAGAGACCTATTTTGCGAAAGATCCGCGCTTTGTGCTCCCTCCCAAAGAAAAAGTATACAATAATATGGAGGCGCTGATCTGGCACTTCAAAATAGTGATGGGGGAAACCGATATTCCTGCCGGTGAGGTTTACCACTGTATCGAAGCGGCAAATGGTGAGCTTGGCTTCTACCTTGTAAGCGATGGGGGAAGAACCCCTTCGAGGTTGCATTTCCGACGTCCCTGTTTCATTTACTACCAGGCTTACCCTGAAATGGTGAAGGGGAACATGTTGTCAGATGCGATTCTTACCATGAGTTCCATGAATGTAATTGCCGGTGAGCTGGATGCCTGATTGACAGGCAGGAACGCACAGCGGTGTGTCTGTTGAATGAAAGAATGAAGGAATGAAGGAATGAAAGAATGAAAGAATGAAAAATAAATATAATGCAGGATAAGAATACAATAGCTGAATTTAATGCCGCGACGCTTGATCTGGTGAATCAGATTATCAAAAGGTATCCGCAGGGGAGACAAAAATCGGCCCTGCTACCAGTTTTACATATTGCACAAGCTGAAAATAACGGGTGGCTAAGTGCCGATACGATGGATTATGTAGCCTCTTTGCTCGGAATTCAACCGATCGAAGTATATGAAGTCGCATCATTTTACAGTATGTTTAACCTTCAACCTGTGGGCAACTGTGTTATTGAGGTTTGTCAGACAGGTCCCTGCTGGTTAAACGGCGCTGAACAGCTTCTGGCTCATTTCGAGAAACGGCTTGGGATAAAACCGGGTGAGACGACACCGGATGGCAAATTCACCCTCAAAACTGTTGAATGCCTTGCCGCCTGCGGAAATGCACCTGTTATTCAGGTTGGGACTGAATACCACGAAAAGCTTACCACCCTAAAAGCGGATGAACTGCTGGACAAATGGACAGCTGAGAATAAAAATTCCCATACAAATCCTTACCTGTAACCATGGCAAAACAGATATTACTCAAAAATATTGAAGTACCAGGTCTGGCAGGTTTTGACGTCTACAGGAGATTGGGAGGTTATTCGGCAGTTGAAAAAGCTTTGAAAGGGTATACTCCGGATCAGGTTACCGACGAGGTTAAGAAATCGGGGTTGAAAGGTCGCGGAGGAGCAGGATTTCCTGCCGGGATGAAGTGGAGTTTCATTGACAAAAAAAGTGATAACCCGCGCTATTTTGTCTGCAATTTTGATGAGAGTGAACCCGGGACATTCAAAGACCGGCATATCGGACAACTGAATCCCCATCAGCTTATTGAGGGGATGATCCTGGGATCATACGCACTTGGGGCCAATGCTGCCTATATCTACATTCGGGGTGAACTCTTTTATGTGCTGAATATCATTGAAAAGGCCATTAATGAGGCCTATAAAAACGGGTTTCTTGGTGAAAACATCCTTGGCAGCGGATATTCGCTCAACCTCTATTGTCACCCGGGTGCAGGCGCTTATATCTGCGGAGAAGAGACTGCTTTGCTCGAATCGCTGGAGGGGAAGCGGGGCAACCCGCGGATTAAACCCCCTTTCCCTGCAATTGTCGGTTTATATGGCTGCCCTACCGTGGTTAACAATGTGGAAACGATCGCTGCCCTGCCCTGGATCGTGAATAACGGCGGTGAAGCTTATGCAGCTATCGGAACCGGTGCCAGTACAGGGACAAAGCTTATTTCAGCCTGCGGCCATATCAATAAACCGGGCATATACGAAATAGAACTTGGCCTTCCTGTGGAGGAATTTATATACAGTGACGAATATTGCGGGGGGATCAGAAATGGGAACAGCTTAAAAGCAGTAGTTGCTGGCGGTTCATCGGTGCCGATTCTTCCTGCTGACCTGATCCTTAAAACAGCAAAAGGGGAACCGCGGCTGATGAGTTATGAATCACTGGCAGAAGGTGGTTTCCAGACAGGGACCATGTTGGGTTCGGGTGGATTTATTGTGATGGACCATACCACCTGTATTGTAAAAAACCTCCTCACATTTGCAAGATTCTATCGCCATGAATCGTGCGGTCAGTGCAGCCCGTGCCGGGAAGGGACTGGCTGGATGGAGAAGATTCTGATGCGGATAGAGGGGGGACAGGGGACGATGAAAGATATCAACCTGCTTACAGATATTGCGAAAAATATTGAAGGAAATACGATCTGTCCGCTTGGCGATGCTGCTGCGTGGCCTGTTGCCAGTGCTATCCGTCATTTCCGCGAAGAATTTGAAGAACACGTAAAACTACAAAAATGCCCCTTTTAAAGGTAACCATCGATAATATTGAGGTTGAAGTAGAAGCCGGAACAACCATCTTGAATGCAGCCCGTCAGATCGGAGGCAGCGTGGTTCCGCCGGCGATGTGCTATTACTCAAAACTTGAGGGAAGCGGTGGTAAATGCCGTACCTGCCTGGTTAAAGTGGCTCAGGGATCCGCAAAAGATCCCCGGCCAATGCCTAAACTGGTCGCCTCGTGCCGTACCCTTGTTCAGGATGGCATGGTGGTTCAGAACACAACTTCCCCCGAAGTGATGGAAGCCAGGGGAGCAATTACTGAATTTCTGCTGCTTAACCATCCGCTGGATTGTCCTGTTTGCGACCAGGCCGGCGAATGTCACCTCCAGGACCTCTCCTATGAGCACGGACTTGAGGAGACACGCACGGTCGAAGAGCGGAGAACCTTTGAACCGATTGATATCGGAGATAAGATTAAACTACATATGACCCGGTGCATCCTTTGTTACCGTTGCGTAATGGTTGCAGATCAGCTGACCGATCAGCGGGTGCATGGAGTGCTTGGCCGCGGCGACCACTGTGAAATCAGCACCCATATTGTAAAAGCTGTCGACAACGACTTTTCAGGTAATATGATCGATGTGTGTCCGGTTGGCGCCCTGACAGACCAGACTTTCCGTTTCAAAAGCCGCGTTTGGTTTACAAAGCCTTTCGATGCTCACCGGGAATGTTCCAAATGTAGCGGTAAAACGGTATTATGGATGAAAGGTGATGAGATACTTCGGGTTACGGGAAGAAAAGACAAATATGGCGAACTGGAGGAATTTATCTGCAACAGTTGCCGGTTTGAACATAAAGAGCTAAATGACTGGACGGTAACCGGCCCAAGGGTGATTGAACGTCATTCGGTCATCTCCCAGAATCATTATGAAACAACCGCTTTCTCTAAACTTAAAAAAGGTTGAAAGGTAAAAATTTGATATGGATTGGACTATAATAATTTTTAAGACCATTTTGCTGTTCATCATTTTGGTGGTCACCCTGGTAGTGGCCCTCTACTCTACATATGGTGAAAGAAAGGTTGCCGCATTTATGCAGGATCGTCGCGGTCCCAACCGTGCCGGACCTTTTGGACTGTTGCAGCCGTTTGCAGACGGTCTCAAGATGTTGATGAAAGAAGAGATCATACCCCTTACAGCCAATAAGAGACTCTTCATTCTGGGTCCCTCCATTGCCATGACAACAGCGCTACTTACCGGGGTCGTTATTCCCTGGGGCGGGACCTTTACCATCGGGGGACAGGAATTTTCGCTCCAGATTGCCGATCTGAACATCGGTATTCTTTACGTTTTCGCAATGGTATCGATCGGGGTATACGGCATTATGATCGGAGGCTGGGCATCAAATAACAAATATGCCCTGCTCGGAGCCATACGCGCCGCCTCCCAGATGATCAGTTACGAACTTGCAATGGGAATGTCAATTGTGGCACTCGTACTTACCACCGGTTCACTTAGCCTTCACGACATAGTCACCCAGCAGCACGGCGGCCACTGGAATATCTTCTACCAGCCACTGGGATTTCTGATTTTTATAACCTGCTCATTCGCAGAAACAAACCGTGCGCCATTCGATCTCCCTGAATGCGAAACGGAACTGATCGGAGGATACCACACCGAATACAGCTCCATGAAACTTGGCTTTTATCTTTTCGCGGAATACATCAATATGTTTATCTCCTCGGCAGTGATAACGACCTTATATTTTGGGGGTTATAATATGCCGTTTATGGATCAGCTTGGACTCTCCCCAAATGCGGTGACGTTACTTGGAACTGCATTTTTCTTCCTGAAAATATTCGGGATGATCTTCCTTTTTATGTGGATCAGATGGACTTTGCCCAGATTCCGGTATGACCAGCTGATGAACCTTGGATGGAAAGGGTTGATCCCCCTCTCTATTTTCAATATCATTGCGACAGGAGTTTACTATTTCTTCACTGAACTTAAATAATCCGGATAAACAATGAAATCGTTAACAAACAGATCAAAAGTTGTTTCGGACAAGAAAATGACCTTTATGGAAAGGATCTATATTCCTGCCATATTAAAAGGAATGTCAATTACAATCAGACATTTTTTTAGTAAGAAAGCGACCATCAACTATCCGGAACAGAAACGGGAATTCAGTAAGGTTTACCGCGGACAGCATGTATTAAAAAGGGATGACCTGGGCCGTGAACGGTGCACGGCCTGCGGTTTATGCGCAGTTGCCTGCCCTGCTGAAGCGATCACAATGGTGGCCGCCGAACGCAAGCCGGGGGAAGAACATCTGTACCGTGAAGAGAAATATGCGGCAATATACGAGATTAATATGTTGAGGTGCATCTTCTGCGGCGACTGTGAGGATGCATGCCCCAAAGAGGCCATCTTTCTTACAGACCGTATTGTCGCCTCCGACACCGAACGGAAGCCGTTTATCTACGGGAAAGACATTTTACTTGAACCGCTCGATCCTCAGCAACGGATTGATATCTCGGCCAGACAAACTGAAAAGGTTATTCAATTCAAACAAAATAAGGGATTTGCCCATAATAAATAATGAAAATAATTATTTGGAATGGATTTCCCCCATTTTTAACTTTTGCATTTTGACTTTTAAAAACTATAAATAATGATCTTCCTTTTTTACATGCTCTCGGCAATAATGATCATTTGCGCATTGGCAGTTGTTTTCTCAAAGAATCCAATAAATAATGTAATCTATCTGATTGTTTGCTTTATAGCGATGGCCGGTCACTATATCCTGCTGAATGCCCAGTTCCTTGCCGTGGTGCATATCATCGTCTACACGGGTGCAATCATGGTGTTATTCCTGTTTGTAATCATGCTTCTGAACCTGAACAAGGCGATCATCCTTCGAAAATCGAAGGTAACCAGGATAACTGCGGTTATCACAGGGGGAATATTTTTCCTGGTATTAGTGGCAGCTACACGTCAGACCTTTGAAATCCATCCCAGGTATCCGTTCGCCAGTGATATCGGTTTGCTGACCCAGATCGGAAAAGTGCTGTTCAGCGAGTTTTTACTCCCTTTTGAAATGTCATCCATTCTGTTTATTTCTGCAATGGTCGGGGCAATCATGTTTGGAAAGAAGGACGAGCATTAGTGATGAGTTATAAGTGATAAGTGATAAGTGATGAGTGATAAGTGATGAGTGAAACAAAGAGTATTTTAAAAGAGAAGAGTTTTACATTCTCAATTCATATTATTAAACTCTTTCAATATCTGCAAGAGACAAAGAAAGAGTATGTATTGAGTAAACAGCTGCTGAGAAGTGGAACAGCAATTGGGGCAAGGGTTCGCGAAGCCCAGAATGCTGAAAGCAAAAAGGATTTTATCCATAAATTGGGGATTTCCCAAAAAGAATGTGATGAATCAATATACTGGCTGGAATTACTAAAAGAAACAGAATTTCTTAACCAGGAAGAATTTGAAACTATTAACAATAAGGCCATTGAGTTATTGAAAATGCTTCGGAGTGCCATCATAACTTCAAAGAAAAACAACTCATAACTCATAACTCTTAACTCATATCTTATAACTATGAAAGAGATCTCATCCGCCATACAACTCATCCCACTGGAGCAATACGTCATGCTCAGCGTCGCCCTGTTCAGCATTGGGATGATGGGTGTTTTGTTCCGGAGAAATACCATTGCCATACTGATGTGCCTGGAATTGATGTTTAATTCTGTAAATCTGTTGCTCACAGCTTTTTCAGCCTATCATTCCGATCCTTCAGGACAGGTTTTTGTATTTTTCATCATGATTGTTGCCGCTGCAGAGGTTGCTGTCGGTTTATCGATCCTGGTAATGATGAAACGCAACGTCGATTCCGTAGATATTAACCTTTTGAACCGGTTGAAATGGTAGCACAAATTCCATATATCACCATCGCCTGGCTTATTCCCGCCTTCCCCCTGCTGGGGTTTCTGATAACAGGGCTGGGATACAAACGACTCAGGGATAACCAGGCCGGTATCCTTGCAAGTGCCATGGTACTGTTTTCTTTTATAGCTTCGGTTGTTTTGCTTTTTGTCCTTCGGTCTTCAGGAGCGGATTCGGCAACTGTGACACTATTTAACTGGATTTCAATCGGGGAGATGAAGATCCCGTTCGCATTTCTGATCGATCACCTGTCGCTGACCATGATGCTTATTGTCACAGGAATAGGGTTACTGATCCATATCTACTCCATCGGATATATGCACGGTGACGACCGGGTAAATTCCTTCTTTGCCCAGATGAA
>JAHEYS010000204.1 GCA_023251475.1 Prolixibacteraceae bacterium
AAATCCAATGGCCATTATGGCCGTGCGGGTTCAAGTCCCGCCCCGGGTACTTTGGAGCATTATTATAACCCTTATAATCAATTGATTGTAAGGGTTTTTCGTAATAACCTACTGATTTTTCATCACCTTATTCCTCCCCTTCCGCTTTTTGATGGTGCGGTGTTTAAATTCATTCGAAATGATGCTTATATTTCCGTCTATTTCAAGCACTGCCAGATCAACCTCCCGGATTTCGGATACCCCATGCTCTCTGACCGACTCCAGTAACTCCTCCTGCGAGATCCGCGCCTTAACCATATTGATTTTATTCATCTGCCCTTTGTAAACCAGCAATAATTCGGTTCCCTGAACCATACTCCCCAATTTTGGGAAGCGGTACAATAGAAATTTAAAAAGGAAATTAATAATAAACAGCGTCGAGGCTGCCACCAATCCTCCCATTAATGAGGCGTCTGAACCGACCATCGCATTCTGGACCGCGTTGCTGATAAGCAGGATAAACACCAGATCAATTATTGAGAGCTGCGCGAGCTCCTTCTTGCCAAACAACCTGATCGCAACGATAATAAACAGGTAAACAGCTGAACTGCTTAATGCGATTTTTAAATATCCTTCGATGGTTTCCATTCCTTAATTATTCATTATTTATTTTATTATTAACCATATACCAGATGCATGGAATACGTCACCAAATCAACCCAGCACAGCGACCCCGATCAGTTTCCCGATTCCAAATGTGATGGCAGCCGCTGCCAGTCCGAACAACACCTGTCTGAATCCCGAAAGCCAGATGCTTTTACCGGTAAACAGGGTGATGGATGCGCCGATCAGAAATAATCCAAATCCGCTCAGGATGGTGCTGATTATGATGGCCTGGATCCCGCCAACAAAGAAAAAGGGGAACACCGGTATAATCGCTCCAACCGAGAATAAAATGAATGACGTAATTGCCGCTTCCCACGCCGACCCTTTCAGATCTTCCTGGTTGATTCCCAACTCCTCCTTGATCAATACTTCGTGTGCCAGATCAATATTTGAGATAATCTCTTTTGCCATTTTTAGCGCCTGTTCCTCCGGTATCCCCTTTGACTGATAGATCAGTGCCAGTTCCAGCTCCTCACCCTCCGGATTATTTTCAAGTTCTTCCAATTCAAGTTGCATCTGGTTTTCGAAGAGTTCTTTGGAACTCTTAACCGAAATCCACTCCCCCAGCGCCATGGAAAGTGCTCCCGCCAATAGTCCTGCAATACCAGCCAGGAGAACGGCACTCTGTCCACTGGTTGCTCCGGCAATACCCATCACGAGACTGAAATTTGAAACCAGGCCGTCATTCCCCCCTAATACAGCCGCTCTCAGGGCGTTGCCGCCAATTGAACGGTGCCGTTTCTCAAATCTGGCGAGATTGGAACCAGAGACATTTGGTTGATTGCTTAAGATATTTTTGAGAATCGTGACATGCGCCGTATCTGAGATCGAACCGGACATATTATTTTTCTTCCTGGAACTGATCAGCGAGGTGGAGAGACTTTTTTCTGTATCCAAAAGAACCCCCAGGATGTAATCGTAACCCAGCACCTTTCCGATGGTGTGGAGTATCCTGGCCCTGACAGAGGGAGGGGGAAGGTGTGAGGTGTCCAGATTATTCTTCTTCATAAAGACGATGGCATGCCCCTGCTCAATTTCACTCATCCGGTGAAATACATTGGCAATATTTGTATCTTCTTCATGCTCGGCAAGTATCTTATAAAGAAAACTGGCATCAATTTCGGTTTGTATATTCTGAAAGCTGATCATTTAAATATTAAAAAATTCAGTTGTACATAAATCTTAATAATTTGATCCCGAACCTGCGGGATTTCGTTTTGGTGGAAATTAAAACAGTTCAACAGAGCACCGACCAACAAAATGTCACCAAATTTAATCCAAATTGAACATTATATTAGTTGTGGTCCAATTAAATTAGGACAGGCGATGATTAAACATGAGAATTTCCTGTAGGAAAAAATTTTTATAAGAGGTGGCAATAAGCTTCAGCGGTTATGAATTATGATAATTCAATATTATTCAGGAGTAGTTCATCAAACAAAATCAACGGATGCGAATGTCCTTCTTATCCCTTTTGCATACTTTATTTTCGGATACCCGAACAGCACAAACAACCCCTCTCTGCTCTGAAATTTAATCCCATATTTCTCCCTGAACTTCTTCGATTTTTTACCATACTGGATAAACGGATGGATTCCGCCAATCATACAGGTTCCCAATCCGAGCGACTCACCCGCAAGCATGGCGTAAGTTGCAGCAATAAGCGGATCAGCAGGATCAGTATAGGGAGAACCATAAAAATAGATGGCCAGGGGTGCATCATAAGTGACCAAATCGACACCTTTTTTCATACTATCCACATAAATCTCTAACACAGGTTTAATAAACTGCCGAAACATCTCATCATTGGATTTGCCCCAGAATGGACGCATTAAGGCGATAAACCAACCCGAAACGAACCATTTAATACTCTCCAGAAATGTGCAGAAATCCCGGGAAAATTGGCGGACTTTCTCCTTCGAACCGAGAACCATCAGATGTACATCTGAAGGAGGAATTCCCATGGGGGCAGTAAGGGAGGCTGCTATTATTTTATCGATGACCGTTTTCTCGACGGGTTTTTCCGTAAACTCCCTTAAGCTACGCCTTGATTTCAGCAGGTTAAGCAATTGATCATAGTTGGCTGCACGCCCCCGCTCCGGTAAGTCGAAGAGATCTGCCGGTGATAATTCCCTTCCGTGTATTTCAATTGCACCGGTGGGACAAATGGCCATACAATGACCGCAGGCAATGCATCCGAATACCGGATTGCCACTTAATACAACCTTTTTCCCAATAACCTGTAATCCGAAATCCTTGCAAACAGTAACACATAACCCGCACCCGTTGCATTTGCCTTCATTGAGGATGATTTCACCTTTTTCCCTGGTTCTTGAAGTTGGAATTGCCATAATTAGAGTGTATTTGTTGGTGTTGGGCCCCAACAAATTTAATGATAAATGTTTATTTCCGGGTAAGCACCAGGCAACTCCAAACCAAATAAATCATATATCTTTGCAGGACAACAAAATCAGGGAAGGATGGGAAGGATTTTATCCATCGATTATGGGAATAAGCGGGTCGGATTAGCGGTGACTGATCCTTTAAAGATCATTGCCACAAGACTGACAACTGTCTCTGCGGAAGAGGTATGGCGGTTTTTGGCCGACTATTTTGCACATGAGGAGGTTGATCTCGTATTGGTTGGCTATCCGATGCAACTCAATAATGAACCTTCAGAAGCGATCAGGTATATTAATCCTTTCCTGAAAAAATTCCGGCAGATTTATCCGGAGATGCCGGTACAGCAAATGGACGAACGGTTTAGCTCGAAGCTGGCATTTCAGACAATGATCGACGCCGGAGTAAAAAAGAAAGATCGACAGAACAAAGCGACGATTGATGGTGTTAGTGCTACAATAATATTACAATCGTATCTTGAAGGACAGAAATTTTTAAAGTAAAAAGTCATGATTTATCCCATAACAGTGTACGGCGACCCCGTACTTCGAAAAGTAACCACTGAAATTGATCAGCGTTTTGAGGGGCTTGAGAAACTGGCCGAGGACATGTTTGAGACGATGCATAATGCTGAGGGCGTAGGACTTGCCGCACCTCAGATTGGACTTGCATTGCGTATTTTCGTAGTGGATCTCTCCGCACTGGGAGAGGATGAACCACTGCTTAAAGATTTCAGACGGGCATTTATTAATCCCCAAATTATTGAAAAGGTAGGTGAAAAGGTTTTGATGGAAGAGGGTTGTCTGAGTATCCCCGGTTTGCGCGAAGATGTGCTCCGGTACGATACCATCCGGATGAAGTTCACAGATGTTAACTGGCAGGAACACGAGGAGATTTTTACAGGATTTCCGGCGCGTGTTATTCAGCACGAATACGACCACCTTGAAGGTGTGATGTTCGTTGACTACTGCTCGCCACTGAAAAAACGGATCATCAAAGGTAAATTGTCAGATATCACCAAAGGGCAGGTATCAACGAGTTACCGGATAAAAGTTCCAAGGTCCTGATTCAACAGGCGATAAATTACTATGCAAGTAATTGAATTACAACAAGTATTTGTGTGTAAACTTTAAATCACAAACTGAAATGAATATTCCCTAATACAGGTTATCGAAGAACTCCTTTAAATTTATAATTCACAAAGTCCTTCTGAAAGACCTTGATTCTGCATTTTTCTTTTGATAGGCTTCAACCAATATTCCATTGTTATACCTTTAATAATGAGCAATATATCTGAATTATTATCTCAGTCTTCGTTTTCACATTCAGATCTTGAACAGCTTTTACAATGTGAAGGTGAGGAAAAAAAGCTGTTGTTTGACACGGGGGGGGCAGTAAAGGAAATACATGTTGGCAAAAAGGTGTATTTCAGGGGTTTAATTGAGTTTTCAAATATTTGTGAAAAGGATTGTTTTTATTGCGGTATCAGACGCTCAAACCAAACAGTCAGGAGATACAACTTAACGGATAATGAAATACTTGAAGCTGCAAAGTTTGCGGATGAAAATAAGTATGGTTCAGTCGTTTTACAATCAGGCGAAAACAGTTCTCCCGCCTTTGCCGAAAGAATTTCAAATTTAATCATTCAGATAAAGAAAAACAGTAATGGCCGCCTGGGTATTACCCTCTCTGTTGGAGAACAGTCAGATCGTGTGTATCGTCGCTGGTTCGAGGCAGGTGCCCATCGCTACCTTTTACGTATCGAAACGACCAACCAGTCACTTTACCGAAAAATTCATCCCCAAAATAAGGCGCACGATTTTAATCACCGTCTTAATTGTCTTCATTCCCTGCAGAACATTGGCTATCAGACCGGAACAGGGGTGATGATCGGTCTGCCCTTCCAGACGACGGGCGATCTGGCGAATGACCTCCTCTTTTTTCAGCAATTTGGGATTGATATGGTTGGAATGGGCCCCTATATTGAGCATTTCCAAACACCCCTTTATGAGTTTCACAAAGATCTTTTAACCATTAAGCAACGGTTTGAACTCTCTCTTAAAATGATCGCCCTGCTCCGTATATTGATGAAAGATATCAATATTGCGGCGGCTACAGCGCTTCAGGCTATTGATCCGTTTGGCAGGGAGAAGGGGATAAAAGTCGGGGCAAATATCATCATGCCCAATATCACACCGGGCCTTTACCGGAATGATTATACTTTATACGATAACAAACCATGCATCGATGAGGAACCGGCACAGTGCAAGGGGTGTCTCGATGCCCGTATCGCACTGGCCGACGGGGAAATTGGATATGGTGAGTGGGGCGACTCCATCCATTTTAGAAGGAGAACAGACAAACAATCAATATAGTTTTTTAAAATATTCGAAAATTGGATCATAAAGTTTAAATGTTATCAAACATAAATGAATACCTTTACATCCACTAAATACGATTTAATTACTTAATTCTAAGGGAAGATTAAAAGTCCATTTCTGGTTGCCGAAAGTTCTTAATTAACTAAATATTAATTTATAATGAGAGGATTTGCTTTTATTTGTTTCTTTTTGCTTATTTCAGATTTTTTAGTTGGACAGACCAGTTTTGTGGAGAAGGGTAAATATTATTCTTTGGCACGCATTTATCCGAAAGGTGGGGGAGTTTTCAGGGCCAGAAATTTTGAAATGGTCAGCGATTCGGTTGTTTCATTTATAAAAGTCGGATCTCCGGCTGTTCAAAGTATGAATATATCGAATTTGAATTTCGTAGTTGTGAGAAATGGCTCCATGACATTACCTTACGGATTGTATGGAGCAGGTCTTGGCCTTTTATCCGGTGTATATGGAGTTTCTACCGTAAAAGCCGATCCTAATCTTGATGATTCAGGGGTAAATTGGGTCCCCTTTATTGCTGGTTTTACAGCCGGTTTTGGTCTTGTGGGAATGATAATCGGTGCAGTTACCCCTAAATGGAAAAGGTTATATCTGCCAAATCACTCAGCAGCATATAACTATACTGTTGTGCCGGAGATTGGTAACGGGTATAACGGGATGCGGTTGGTTGTCAAATTCTAAAATATATTAAATATGAAAAAAATTATTCTCCTTATTTTGGTGTTCGTTTGCTCCTTTGGTATTGATCTTGGTGCAAAGTGTAAATTCAAAAAAAAGGTTGATTCGTATAGTAAGTCGATGGCTGAATATTGTAATGTGACACTTGATGTTTGTTCAAGACCAGTTGTTCTTTTTTCCAAATACCGGACAAGCGCCTCAATCGCAATGGCAAAAGGGGGGGAGAATAAGTATTTTGTATTGTTTTACTTTACCCGGACAGACAGTAAGAAATTTGAATTACTTAAGGATAACAGCCTGGATCTGTTTTTGAATAATGGCGAAAAAATTCAATTGTTTCCAAGCGGTGTTTTCTCAGGAAATTACTTAGGTCTTTCTTTTAATTTTATAATCAAATGTCTGTACCAAATTGACAAACAACAATTACAAAAACTGGCAGGTAATCAGGTGGATATGGTTTCGATCCATTACACTTCCGAGAAGGAACTGAACGGAAGTCAGATTGATCCGGAAGGAAAATTTTCGCTGGATTATGAAATAGCGAGCAAGACAAACAAAGCGAATGCAGGAAATCTTGCCCAATGTATGCTTGAATTGAATTTGTAGATTTAACTTATTTTCATAGCTCTTTCAACTGTTTATTCACTCTTAAAATCTTAAATTATGGAAGCTTTACTGGTTGTTGTTGTTGCTGCACTGGTCCTGTTATTTCTTTCCGGCATACGTATTGTCCGGCCAACCAACCGTGCCCTGGTTGAACGGTTTGGGAAGTACCACCATTTTGCAGGTTACGGTTTTAACTGGATCATTCCAGGGATTGATCAGATGTATAAGATCAATATCACTGAACAGATGATCAATGCCGAGCCGCAGGAGATCATTACCAATGATAACCTGAATGCAAAAGTGGATGCCCAGGTTTACTTCAAGATCAAGTCCGATGAGGAGAGTGTGAAAAATTCACAATACAATGTAAATAGCATAGAATATCAGATTGTTAACTTAGCCCGGACAACACTGAGAAATATTATCGGTACGATGACGCTCAAATCGGCAAACAGTGAACGTGGAAGGATTAACAAGGAACTGCATGGCACACTGCTGGAGGAGACGATGAACTGGGGTATTGAAATCGTACGGACTGAACTCAAGGAGATAGATCCGCCAAAAGATGTGCAGGAGACGATGAATAAGATCGTTAAGGCAGAGAATGAGAAAATAGCAGCCATCGATTATGCCACTGCCACCGAGACCAAAGCTGACGGGGAAAAACGTGCTGAAATCCGTCGTGCGGAAGGGATCAAGCAGGGCGCCATTCTTCGGGCGGAAGGTGAAGCCCAGGCCATCCAGTTGGTAAACGAAGCGGCAGAGAAGTATTTCATCGGCAATGCCCAACTTTTGCGCCGGATACAGGCGATGGAAACATCACTGAAAGATAATTCGAAGATTGTAGTTCCTACAGGCTCTGACCTTGTCAATGTGATGGGCGAAATGGGCGGAGTACTCCCAGTCACCAGAAAAGAGAAAGGTTTTACAGCTTCTGATTCCCCGAAAGGCTAAATTATAGCTTATCCTGGTCCAAAATATCCACAGGTAAGTATCTGAACTGCGCCTGCCTTATTTACGTTAAATCTGATTTGGACAGCTCCCTTTTGATTCGTGTTCAGAATATTGAATCTGCCTGAACCAATCAAAGGGGAACTGTTTATCGTATTAAATCTGACAGGTGTCCGGCTGTCAATAATCACAGCTTTTGGAAAAACGGTGAGGATCCGGGTCAGATCCGGGTCAGATTTTCCCGAAAGGATAACAATGTCGGTTTGTGGGAAATGTTCCCAATTATTATTTTTTGTTCCCCCTTCGTTGAGAATATAAAGGGCGATCCCCTTAAAATTGAGAAAGTTCCTGCGATAAACGATGCTATTTGGAACCAGTAGGGAGGAATCTGCCATGGATATGACTGAAGTCGTGGTTATGCCCCGGAATCCTTCATAAGGTTTTGTGTAATATTTCAGTTTGTCTGTATTACCCGCTGAATCAGAGGTAAGCCAGACAGTTTTCTTACCTGAGGTTAAGGCGAGCAATGTTTTTTCTGGCAGATTAAAAACCACCACCTCTTTCTGCAACAAAAATCCTGTTGAATTTATAATATTGATAATCAGAATAATTACTACCATAATTAACGATCCTGCCAATGCAGTACGATTTCGGTACGCGATAAATACCGATACCAGGACACTGAAAAGAACGACTACAACTAATAGAAGATCCGTAGGGTAGATCCCTTCAATTACCGAATAGGGCAGTTTTTCTACAAAGCGAACTGAGAAAAGCATCCCCTGCCCTGCCCCATCCAGAATCCGGGTGAACAGGATTCCAAGAAAAGGTACTATTGGCGCCACGGCAAAAACAACAAATGAGAGGTACAGAATCACCGTAACCAGCGGGATGACCATAAGATTGGCCAGCAAAAACCAGGTTGGGAACTGGTGAAAATAGTGGAGAAGAAACGGGAGCGTCCCGATCTGCGCAGCCACCGAAACGGTGATCAATGTCCAGATCTGATCAGGAATCCAGTATTTAAAATAGCACAATCCATACAAAAAAGGGTGAAAAAAGACAATTGAAAAAACTGCAGCATAAGAGAGCTGAAATCCGACATCCCAGATCAGTGACGGATTGAAACAAAGCAGAACAAATGCCGAAGCGGCGAGTGTATTGTAAATGTTGGAGTTACGGCTCATACTTTTACCAATTACGATAAACGAAAACATGGCTGCCGCCCTGAGTACGGAAGCGGATAATCCCGTGATCAACGCATAACCCCACACGCCAACCAGAATTATGATCGTTTGGATGATAATTCCGCCTCTTTTGCGCTTTAAAAACTGCAACATCCAATCAAGTACCACGAAAATTATGGCAACATTCATCCCAGACACAGCCAGAACATGGGTCACACCTGTCTTGGAGAAACTTTGGGTGGTCTCAGGTTCGAGTTCTTCACGGGCCCCCAGTGAGACAGCCGAAACAAGGTGAAAGACTTCACCCTTGAGTCCGCTTTTTTCTATTATTTTAAGCATTCTGTCACGGATGATCAGCGACCATTCTGCAAGATCCGGAATCTTCCCCTCCTGTAAAAAGTGAAAATCACTGACTTTTAAATAGATGCGATGTCCTATTTTATTCCGGACGGCATAAGCCTGGTAATCAAATTCAAAAGGATTACCTGACTTCTGTATCAGTTCCGGTTCTCCGCGAAACCAAACCAAGGATCCTGGTTCTGCGGAGGCGATGGAGGCATTTTTCTCAAAATAGGCAAGCACCCTGATCTTTGGTTTGGTTAACCGGATTACCGCCCTGAACGACTTCTCTTTTTCGAGGGGATATTCATCGATCACCGCAAAGTATTCCCTGTTGGGTAATGGCTCCGGAATATACCTTAGGTCGGTTGAGAAAAACATTCCAAGGAAAAATACAGCAGGAAAGAGAATTATGCCGTACAAATATTCCCGTTTGAATGTGACAGGGATTGAGCAAAAAAGCAGGAGCGACATAACAATCGATAAGCCCAGAAATATCCATTTCAGCTCAGGTGAAATGTGTTCGCCTAAAATAATTCCTGCAATAAAAGGGACCAGAAGCCTGAAAAACGGTGTGCTCCGCAGCTTATCCTGAAACTGGTTCATTCAGCTAATGAATTGTCAATTAAAGTTACGACAATTTATTTTACCAAAAGATTATTTTCTGTCGTATATTTAGGGTCCGCTGAAAAACTATTTTAAACCACGAAGTGGTTAAATTTGAATAACCCCCGGTGAAGCTTGCGAAACCGGGGGGAATGAAAGATAAACAATAGCAGCCCCGAAGCGGGCTGAATGTTAGGTTAAATTATTAATATTGAACCCTCTCAGGGTTCCAGTTTTCACTAGATCCTTTACCCCCAGTTTCGTTTCACTTCACTGGGGGTTATTTAGATTAAATCCTTGCAGGATTTTTACTAACGTTGTAGATATTTGGCTGCACGGATTTTGCATTTATAATTCAATCTCCTTTGCATTTCAACGATAAAATTAACTTATATAGATATGAATAACAATTAGTTGCTAGTTTATCAGCAGACCCTATTTAGGTAAGGTATCACTTTTAAAATTAAAGGATCATGGAAGACGTTTTTTTCTGTGTAAACTTCCTTTTTTTTTATTATTCCGAATAATACGGAATTTGATGTTGAGCGAGGAAACGCTAAATGACAAGTATTTTACCTAATGGCATTTTAAAAAAAAATTAGATTCAGAAATTTGGATTATTGATAAATATGTTTAATAATTTTGAAATATTTGCAACATAAAATTTAACCAAAGCACAAAGTGAAACCAAAATATTAGAATATGACATTAAATGAATTAGGAACAAAACTCAGCGAAATGTATAATAATGCACAAAAAGGTGATTCTGTTGCAATGATCCATTTATTTGGAATTAAATATGCAAACGAAATAAAGGAAAGTGAATACTCAAAAAAAGACATAATTACGCAATCTGGAATTTCCGCATCATATTTGACTGAATTGACAAAGGGTGTGAAATTGGCTGAATTTGTAATTCCGAAAAATGAGTTAAATAAATAATATATATAGGGGAGATGTAATCTGACTCTGTCTTAAATTCATGTATAATATAAGTTTAAGGAGAGGCTAAAGCTCTCCTTAATTATTAAAAAAATTTCTTAGCATATTATTGATATACAATAAAATACCATGAAAGGTATATTCGTGGTATGCATTTTGACTACTTTTACAGACAACAAGTGAAACTTATTCTGCGAATACTATTTTTATATCCGGTTTTTGTTGCAATATTCCTGTTTTTACCGGCCGGCTCATTCCTTTTTTGGGAGGCATGGATCTATTCGGTAGTTCTATTTATCCCATTGGTTACCACCCTGCTTTATCTTGTTAAAAATGATCCGGAATTATTGGAACGACGACTCAGGGTAAAGGAAAAAGAGACAAAAAGTCATTTCAACCGGTCCATACGCTGTAATTCGTCATCCCATGTATTCCGGTATGATTATCATGTTTTTATTTACTCCCCCTGCCCTGGGTTCATGGTGGGCGCTCACAGTATTTGCTTTCCTTCCGATAGTACTTATATTCAGGATTTTAAATGAGGAGGAGATCCTCCTTAAACAGTTACCCGGATACAAGGAGTATTGTTATAAAACACGTTACCGGGTAATACCCTTCATTTGGTAAAATATCCGTAATCAGATTTGTTTGAGAAATAGAAATTTCCTGATTCTCTTTCTCAGCTATCTCAACCATTTCCAATTTTATTTGTTCCAATAGCATGAGCAAACAAAACAGATTATCCCAGGCAAGCAGTCCCTATCTGAAACAACATGCCGATAATCCAGTAGATTGGTACGAGTGGGGCAAAGAGGCTTTATCAAAAGCCCGGGAGGAAAATAAACCGCTGATTATCAGTATCGGTTATGCAGCGTGTCACTGGTGCCATGTGATGGCGCATGAATCGTTTTCAGATGAGGAGATTGCCCGGGTGATGAACGACCATTTTGTCTGTATCAAGGTGGACAGGGAGGAGCGCCCCGATATTGACCAAATCTACATGGAGGCAGCCCAACTGTTGTCCGGGCGTGGCGGGTGGCCGCTCAATGCCTTTGCACTACCTGACGGGAGACCCTTTCATGCCGCCACCTACTTCCCGCCCGATCAGTGGATGGATGCCCTGAAACAACTGAACCATCTGTTTCACAACGGATACCCCAGAATTTTAAAGGCTGCAGAGACGCTCACCGAAGGGATTCGCACTGATTCACTTCCGAAAATAGCCGACGTCAAACCATTTACACAGGAGGAGTATCATGCTTCCTGTGAAAATCATATCCGGACAATCGATTTCAGGTATGGCGGCTACAATGGCGCTCCAAAATTTATGCTGCCCATTGGTTTGGAATCTCTTCTCCAGTACCAATACCTG
>JAHEYS010000488.1 GCA_023251475.1 Prolixibacteraceae bacterium
TCCAACCCCCATCTCTATTAAAAAAATGCTTTCGTCATTGCGAGGCACGACTTTTGGAGTGCCGAAGCAACCTCATGTAAAGTGTAGTGAGCGCCTGATTCTGGAGAAGTGACCGGATGACTTTCAGTTCATGAACGCGTCAACCGTTCACTTCATCGCAGGACGAATGAAAAAAGTTTTTAGGTTTGGCGTATTTGTGCTATTTTTAGAGGGTTTAAAATTCGTTTTAATCCAATCATGAATGCAGAACTTGGCAATTAAGTAATTGGAATAATTTAATGTCGTAATTGAATCTTTATAAATTGCAGAAAATCAATATGAAAAGGCATTGATGCGTCAGCTGACGGAGAACATTATTAATTGACAATTACTTAGAATGTATTAAATGAATTATATTTTCAAAAAAACAGGGGATACCTTCGTGGTTTGGCTGGCCCCCGCCAACCGGTACATGCAGTTACAGGAACCGGCTTTCAGGGTACTGGAAGATTGGGATAATAAAATTCCTGTTGAGCAGATCATTGCCGGCTGTGTGGCGGAATATGGTCTGGAAAGCGGGGAGGCCCGGCAATTTGTAACCGGGATCATTGCACAGCTCCAGTCGTTGGTGAATAGCTACCACGAAACAGCAAAACCTGAGCTCCTCCCCGAAGGAGTTCCTTTACCCGGCATCCCCTTTACGACTAAAAATTATGAGATTAACGGGAAAAACTTCCTTTTCAGGTACTTTCACCCGGACCTTCAGGAGTGGATACACCCCGGTCTGAGCTACCTGGAGGGTGCGATCCCAGCTAATGGCGCAGACGGTAGTTTTGACCTGTTCTTCAGCGGTGACCGGGCGATCCTGCAGATTAACGGGAACACAACCTGGGACTGTTTCGGCGCTGACGTTGAACGTTATATCGGATTGGTATATCTGCAGTTACTGAACAGAATCCATCAAACAAGCGATGATTTCTGGATGGGAGCAGTCCATGCATCCGCTGTATCGGCGGGAGCGGGGGCGATCCTTTTCACGGCGCCATCGGGAAGCGGGAAAAGCACCCTTGCCGCGCTGCTGATGAAACAGGGATACCAGGTGCTATCGGATGATTTTTCGCCCGTTTCGCTCAACGATTCCCGGATTTTTCCTTTTCCCGATGGGTTATCGGTAAAAAGCAGGTCGTTGCCTGTTCTAAAGTCTTATTTTCCTTCACTTGAAAATGCCGGTGAACGGTTGTCGTCCGGAGCCATTGAGGTTTTTCTCCCCATTGCAACGGGACTTCTCCCGTCACCGGCGCCTGTCCGTGCCATCGTGTTTGTTAAATATGATGCCGCAACGGACTGTGAGCTGGAAATGGCGGAGAACCTGGCAGTCATGGATGCTTTTCTTCAGCAGTTGTGGCTCCCTCCGGCACACGAGGTGGCCTCCAGGTTTTTGGATTGGTTTTTCGAAATCCCCTGCTACCGGCTCACCTATTCCGATCATGCGAAGATGGTTGAGGCGGTGGAGGAATTGTTTCATACCAGTCTGGCTGTCAGGCCTTCAGTCTGAATGCAATCCCCAGGGGAGATGCCCCTGGTTGATGCTTAGAAGCCTTTCATGCTTTGGGAAAGGGGCTGGCTTTGATGATTTTCTTTTGATTTTAGAGGTAACTCCATTCAGGCGCTCAGAAATGGATGAAAGAGGTTGCTTCCTCGTGCCTCGTCGCAATGACGGGCTTAGCTTTGTGACAGGAGATGGGGGTTGGAGTTGGCGGCTCTGCCGCCAACTCCAACCCCCATCTCCATCTAAAAAAATGCATTCGTCATTGCGAGGCACGACTTTTGGAGTACCGAAGCAACCTCTTTACTAACTATTCATTATGATTCCCAATAGCGATCAGTAGACCAGGTTTAATGATAACGGGAAAATGTGGTCATTATGAGGTACGACCTTTGGGTGCGCCGAAGAAAACTCATGGAAGGTGTAGTTAGGGCCTGACTTTAATGATTTTCGCTATTTACAATGAATAAGTTTGTTTAATCGCAATAAACAACTTATTTTTAAAAACCTAAAAGGATTACCGTGAGTGCAACTCACGGCAAAGACTAAGAATGAACCCCCAGCCACGAAGTGGTTGAACAAATATGTAATATGTCAAGTGACCAATTAATCTATTTTTATTCGGATGACCGGAAGTGACACCCTGTTTTTTGTCGCAAAATGCCTCACCCTGGGGTGTTGTCCTGAACGGATTGAAGCGGTTCGGGAGATAATCCGTTCGGGCAGTGTGGAGTGGGAAAAAGTCGTATGGACGAGTACAAGTGAGTTTGTTTTTCCTGCCCTGTACCTTCAGCTGCAACGGGCCGGACTTCTCGACGAACTACCCGCCGATCTTGTCGAATATATGGAAGATGTCACTTCATTAAACCGGGAGCATAACCGGCAGATTATCGCGCAGGCGCACGAAATTACGGCGATTCTCAATAAAGAAGGCCTCTTCCCCATATTCCTCAAAGGGACGGCTCATCTGCTGGATGGCCTTTATCAGGATATTGCTGAGCGCATGGTGGGTGATATTGATTTTTTAGTGGATGAAAAAGTTATGGAACGGGCGGCTGAGCTCCTGATTGCCACCGGTTATCGTCCTTTGCTGGTCTACAATCCAAAAGACAGGGCGGTGACCAAGCATTACCCGCGTATGGTGCATGACCACCGTACGGCAGCTGTTGAGATTCACCGGCAGCTATTGGTTTACCCGTCATCTAAAGTTATTGATATTAATGACTTTATCCTGAATAACAGGAAGCTCGACCAGCCCGGTTCAATGTTCGTTCTCTGTGATCAGCATCAGATCATCCATAATATACTGAATGTTCAGGTGAACGATCACGCTTATTATTATGGCAGCCTTTATCTCCGGCAAAGTTATGATCTGCTTTTACTTTCACAGCGTGACAACCCTTTAAAGGTGGTGAAGGATTTTGGAAAATATTTTCACCTGATGAATGGGAACCTGGCCATTAACAGTATAGCGCAGGATCATCCCGGGTACATCACCTGCGAACCAGACTGGCAGTCGCGGCTGTTTATACGCAGGGTTAAGCGCAATATCAACCACCCGCGATGGGAACGTTTTTCGTTTTCGATCGGCTATTTTGGAATTTGGATATCCAACTATGTGCGCGTGTTGGTCCGGTCTACCTATGATAAAGACACCCGGAGTTCCCTTTTTGTCCGTTTAATTAATCCAAAATGGTACGCCTACCATTTTAGAAGGTTTCATGAGGAATTTTAGCGCTGCTTTTCGTGCCGTAACCGTTTGATTTTCAGTTTCTGAACCCATCACCTGGTCACTGACCTTTTTTGAGCCCGGCGCCGTTCCGTCCGACGGGAGCTGCGCTGCATTTGCGGGCTTTAGATCGCGGACGGTTTTGTTCGTGCATTGTTTAACCCGGGGTTTCGCCCCGGGTTATTGATCGACTGCCCTTTCAGGGCGCAGATTATCAGTAAATAAATTACGTCTGACCAGACTAAGTTATTACAGAATGATCATTTCAATTGATTGCCCTGCAGGGGCAAAATCTGAATAACCCCGGGTAAGCGGGAGCGCAACCCAGGGTTAATGGGCAAGTTTACAACCGGTGCAATCGCGCAGATCATTGAAAATCTCCCTTTCCATGCACCGGAAACTACCAGACACGATTGGGGTTCCGGTAATATCCCATTTGAGCCCGGCGCCGTTCCGTCCGACGGGAGCTGCGCTGCATTTGCGGGCTTTAGATCGCGGACGGTTTTGTTCGTGCATTGTTTAACCCGGGGTTTCGCCCCGGGTTATTGATAGGCTGCCCTTTCAGGGCGCAGATTATCAGTAAATAAATTACGTCTGACCAGACTAAGTTATTACAGAATGATCATTTCAATTGATTGCCCTGCAGGGGCAAAATCTGAATAACCCCGGGTAAG
>JAHEYS010000205.1 GCA_023251475.1 Prolixibacteraceae bacterium
CTGATTGAGGGTGGTTTCATTCCGCCATGTTCTGGTTGTGAGAAGCAAAAATTTCCACTAAACAGGATCATCACAAGGGTTAACATTATTTTTGTCTTCATCTCTATAATTTTTTATTGTTATTAATACGAAGGCAAAAATAGAGTGTCACTTAAAGGAATGAAAGGAGATTCACCGGAGAGGGGAATTGTATCACCGAAAGAGGCTTTTTAGTCTATTAAGCTCTTTATGCATCAGCCGGATTCATTACCTTTGCATCTGTGGTGAACAATCTTGAATTTCATCCTCAGTAATATCCATTTTCTTTAATAATGCAATCAGTAATGAGCAACATTCAATTGCTTTCAGTTTTTGTCTTCGTGTTATTTGTTGTAAACCAGGGTTATGCCCAGAAAACAGTTCAATGGCGCGGTGAGAATCGCGATGGTATTTACCATGAACCCAATCTGTTGAAAAAATGGCCCGAAAAAGGACCAGCGCTTGAATGGTTTACTGAAGAGATTGGCGCCGGTTATGCGGCACCTGTTGTAACAAAAGATAAATTGCTGATTAATGGTGAGGCTGACAGTACAAGTTACCTGTTTGCATTTGATCTGAAAGGAAAGTTACTGTGGAAAGCGGCCAACGGAAAAGAGTATTACGGCAAGGGATTTGCGGCCAGTTTCCCCGGCTCACGTGCAACCCCTACAGTAGTTGATGATTTGGTTTATACCAGCTCCGGCCGGGGCAGATTGGCCGGTTATGAATTAGCGACAGGGAAGGAGAAATGGGCTGTTGACATGGTCCCGGAGATGGGTGGTGTTGAGAATATGTTTGGATATGCAGAATCGCCACTGATCGATGGTGACAAGATCTACTTTATGGCGGGAGGGTTAGTAAATAATGTTGTGGCATTGGATCGCTTTTCAGGCAAAATAGTTTGGTCATCCAAAGCATTCGGCGACTCAACCTCTTTTTGTTCCCCAATGATGATCACTTTACCTTCGCGCAAGATTTTTGTTGCGATCTCACATCATTATATTTTTGGCCTTGATGCAAAAAACGGGGAAATGCTTTGGTCTCAAAAACTTGAGAACTTCAAACTGGAAGGTGAGCATTGCAATACACCAATTTATGCTGATGGGTTTATCTACTATATTGTAAGTGATGGTAATGGTAATGGGGCTGTAAAACTGGCGTTGTCACCTGACGGGAAAACCATAAAAGAGGTCTGGAGAAATGTTAATGTGACCAATGCCATGGGAGGGTTTATCAAATCAGGCGACCATCTTTTTACAACCGTAAAAAAGAAGCGGCTGGTCTGCATCGATACAACTACCGGTAGCGTGGTTGATTCTTTGGGTGTGAACAAGGGAAGTCTGATTTATGCAGACGATCTGTTTTATTGTTACAACGAAACGGGCGAGGTGAAACTTATTAATTTCGGGAACAATAAATTCAATGAAATCAGCAAATTCAGGTTGGAAAAAGGGACGAAGGAACATTTCTCCCATCCTGTGATTGCCAACGGAATCCTGTATATAAGGCATGGGAATACATTGATGGCATATGATATTCATGGGAAAAGACTGTAGCAACAGGTACTTCCTTGCCGGTGCAAATTTTTTGAATTTATTGGAGACATGCAAATTTGGTGCAATTTGTAGCAAAAAGGCATTGCCTTATTGCTACAAATTATCAGCCATCTCTTCAAAGTACCCAATGGGGTGGTTACAGGCCGGACAAACTTGTGGCGGTTGTTCCCCTTCATGAATATATCCGCACTTACGACACTCCCATTTTATCGGTTGTTCACGGCGGAATACAGTGCCGTCTTCGAGTCTCTTCAATAGTTTTCCAAACCGTTTCGCATGTTCAGCCTCCACCCTGGCGATCAGTTTGAAGATGGCAGCAATTGCCGGAAAACCTTCCGCTTTGGCTGTCTCCGAAAACTGAGGATAAAGAGCCGACCATTCCTTATTCTCCTCGTCAATGGTTGTTTTCAGATTGTCAATGGTCTGATCTGCCAATCCTGTTGTAAATACCGTTTTGATCTCAACGGCCCCACCCTCCATAAACTTAAAAAACTGTTTGGCGTGTGATTGTTCCTGTAGCGCGGTTTTCTCAAAGATGGCGGCAATCTGCTCGTAACCCTCCTTTTTTGCTTGTTCTGCAAAAAATTCATAACGGTTCTTTGCCTGACATTCGCCTGCAAACGCCTTCAACAGATTTTGTTCTGTAATTGTCCCTTTTATACTCTTAGCCATAATCTACGATATTTTATTTCTTGTTTTTTTAACTTCATTAATTAAGACATTTTGTCAAGAATAGTTATTGACCTGATCAACCTCCTGCCAGGATATTTTCCGGTAAACCATGATCCTGTTTACATAGTATATTGCTCCAATATAGAGGGGAATCAGTATTATACTGGCAAAATCAAACCAGTGGAGCAAAAATTTATGCAGGAATGCGACGATTACCGTTAAAATGATCAGTCCGAATATTTTAGTGGTATTACTCCCGCCTTGTATCGCCGTTTTTTCAAGGGTGAATGGGAAGCCTGGTTGCTGAAAATAGTACAAAAGCAAACTAAACAGGTAGATGCAAAGGAGTGCGATCAATACATCGGGCAAGACCCTGATTCCCCAAAAGGTACAAACGACCATCGCAATGATCAGATACAAAGGGATGAAGAACCTTGCAAAGGCAGCTTTGATGCACCCTTTGAAGAAGCCGGCCGGCGACGATGAAGGGAGTGCTTTAAATATCCAGGATGCGGATGAATTATTTCCGATCAGCAATGAACTGCTTAACCCTGCTGAAATAAACATAAAAATATACAAAACAAATATATACTTGTCACCACTGGCGAGATCGCTTAAGCTGAATTTATGGCTGATATTCGGGGCGATAATCATGATAATAACATACCCGACTGATGGGAGTAGGGTTTGTTTAAATTGCCGTTCACGCCCGGTCATTTTCCACATCAGTTTAAAAGCGGCCTTTTCATCCTGTTTGGAAACAAAAATTGCGGCCATCAAACGGTACCAGAGGCTCTCACGGACAGACTCTGTCTTTATTTTTGAAACGCGGTCTCCCTGTTCCAGTTCCATTAATTTCCGGTTAAAAACGGGGGTGAGGTATTTCCCTGTGATGTAAATTGCAACGGGTGGAACAATTAGCGCTTCGGCTATAAATTTCAGATGCGGCGGATCAAAGATGAAAAGTGTCAGCGCTTCGGTCAATCCCGAAAAGAATGCAGGGGGAAACAGGTAGGTGTACCAGTTTACGGGTAAGACCATATCTGTGATTACCGATCTGTCAATCATTTTTAATCCGATCTGGTAAGCTGCCATGAAAAAAACTGCAATGGCAATCTGAAAATACATGAGGAGGTTTTTTAACCGTTCGCCGCTGGCCAGCCGCATAATGCAAAGGTAGAGGATATTGGCAAAAAAGAGGGTGAACAATACATTGAGGAAAATGGTAAAAATAAAGATCAGTCCCGAAAAAATACCGAACCTGAAGAATGCAATAATGAGCGTAATCACTGAAAGATTAAATGCCATGAGCGACAAATAAATAAAAACATGGGCATTTCGGGCCAGACTTACTGTATTGCCTTTGATTGGTAACGGCTGGATGATCGCATTTTCTGATGTATCGAATAGAATAGTGGTAAACTCAGATATAATCATCATCGCCATCATCACCATCACCAATGTATGGGCCATGTAGTAAAAGGTAAAGGGCGATTTAATCAGGATGATAAACATTCCAAAAAGGGCGCCGATAAAGATTTGGAAGATCGATTGGCGGACCATCATCTTACCCTGGCCATTTTCCTTTCTCCTTGAAAATTTACTCACACGACGATCATCGAGTGTCAGTTTCAGGTTAAGAATCCGGATGAATTGTTGATAATCGGCTCCCATCTTTTCGATGAACCATTTGAAGGGGATAAAAAGTGAAAGGATAAAACGGATCATGGTTTTTACTTTTCGAATGCATGGATAAATGCCTCTGCCTTTTGGCTGTGATCGGTATTTCCGGTCAGACGGGTGAACATTTTCTCGAGGTTTTCGTCTTGTGAAAGTTTGTTTAATTCATCGAACGATCCGTCAGCGATCACTCTTCCCTGATCGATGAGGATAATCCGGTCTGAAATTTTTTCGACAACATCCATCAGGTGCGAACTGTAAAAAATGGTCTTCCCTTCTCGTGCCAGGTGAATCAGCATCTCCTTGACCATAATGACCGAATTGGCATCAAGACCGGAGAGCGGTTCATCCATAAAGATCAGATCCGGATTGTGCAGCAGTGCGGAGCAGATTAATACTTTCTGTCGCATCCCTTTGGAGAATGTTGCAATCCGTTGGTTCAGATGTGGCTTCATTTCGAAGATGCCCATCAGCGCTTCGGCTTTCCGTCGCGTCTGATCTGTCCCGAGACCGCGCATTTCGCCAACAAACTCCATAAATTCGAGTGGTGTGAGTGACTCATAAAGTGCAGCATTCTCCGGGATATAACCGACCTGCTGTTTGATTTCGACGGTTTGTCTGCGAAGATCTTTTCCGAAAATGGTCACCTCTCCCTGAAAATCAGTGATTAAACCGCAGAGAATCTTTACAGTGGTCGATTTTCCGGCACCATTGGGACCAATATAGCCAATAATCTGGCCTGCAGTAATCTGAAGATCAATACCCTGCAGTACCAGTTTCTGGTCGTAACTCTTTTGCAGGTTTCGGATTTCAACAATGGTTGGTTGGGTCATAGCATCACAGGTGTTAATTATTTTGATTGACAAATTTAATCTATTCTGAAATCTTGTGAACTGCTAATTTGATTTGCTGTGAATCTGTTTTCGAAGCTGATCCCTTAAATCCAGCAGTTTTCTGGATGTCCCTACCTTATAGAGGTGGGGCATAATAAACCGCTTATGTTCGAGTGGCAATAATGCAACACGCGACAATAAATATTCATGACACATTTGAGGAGAGGGGAGGGGATGGCAAATTGCATTGTTTTCGAATACCTTGCTGTGAAGCGGTTCGCAGATTAATCCGGTTACGGATGTTGATTTGTCCGGGTGGACCGGGTTGTATATTTCGTGGCAGGAGGCGGGATCTTCCTCTTCAAGCAGAATGCTGTCACGGTAGAAGTTACCATCACTATCGAAATACCTGTAAACCGCCTTCTTTCCGGGGTAGGTCATTTTCTCAACATTTTCCGATATTTTCATACGTGGTGTGCCATTGCAAAGCGCCAGCTTATAGACACCGTCAAGTGCCGCATCAGGTTTGCCTGTAATCAGTTCCGTGCCAATACCATATCCGTCGATTGGAGCATGTTGTTCATTCAGGCTGCTGATCACAAATTCGTTCAACTGATTGGATGCAAATATTTTAACATATTCCAATCCTGCATTGTCAAGTAATTTTCGCGACTTCTTACTAAAATAGGCCAAATCACCGCTGTCAAGTCTGATCCCGATTAACTTATTTCCCCTGACCTTCATCTCTTTGGCTACGGTAATTGCATTTGGAATTCCGCTTCTCAAAGTATCATATGAATCGACAAGAAGGATGGTATGATTGGCATTGAACTTTGCATATTCCCTGAATGCGGTCAATTCGTTATCAAAGCTTTGCACCCAGCTGTGGGCCATCGTTCCCGAAACGGGAATATCGTAGAGGAAGCCGGCCTGAACGTTTGAGGTGGATGATGCACCGCCAATAATTGCAGCTTTACTGGCTTGAATGCCACCCGGCCCATGTGCACGCCGGAGGCCGTAGTCTGCAAATGATTTCTCCCCGGCAACCAATTTTATCCTGAATGCCTTGGTCGCAATCAGCGACTGAAAATTAAGGATATTCAGCAGCATCGTTTCAATCAGCTGAGCTTCGATAATATTTCCCTCAACGCGAAGCAGTGGCTCATTTGGAAATACAATTTCTCCCTCCCTTACCGAAAATATCGTTCCGTTAAAGCGAAAATCCTTCAGGTAATCAAGGAATTCAGAATGAAAGCCCAACCTTTCAAGGTAGGTGATGTTTTCGGAGGAATACCTGAAATCATGCAATGAATGCAGCAAATCACCCAATCCTGCGAAAACAAGAAATCCCCCTTCAAAGGGGTTGGTTCTGTAAAAGTAATCAAACACCGATTGCTCCTCTTTTTTACCTGCAAAGAAGTAGCCCTGAGCCATCGATAACTCATAGAAATCGGTGAAAAGCCCCATTGTACCGGAAGAAGAGAATGTTGACATAGTACTTGCTTTAATGATGTTTACAGTATAACCACAGAATTTAAAGCATCGGCGTTTCTGAGTTAAAGTTCCTGTGTATTCATTCGCTGCATGTCTTTCCCTTTAAGTTAAAAACACGCTGCGAATGGACCCAATGGTCACAATAAAGGTAACCAATTATGATCAAATAAAAAATCCCGGAACGCTACCGGGATTGTATTTGATTTGAATTATAACATGTTCATCAATCTATATTTGAAGGTGCAAAATTAATCGGGTACCTGCAAATACATGATCAATTATCGCTGAATTGTCTGCGATCTGTCGGGTCCGACGGAAACAATGGTGACCGGAACCTGCAGTTTTTCTTCGATAAAACTTATATATTGCTTTAACTCCTCCGGGAAGCTGCTTTCGCTGGTTACCCCCGTAAGTGGTTTTTTCCAGCCGGGAAGTGATTCATAAACAGGTACCACATTTTCATCCAGTTCATAAGGGAAATCTTCGGTGAGCTGACCATCTATTTTATATTTGGTGCACACCTCTATGGTGTCAAAATCATCGAGAACGTCGGCTTTCATCATAATTAATTCAGTCACACCATCAATCATTATGGCATACTTTAGTGCAACCAGGTCAAGCCATCCACAACGGCGCGGACGTCCGGTGGTGGAACCGTATTCATTTCCCACATCCCTGAGTTTTTGTCCCGTGGCATCGTTGAGTTCCGTAGGGAATGGACCGCTTCCTACGCGGGTACAATAGGCTTTAAAAATCCCGTAAACTTTCCCGATTTTGTTAGGTGCAATTCCCAAACCGGTACAGGCACCGGCGGTTATGGTATTGGAGGAGGTCACGAAAGGGTAGGAGCCGAAATCAATATCGAGCAACGTTCCCTGGGCACCTTCGGCAATGACCGATTTTCCTGCGGTTATCTGATTATTAATAAAAGTTTCACTGTCGATCAGTTGGAATTGACGGATGGTATCAATCCCTTCAAACCACGCTTTTTCATAATCGCTCAGGGCAGCCTGGTAGTCGAAATGGTAATACTTACTTAAAAGGTCGGTGTGTTGTTTTACCCGCACCTTATATTTTTCATCGAAGTTATGGAGGATATCACCAACTCTGAGACCGTCGCGGCCAATTTTATCGCGATAGGCCGGACCGATCCCTTTTAATGTTGAACCAATCTTAGCATCCCCTTTTGCAGCCTCTGATGCTGCGTCGAGCAACCGGTGAGTCGGAAGAATAAGGTGTGCTTTTTTTGAGATATAAAGAGTCTTTTTCAGATCGAAGCCCAGTTTTAGCAGTGAGTCAATCTCCTTTTTGAAAATGGAAGGGTCGATGACCACACCATTTCCGATAACATTAATCTTATCCGCTCTGAAAATACCTGAAGGAATAGTGTGTAAGACATGTTTTATATTGTTGAATTCCAGTGTGTGACCGGCATTCGGTCCTCCCTGGAACCGGGTGATAACATCATAATGAGGAGTCAGTACATCCACAACTTTTCCTTTTCCTTCGTCTCCCCACTGAAGACCAAGCAATACATCTACTTTCATATGTCTATTATTTTTTATTTAAAGTATTCTGAGATTTGCCTGTAAGCCGGGCAAAAATCGACCAAAGGTAAGGATAATTTTCAGAAAACGGGCGAAAAAAAACCTCCCTGATCGGAGGTTGTTTTTTATGATATTGATGCCCGGAAATATTAAATAATTTGTTCGGAGTACAATCAGGGTGTTCAGTCCCAATTCCAAATTTTCAAATATTCACCTGTTGAATCATCCTATGTTGGATTATCCATCTCCCCATAAAGATAAAGAGAGTGATGTGAGAGTCTGAAATGGTGTTTGGCGCATGCATCCTGAATAATCTCAAGAATTCTGGGGTCCTGAAATTCCATCACATTTCCGTTTCTGATATCGATCAGGTGATCGTGCTGTGTGGAGGCAAGCGTCTTTTCAAACTGTGCAATATTTTTTCCAAACTGATGTTTTACAACTAACTTGCAATCAAGCAGCAGCTCTATTGTATTGTACAATGTGGCACGGCTTACCCTGTAGTTCTTGTTTTTCATAGAGATATATAATGTCTCTATATCGAAGTGACCGTCACGTGAATATATCTCGTCAAGGATAGCAAATCGTTCAGGAGTCTTCCGGTGACCTTTCCTTTCGAGGTATTCCGTAAAAAGTGATTTTACTGTTTCTCTATTATCAGGCATACTGTTTAAATATTATCAAGCATACTATTCATACTTAATCTAAGTTAAAATAGAGTGTAAAATTAAAAAATATTTTTTGAATCAACCATTTCAGCAGAAAAATATGAAATTCAAAGCTTTAAATTTCCTTTCTGTGTACCGTATCGACGCCTTTAATATTTAACAGCTTGGTTATCAGCGTTTCAAGCAGTTCGGTATTTTGAATATAAAGGTAGAGGTTTCCTTCAAAGATACCGTCGTGTGCATCAAGGCTGATTGACCGCATATTGATTCCGTATTCATTTGAGATGACATTGGTGATTTTATTTGCGATTCCCTGGTGGTCAAATCCCCTGATATATAGATGGGTAAGATAAAAAAGCATTTTTGATTTTGTCCAGGTTGCCTCGATAATGTCATCTCCGTGACTTGACATCATTTTTAATGCTTCAGGACAGGATTTATTATGAATCATGATTTGTCCCCCTTCAGAAACGAATCCAACGACGTCGTCGCCGGGGATGGGATTGCAACATGGGGCAAGCAGGAAGTTTGCTTTTTTCTGGTCTTCGGTGAGTAAAAAGGGCTTCTTTTTGTCAATTACCTGATTGTCATTTTTTTTATCCCCTCCAAATACGAAGGATAATTTCCAGAATTTAATGAATTTGTTTACCGATTTTTCAAGAAGTGTGGTTTCCAGGTTTTCGAGGCTCACCAGTCCCATCCCTATTTCGGCGTAAAGTTGTTCCTTGGTGTGGAGCCCGTAATGGGCAATCAGTTTTTTTAAGGTGTTTGAGGATGGTTTTACATTTAATTTTTCAAGTTGAACATTCAATTCGTTTCGTCCGTCCTCGATGTGTTTTTTCTGCTCCTGTTTAAACGAGTCCCTGATTTTTGATTTTGCCCTTGCGGTGATTGCACTCTCAATCCATGAAGGTTTTGGCGACTGCTTATCGGAGGTGAGGATCTCCACCTGGTCGCCACTTTTCAGCACATGACTCATCGGCACCAGAATATGGTTCACCTTTGCCCCTATACAATGATTTCCAAGTTCCGAGTGGATATCGTATGCACAGTCAAGCACTGTAGCCCCTTTTGGTAACATTTTCATTTGCCCTTTGGGGGTAAAAATGACAATTTCCTGGGAGTAGAGATTTAGTTTAAATTCATCTAAAAAATCCAGGGCGTCAGATTCGGGATTACGGAGCAATTCACGAATTTTCATCAGCCATTTGTCAAGCTCGCTTTCAGATGCCCCCTCTTCCTTATACCGGTAGTGGGCGGCGAACCCACGTTCGGCGATCTCGTCCATTCTTTCTGTACGAATCTGAACTTCAACCCATTGCCCCTCAGGGCCCATTACGGTGACATGCAATGCTTCGTAGCCGTTGGCTTTGGGGATGGTGATCCAGTCGCGGATACGGTCTGGTTTAGGGGTGTAAATGTCGGTGATCAGTGAGAGGATGTCAAAACATTGCCTTTTTTCTGAAATTCCCTCTTTAGGTTTAAAAACTATCCGGATGGCCAGCAGATCGTAAATCTCATCGAAAGTGACATTTTTGGTCTGCATCTTGTTCCAAATCGAGTAAATCGACTTGGGACGACCACTGATCGAGAAATCAAATTTCTCAGCGTAGAGTTTTTCCTGTATCGGTTTGGCAAAATCGTACACCAGGTAATTGATCCGTTCCTGTTCGCTTTGCAGTTTGATCTTTATTTGCTGATAGATCTCCGGGTTTTTGTATTTCAGACTCAGATCTTCAAGCTCCGATTTAATGGCGTACAGCCCCAAACGATGGGCGAGTGGAGCCAGGATATAAAGGGTTTCAGAGGTGATCTTCAGTTGTTTTTGATAGGTCATCGAGTCGAGGGTCCGCATATTGTGGAGCCGGTCGGCAAGTTTAATGAGGATCACCCGCACGTCATCGGATAAGGTGAGGATCATTTTCCTGAAATTCGTGGCCTGGTTGGAGTCGAAAGTTCCGGAAAGTTTGGTAAGGCCGTCAACAAGAGAGGCGACCTTTGCCCCGAACATATTCTCAATATCTTCGAGTGTGTACTCAGTATCCTCAACTACATCATGCAGAATTGCGGCAAGCACCGATTTTGTCCCCAGTCCGATCTCACTCACAACAATCTTGGCAACTGCAATCGGATGAATAATATACGGTTCTCCCGATTTGCGACGGATGCCCATATGGGCCGTATTGGCAAATTGGAAGGCCTTTCTGATCAATTGTTCGTTCTCCGCGCTAAGGGGTCTTGTGAACGACTTAATCAGATCTTCGAATAAATCTTCAATTTCTCTTTTCTCTATTTCTGTCTGCAGATCCATCCGGAATATTTTACCTCTTAATTCTTTTGTGAAACGTAAAAATAACTTTTTATTTCATTTATTTACTTTGTCGAAAACAATTTCGAGGGTCTCAATCATTGTTCCCCAGGAGAATTTCTCTTTTTCGCGGATTACATTATCGGTAAAGAATTCACCCCGGTTGTTCTGGTAAAAATCGACTATTGCCTCGGTTATTGCATCCGGTCCCGGATTAACCACATAACCAACTTTTCCGTGGGGGATAATTTCTCCTAATCCGCCTACATCGGTTACCAGCATTGGCTTATTATAATGAAATGCAATCTGGGTAACCCCACTCTGGGTGGCTGATTTATAAGGCTGTACGACCATATCGGCTGCACCAAAATAGTTGGCAACGTCAAGGTCTGCGATAAAATCTGTCCTTAAAATCACATGTTCGGAGAGATTCTTATCCCTGATAATTTGTAAATACTTTTCAGGGGAGGTATAAAATTCTCCGGCTATAATCAGTTTGGCAGGGAACTTTCGCAGTTTTTCATCGCCGAATGCTTCCAGAAGCCAGTCGAGCCCTTTGTAATCGCGGATAAAACCAAAAAACAGAAGATATCGGAATTGGGGGTCGAGGTTAAGTCGTTGAAGGGCCTGTTCCCTGCTGACAATGTTCCCGAAGATATCATACAACGGGTGAGGTGTATAAATCATGGGAGCAAGTGGTCTGAATTGCTTCAGGTCATTTAATACCGCTCGTGACATGGTGATAAATCCATGACAACTCTTTGTAAAGTAACGTGTTAATATATTGTCAGTGAAGTGCTTCTCGTGAGGAATCACATTGTCGGCTATGGCAATTACCCTGGTATGATTGTTTTTGCGCACAATTCGGGCAATGGTGCCCAGGCAGGGGGCCATAAAGGGGATCCAATATCGTACCAAAAGCAGGTCAGGTTTGAGTTGCCTGATCTCCTTCCCGATGGCCAGCCAGTTGAAAGGGTTGACGGAATTGACTTTTATCCTGATATCGAGTCCCTCGGGAGCAGGCTGATCCGAAAGCTGTGTCTTTCCGGGAAACAGGAAGGAGGGATATTGAAGCGAAAAAGTGTAATTTATTACTTCATCACCATTGTCAATCAGTGCTTTTGTGAGTCTTTCATTAAAGGTGGCAATGCCTCCGCTTCGGAAGGGCCAGGTCGTCCCAAGAAGAATTATTTTCTTTTTCAAGGCAGTTGGATTTGCAGACAAAGGTAAAACTTTTCTT
>JAHEYS010000489.1 GCA_023251475.1 Prolixibacteraceae bacterium
AACACATGCAGGGGACAGGCGCCTCACCCATACTTTATAAAGATCTTCTTATTCTCCATTTTGAAGGTACCGATCACCAGTTCATCGTTGCACTCAATAAGAAAAACGGTGAGACAGTCTGGCGGGCTGAACGACCTCAGGAGTACTACGAACGGCTTGCACCTGTCGGGAGAAAAGCCTATGTCACACCGATCGTGGTGAATGTAGAAGGGAAGGAGCTCCTGATATCCAACGGAGCAGCGGTCTGTATCGCTTATGAAGTCCAAACCGGGAAGGAGGTTTGGCGCGTTGTACAGGGTGAAGATTCCACTATTGCGATGCCAATTACCGAAGATGGGATGGTCTTTTTCTATACCAGTTTTGTGACCCCGAAAGAGGGTGAAAAGTATGCCGAATTACTGGCTGTTGATCCCCGGGGGTCAGGAGATGTTACTCAGTCAAAAATTCTGTGGCGACTGAAAACCCCTATTTTACAATTGCTTAGCCCGCTGATCAAGGATGGAGTGATCTATACGGCTGACAGCCGAAATAACCTGATTGCCATTGATTCAAAAACAGGTGAAACGCTCTATACCAGTAAATTGAAGAATAAATATAATGCTTCACCGGTCTTTGCCGGAGGAAAGGTCTATTTTACCTCTGTAAAAGGGGAGACACTTGTGATTAAGGCCGGCCGCACACTTGAAATTGTAGCTGAAAATAAATTACCGGGTGACCTTTTTGCCACTCCTGCAATTGCACAAAATACTTTTCTAATCCGCAACGAATCAAGTCTTTACAGGATTGGGAACAAATAGACAAACTTTCAGAAAATTAATTTCTTCCCTGCAGGGTTATTTTTTGCTCGTGCAGGTAGATCTTACCATCCAATGACATTCCTTCAATGCGGACAGAAATTGTTTTAATCTCCCTGGGTACAAAAAATCTGAAGGAGGCTGATTTCACTGAATCGGTAATCAGATCCGGGTTCCAAAAGATGGCAGCATATTTGTCATAATCGGAAGTGCCAGGAGTAATGATGTACTTTGGCTCGAAATATTTTCGGGGTGCTGCATATCCGTTTACAAAAAGCCGTTTTATATTGGTACCGTCACCATTATTTTCGAAGAGAGGAGTTGTGCGAGTCTGAATGACAATACTACCACCTGAACCCTCCATTCCTCCGCCCAGACCATCCTTATTGACAGCTACATACCCTACTAACTCCAAAGGAAGATTAAGTATCTCCTGAGCATCGTAAACCCTCATTCCATCAATCATCATTCTGGGTTCACCTCCGTTACCGGTAAGGGAAGTCATACCTCTGCCCATATTAAATTGATATTCACCATTTTGGGTCATTTCAGTTCTGATATTGAACTGGATGAGCAAAAGCATCTCCAAATTATGAAACTGGTTGTAATTTTCCTTGGTCAGTTCCAGTGTCCGATCCATTAACCCAACATAGATATTATCGGCAAATGGGTTCTTTTTATCCGCTTTAACCACCATTTCAGGTAACAGAATATTACCCTTGGTAAGTCTTGGAATACTATCCATGACATCTTTAGTCTTTTTCGTAAAGGTTGCAACAGGTAGAATATCAGGAGCTTCAGGAAAGGATTCAGGAATCTTCATTTGAAGTACCCGGTTCCAGTTTTTTCCTTTATTGTTTGATGCGGAGGCGATAATCCAGGTGGAGTCATTAAGATAGACGCGATCGAATTTAAATTTTCCGGCACTGTCAACCGGGGTCAGCAGAAAAAGTTTGTTCAGCGGAGAGATCAGGGTGATATTGCTCTTTAATTCGGGTTTGTTTTTAATCCAGTTTTTAACGCTACCCTCAATGGTAAAAGCTGCTTCGAAAGGATGGGTGAACTTGTCAGTGGTATCTTTCAGGATAGTCGGCCAGTCATATTTACGCCACCCCTGGGTTAGCAGCAGATTGTCAATCGCAATTAGATGGTTAATATCATTTTTCTCAAAATAGCCGTTTGGATTTTCGATAGGACCTTTTAGAGACGGACGGAGAATTGATTCAGCCAGGAGGCTATTGCTGAAATGGTTTAAGACCGTTTCACCCGGAAGTACAGATACACTTAATTTTACCGATTTTGGTTGGGAAAGGGTATCAGCAATCAAAACATTCAGATTTACCGAGTCATTGCTCAATTGCTGGAGGTTTAGGGTTAGATTGCCCCTGGATGTAATATCCCGGTTATAAAAAATACGCTCTGCTACGGGAATTAGTTGCTCATCAAAAAGTGTGGCATAAACGATCCCTTTTGTAATATCCTTTTTATCGATTTTAAACTGCACAGCATTCGATTTTGAAAAATTGAAAAGGTAGGTATTGGACAAAACTCCGTTGGCATGTATCATCAGGGTATACGATTTGTTCAACTGACGGGTTTTCTCATTAGTTTGAATTCTGAACCAGAATACATTAGAACCGAAGGAATTTATTTGAATGACCACCCCTTCAGCTTCTGTTTTTGGAAGCGGTAAATCGCGGGTCGTACTGTCAGGAAGGATCACTTTTGCATGGTAGGGGAGGTTAGAAGCAGCGGGAATCGTGAGGTTATTAATACCTGATTCAGCGGTTGAGAATGAGCTAATTTCCTGATCATCAGAGCTGAATATTTTCCCGGTTATTTTAATTCCCTTACCTGTTTGATCTGTTGCCCTTACTCCCAGTACATTATCCACACCTTCGAGAAATGATCCGCTTTCGGGTAAAAACTGAATGTCGTAATCCTCCCCGGATGCTGTTGAAAGCTTCGTTTCTCCTGGAGTATTCAGGCTGACTTTTTTATTCTGATTTGATTTAACACCATTTTCAGGATTGGTATGCTGCCCCATAACCGTAATCAGTGTCAGGAAGTCATTTTCCGCATAGAAGTTCCGCATCCAGCTGGTATAGGTTTTCAAACAGTAGGTGCCGGGCGCCACTGAGTCGGGAAGGTGAATAAAATGGTTGGTTGTCCCCTGGGAAACAAAAAGAATCTTTCGGCTAATGAGGGTCCTGGCCGGAGACCAGAGCTCAACATAAAGTTTAGAGGTGGTAAAGTTTAAATGGCTGTTTGAGGGGTTTAAAATATACGATGTAAACCAGATATCGTCACCCTGAATATAAGCTGATTTATTAAGTTGTGTATAGACCCATTCATGTTCGAGCCTGAAGTAATTATTGTATGGTTTTAATAGTTTATTTTCCAATACCGGGTCGTTTTTAACCTTTTGGGCAAAAGAACTGAAGCCAATTAGAATCAATAGATTCAAAAACAGCATATTTCTCATTAAATCTGATGGTATTAATTTCTGTTTAAAGAAAGTAAAAGTGTACCAGCTCAAACGATGTCCTTAATTGACAGAGTTTGACATCAAACTTCAAAGGTAAAACTTCATTTGTAAAAATTCTTATCTTGCGAAAAATATTCAACAACTATAAAATGGAGCGTTTAAACATAGCTATATTGGGCTGCGGAACAGTTGGCGGAGGTGTAGCACAGATTATTACAGAAATAAATAATGACCTGTCGGTCAGGGCCAAAACAGAAATCGTACTCAAACAAATTGTTGAAATTAGTCCTGCAATAGCTGCTGAACGGTTTAATCTGCCACTCAGTCTGTTTTGTGGCGGGGGAAAGGAGCTCTCAGGAGCAGAAGCCAATCACTATATTCGTGAGATTATTACTTCAAAAGAGATCGATTTAGTCGTTGAAACGATTGGCGGAAAGAGCGACTTTGTATATCAGCTGTGTATTGATATTCTCAATTCGGGGAAACATTTGGTCACTGCCAACAAGGCGCTTTTGGCCGAAAGGGGGAAAGCAATCTTTGAAACAGCGGAATCAAAAAATGTAAAAATCGGGTATGAAGCTGCAGTCTGTGGTGCAATTCCTATTATTAAAACCATACAGGAGAGCTTCACCGGCGATAA
>JAHEYS010000490.1 GCA_023251475.1 Prolixibacteraceae bacterium
TCAATATGTTTTTCTTCCCACGATGGGTGCAGAAATAAACTTATTGTTTTCTTTCTTAGTGCATTAGCTGTTTTGCAAAATGTCTCAGTATATTTTACACTGTTTTTATCGGTATATTCTTCCGATCTGAAAGGGAAATGGTGTGCGCCGAAACCGTTGTGTTCCTTATACGCTTTTTCCATATACGCTTCGGGCCACTGAATTCCGTAACACGGAATATTCTGATCGTGAAGTTCATGGATAAGAGCCGGGGCATCAATATTCAGGGCATCGGTGTCGAGTACAATCGGGTACCACCAGTATGCATTTTTCCGTTCTGCAGTATTTACCGGAAGACTTTTGATTCCCTTAAGGTCTTTAAAGGCTGTATCATACATTTTGGCATAGGTAAATCTTCTTTTAAGATTCCATGAATCAAGCCGCTTTAACTCATTTATTCCAATAATGGACTGCATTTCAATCATTCTGTAGTTGAATCCAACCCGGTTATGGATATATGGGAGTTTTTCCTCAAGCGCAAGCATATTCATTCTCTCCTTCACGTCGTATCCGTGGTCCCGGAATGAACGGCATTCCCATGCCAGGTCTTCATCGTTGGTGACAACCATACCTCCTTCACCACCCGTGGTAAAGTGTTTGCTCTGGCAAAAACTGAAACAACCAACATCTCCGATTACACCTGCCTTGATTCCGTTGAACTCTCCGCCAAAGCATTGGGCACAATCTTCAATAACTTTCAGATTGTGTTTTTTCGCAATCGCAAGTACCGGTCCCATATCGGCAACAACGCCATAGAGATGAACAACGATAATTCCTTTGGTTCTTTTGGTAACCAATGACTCGATTTGTGACGGATCGATCGTATGTTCTTCAGTCACATCGCAAAACACCGGGATTGCGCCTGCCTGTAATACGGCAAATGAAGAGGCAATAAATGAATAGGAAGGAACAATTACTTCATCTCCGGGACCAATACCAAGACTTGAAATAGCAATATGGAGTGCGGCTGTTCCGTTAGTACACGACATGGCAAATTTTGCACCGTTCCATTTTGCCCATTTTTCTTCAAATTCCATCCCCTTTTTGCCGGTCCAATAATTCACCTTCCCTGTTTTCAACGGTTCCAGTATATCCTCCAATGTCTCTTCTGCAAATACGGGCCACATCGGGAATCCTAAATCTACAATTCCGGCGGCATTCATCACTTTGATTTCTTCTTTCATTTTGACCTATTTATTAAAAATTGATTATTCGTTTTTCACTGTTATTGTTATTGTACAGCTTGCCTTAGGGCAATTGGACAAATCTTCGTCATATTTATATCCCTGTTGCTCTATGATAGGTCGATAAAGCGCCGGGCAATGGTCGCAATAGGAATGATACGGCTCCATATGTTTTAGTTCATTCAACATTCCCTTTGACGGACATTTAATCATATCGATACTGAATTCCCCTTTTATTTCATCGAGAATCATTTTAAAATCAGCCGCTTCTTCATTCAGGGAATGTGACCAGTAGGTATTGCACCCTTCCAGTCCCTCGTCACTTACCATTTTGCTCAAGGTATCCTTTAAATATAAATCGGAGAGATAACTCCAGAATTTCTCCAGTTCTTTGCGTCCGTATTTTTCCTCTAAAAACTTAAATCCTTCGCTATAGGCAGGAATAAATTCTGTACATGAAATCATTGTTTTATCTCCTTCAGATTAAATAGTTGTCTACAAGCTCCCGTTTCGTCATCAAAATATTCCAGAACATATTCAAAAGGGGTGTTTTCGCAAATAGTTTCATATACAGTGCTATAAGTCTCGTTGTAACAAGGGCAGGGTTTCCCCCCTTTTAGCACAATATGTGAAATGGCAGGACATGCATCCTGGGAAATTTCAACAGAATTTTCATGGATAAGGATGTTGACCGGCCATTCCTCTTTTTTATAAATACCCCTGAAATAATCTGCAAGAATCTCTTTGTCTCCTGACATAAGCGATTGGTTGAGTGGTCGATAATATGCCTGTGAAAACTTTTTCAGATAAGTTGTCAGGGAATCTTTCCCAAAATTATCAAAGATGTATGTCATCATAAGATTCAGGGCCATGTGAAAATCTTTATGGAGATACTTGTTGTCTGAGGCCTTTCTCCCGATCACTTTTACACTTTGTCCCAACAGGTTGTCCAAAATCTTTTCTTTGACCATGTCGACAAGGATATCACCTGCATGATGCACCAGCTGGCTTGTCCATGCTGTACGCACCTCATAACCTCCCTGCGAAAATGCCTCCTGTTTGGGGATATAACCTGCCTGACTATTGGCAAGACCTATTACCATGGTGTTCCTGTATGGCGAAAGGCTCTTGACTTTGAGTCCGAACTCAACATACACCTCCCCCGGGAAAGTCACGAATGCAAAATTATGAATTGCCATTCCCTGCAAAACCGTCTGACATTCTGTATCGGTTCTGACAACCATTCCCTTTACCATTTTGGCATAAGTTTTATCGGGAATACCATCCAGCATATCTTCAGCAAGGTCCTTATCGCGATCAAGTACCATATCTGCCCACTGTTTTTCATCATCGGTAATTTTCCGAAACGGAATCGTGACTTTCTCTGAAACGAATCTTATTTTTCCGTCCAGTGCTGATGAATTACCGATGGCATCGCCGACATATTTTCCAAGTTTTTTCCCCACTCTTTCGGCTTCCACGAAATTTCTCAACTGGTTCGGATTCTGATAATTCAGATGATTGATATTCCCCTCGGCGCCGTTGGCAAAGAGCGTTACTACCTGACTGCCATATTGATCGATGATGTCTTGTTCAAGATAGTTGACAAAATCCCTCGAGATAAGCCATTTATACCCCACAAGGATTGCCGGATGGAGGGAAAAATTAATAAGCAGGGCAAACAGTGAACCATCCTTATCCCAGGCAGATAATGTAATCAGCTCTTCATCAACAGGTCCCGTGACGCCTGCGATATCCCCGACGTCGAACGTTTCGAAATTCATAACTACTGAGCCGTCATTTTTAACCAGTCGCCGGTTGAAACTCAGATCCGGTACACTTGTTTTTCCCGCTTTCAAGGTAACCTCATCATAATTTTCATTGGCTTTCGAAACACCGACAATAACTTTAACTGTCATATCTTCAAGATATGCATTGATTTCATCATCAGTACCCTGGTACATGCGCATCCCGGTATTAGGGCCGGAGTGGGTATGAGTAGCCCAAATTACAATATTTGGGGCTGGAATATCTGTAGCTTTTTCTATTCTGTTTTTAATTTCGTTACATGTTGTATACTCAAGGCCGATTAAATCAAATCCCAGAAGACATACTTTCGCATGGTTATCGTTCAGGATCATGATATTGCAATATAAATCATCATGTACACCCTTTGATTTATTGTCGAGCCTGACATTACCTGCCATTGGGGTTCCAATGGGGGGAGTAATCAGCACTCTTCCTTTTGCGGCTTTCAGTTTTTTCATCATTAATATTTTTACAATTGAATTTTTTGGGTGAAGACTCCCTGGAAAGGAGGCTGCGCCGTGAAATCTCCGCTCGTAATTGAGGGGTTTTATTCCCTGGTTGGCCGTTTTATGTAGTAATCAAGACTCCAGGCCGAAGCCTGAAGCCTCAATTCCCCAGTGAGTTACTTCCAGAAATACCGGGTATTTCAGTCTTGATATTTTGGCTGACTATCCTGTGAGAAGTTACCCTATCACCATAAATTTGAGCCATTAATTCGACCCCATCAATTTAATTGTATTTTTCGAAAAATGTCATTTCCGAAAGTGACATAATCGTTTGCAATCCACCATAACATTCCGTAACCACGTAACGTAGGTAGCGTACCGGGGGCGCAGCCGGATCAACCCTGAAATTCTCCCCATCCGTAGCGTATGCAATGTCATCAG
>JAHEYS010000206.1 GCA_023251475.1 Prolixibacteraceae bacterium
GCAATCCCCTTTGTGATACGACCTAACTCGTCAACCTCACTGGTGATCATTTCAGGTACATTTTCATTATTAATCACTGTGTCAAGTAAACTGGTGACATAACTAAAACATTCATCCATGGTATTGCGATAAACCTTACTGTCTGCAATTGATACCCCAACTGATTGATTCTTATCTTTATTATAAATCGGGCCATATTGGCGGAGCAACCAGAAATGGTAATAAGCCTTTAGAAAATTAACTTCACCAATCCATCTTCCACGCTCTTCACCAGTCATATCTCTTACGGAATTAATATTTTCAAGAAAAATATTACAGTCACTGATACCCTGATATAATGAGGATCCCGGACTGTTAAATCCGCTGTATCCTGTCCAGCAATCAGCGTAGGGAGCATCAGCTGTCTGATCACCATATTGAATATGTTGTCCTACCGCTGTAATAGCTCCATTGGTACTGATATCACTGGTGGCACAAAAGAAGTCGGCACCTGCTGAGAGTCCCGGATTGGAACCCAGGGCACCTTGCTTTGGCATATAGGAATAGCAGGTAAACAGGTATTTTTCTGCCTGATATCTTGAGGAGAACGCATTGTCGATCGTTGCAATACCATCAGGCACGATATCCAGATATTTGCTACAAGAGCAGAAAATAATTGCAATAATGATAAAAATATAGTTAGAATTTTTCATCTCCTTAATTATTAAAATGTTACGTTAACACCTACATTAAATACCCGTTGTAACGGATAGTTCAATGCACTGGTACCTTGTTCAACATCCCACAGCTTAAATTTGCTCCAGCAAAGTAGATTGGTTCCGCTTAGGTAAACTCTGAAATTTTGTACATTAATCTTTTTGACCAACTGCTTTGGCAAAGAATAACCGAATTCAGCCGATTTAAGTCTTAGAAATGACCCGTCGCGTAAAAACCAGGTATTTGTCTGGGCATTATTTGACACACTCGAAGTTGAAAGGCGGGGCCATACCGCATAAATATCGCGGTTTTCTTCACTCCAGTGGCTGTCAGCAATAAACGAAGTCAATTGGTTGCTCCCGACAAGGGCCCCCTCATTATTGGAAAAGAAAGGTGATGTTTGTCCATAATTAATAAAGAAGGATTCGTTTGCTAAACCCTGGAAAAATAGGGAAACGTCAAACTGTTTGTAACCAAAAGAAGCTCCGAATCCATAAATGATTTCAGGAGAAGTAGGATAACCGATTGGAACTTTATCCAATGTGGTGATTTCACCGTCGCCATTCACATCGCGATACTTTATATCCCCGGCTAAATAGGTTCCAAACTGGGTGGGTGAATTGGCCACCTCTTTCTCGTCGACAAACAGGCGTTCAGCAATATATCCCCAACTTTGATTAACCGAGTACCCAACTTTTGATAACCACCACTCCTTGTCATAAGTCAGCTCATCATATTCCGAGTATTTACTCCTGGCAAATGTAAAATTCCCCATCATTTGAATCCACATCGAATTACCAAAATATTTGTCGTAATTAAGCGTTACATCGATTCCATGCGCCTTTGCAGAACCCACATTCGACTCAGGAATTACCCATAGACCCATTGTAGAAGGGATATTTGACCGTGTCAAAAGGATTTGTGAACGATTTTCGGTGTAATATTCTGCCGTCATTGTAAAACCATTTTTGAGTCCAAGTTCCAGGGCAAAGTTTGTTTTCTTTGCCTTTTCCCAGGTTATATCTTTATCCGCATACCTGCTCACTGAAATCCCGTTATTGCTGTAGGCCCGCTGCAAACCGAAATATTGTGTCAAATCAGTGTTGTTCATATTAATATTCGAAAGGTATAAGAACCGATTGCTGCTAATTTCATCGTTACCGACTAAACCGTATGATACTCTTAGTTTTAGGTTGGTTATTGTATTACTGTATTTTGAAAACCAGGGCTCCTTTGAGATGTTCCATGCAACACCTGCAGATGGAAAGAAACCGAACTGGTGGGTTTTATAAAACCGTTCGGATCCATTATAACCAAAATTTACTTCTGCAATATACCGGCTGTCATAAGCGTAGGTGGCACGCCCCGACAAACCAACATTGCGGTATGGCAGAGAACTTTGGATATCACCAGCACCTAGATTGACATTGTTATGAAGCTGATAGACCAATAATCCGCTTAAAGTATGCTTTCCAAATTCACGGTTGTAGTTTACGGCCGCTTCAAAATAGGTATTTGCCGTAGGATTAGCGACCTCACTGTTATAACCGAGATAATCTGTACCTCCATCCGGGTTTACATTGACGATACTATAGGTATTGTCCTTTTTATCATAGGAACCAAGCGAGTACCAGTACGGATTATAAAAACGTGAAATCGAATGCGATGAGATCCGCAAAATATTAAACAGAGCGCGTGCCGATAATCCTTTGGTTATAAAATCAAATTTCTGTGTCAGCTCGAACTGTGCCGAAAGATTTGATCGGCCATTTTCTTTATAACCTTTAACCATTTCGGCATAAGGATTTATGTAATAGGAAGAACCCGACTGGACATTTCCAAACATAATGTGATTAGTGTACAGATGCGCATCATCAACAGGATAATAGGCTGGAAAGAGGGTAGGGTTACTCCTCATAATCAAAGAATACATATCTGAACCCGAATAGATCGGTCCCTGATAGTCCTTAAACGAACCATTAAAATTGCTCGATATTTGAGTTGTATTTGTGAGGTTTAGCGTAATATTGGATCGGAAGGTATAAACATTTGATTTGATATTGCTGTTAAAGTTGTTTCGCTTGTCTACTTTCAAAATACCATTGTCATGCGTATATGATCCTGCAACATAATAGGTGACCAGATCACCACCGCCACTTATACTTAAATTAATACGTTGATTCATTGTATAATCTTTCAACAGTTCCGATTTCCAATCCGTAGAAGGGTAGATATAAGATCCTGACCCGGGAACGGTGTTGTATATTTTATCTTCAGTATAGAGATGTTCGCCCAATGGTTCGCGTGTGGTGATTGCTTCGTTGTTCAGCTTCATATAGGTTATTGGATCGGCAAGTTTCAAATCGCGTGTGGGTGCGGAAATCGAGTTCTCAATTCGAAAAGTAGTCTTTAACTTCCCTTTTTGCCCTTTTTTGGTTTTGACCAGAATAACCCCATTCGCGCCACGTGCTCCGTACAATGCTGTTGCTGAGGCATCTTTCATAATGGAAAAACTCTCAATATCGTCAGGCTGCAACTGTGACAAATCGGTGGTTGCCAATTCAATGTTATCGATTAATATCAGCGGCTTGGTATTTGCTCCAAATGTAGTGATCCCCCTGATAAAGAATGAGGCATCATCTGAACCCGGATCCCCTGAGCGTTGGTAGGAGATGATGCCGGCAGCGCGTCCTGCAAGCGCAGTTGTCAGATTACTGCTTGGAACTTTCAGGTTGCCCGGCTTGATGGTGGTAATGGCTGCGACCACACTCTCTTTCTTCTGTGTACCAAAAGCAACGATTGTGACATCATCGATTTGAGCTACAGTGGCTTTTAATACTACTTTCAGCGTGGTTTTGTTCCCAACTACGATCTCCTGCGATTCAAATCCAATAAACGAAACCAGGATCGCAGAATTGGGTTCGACATTAATTGTAAATGTTCCGTCAACACCGGTCACAGTACCTTTGGCTGTCCCTTTGATCACCACTGTTGCACCAGGTACGGGCAGTCCTTCATTGTCAAAAACCGTACCGGTCAGCCTTTTTGTTTGAAGCTGTTGAACCTCCATATTCTGCCCATTGGAAAGCGGGATTTTCGAAATTTCATTTATTTTAGAAATCAAAATCTGACGGTCAAAAATCTGGTAGGCATCTTTTTTCCCTTCAAAAATCTGATCCAAAATCTGATCAACCGTTCCGTCCTTGACCGTTACATTGACTTTCCGGTCAACATTCAGGGATTTCTCATTAAAGAGGATGATAAATTCGCTCTGCTCTTCGATTTTCTGAAAAACATCACGGATACTTACCTCCTTCATGTTCAGGTTAAACTTTACCGATTGCGAGTAACTGCTCGCCGAGGCGGACACAAAGGCAGCAAATATCAACAAGGTTAATAGCTTCATCTTTAATAAAATTTCACCGCTGTCCACCTTGAGAATGGACATTCCATTACGTTTTTTTTTCATACATTTGTTCGTTTTTTATTAAACATTGATAGAATAGAAATCTAAAGCTGGGAGGTTAGCAGACTTCCCGGCTTTTTTATGAAACAAAAGCTAATTTCTCATAGGCAACTCTGAATTTTTTAGTTAGTTGATAATTGTATGATTGCGATTCAGGGGTTGATCTTTTAATTCCGCCTCTTTACTTCGTTGTTGCTTTTTCGATATAAATCTGATCGCCGTCAATCCGGTATTGAAGTATCACAATAACATCAAGCGCTCTCATGACCTGGGCTATAGAATCTTTCAGATCGAGTTTCCCGGTGATCAGGTCTTCTTTGGGGAATTCGGGGCTAAGGATAAACTTTACATTATAATAGCGTTGCAATTTGTTCAGCACATCATCGATGCTTTGTCGTTGAAATTTATACCACCCTTCGGTCCATGCAATGGCATAATCAACATCGGGTTCCTCACGTAAAACGATGGAACCATCATTCCGGTCATAACTGGCTTTTTGGTTAGGCATCAGGATAGATTCCCGCTTTAAAAATCCCAAAGCCGACCGTTCACTTATCGCCACACTTCCTTCCAAAAGAACAGTTTCAATCATTTTATCCGACTTGTAGGCAGAGATATCAAATTTAGTACCCAGGACTTTAATGGCAATTTCATTCGTATTTACATAAAATGGCAGTTTAGGGTTGTGAGCCACTTCAAAATAACCTTCTCCTTCCAAAAATACTTCCCGCTTTTTACCAGTGAATCTGGTTGGGAATGCCATCCGGCTTCCGGCATTTAGCCACACTTTTGTGCCATCTTCGAGTGTCAACTGAGTTTTCTTCCCGTAAGGAACAAACACTTCGTTCATTTTCGATTCTTCCCCTGGAGTGGTTTTGTTTAAATCAATCACCTTTTCATTATCTATTGTGATTTTCTGGTCACCGCTAAGGGCGATTTTCGAATTATCTTTTTCAAGATCAACTTTAGTACCATTGGAAAGCTGAAGCCGGGCCTTGCCATTTTCACCTGAGTCGGCTTTGGTAATATAAACATATGATTTCTGATGCTGATATAAACCCCAGAAACCGGCAGCGCCAACAGACAAAGCCAGAATCAGGATTGCGGCATATTTTAGCAATGAGCGTAATTGGAAATGACGCTGATAATTTGTTAACCGACTATCCACTAAAGGTTCGGTGATTTGTTCCTTCTCCTTCTCAGATGAATTTATGCGGTGATTTAATCTGGAAATTATCCTGTTTTTCAAATCAAGCATCTGACTATCGTCGCCATTCATCTCCTGATGCTCCAAACCCAACCAATGATTACGCATCATCACATTCAGTTCATCATCCTGATAGGAATTTTGGATATACGATTGAAGATTGTCCTTTTCGGCATTGGTTAACCTGCCCGAAAGCACCTGACTGAGCAGGTATTGAAAATCGATTTCGTGTTTTGGCCCCATACTGATTTTTGGTTATTCATACAGGTATACACGCAAGGGTCACAAAACCCCTATTTTTATTCAATTATTTTTTTAATAAAATAATTGAATAAAAATGATACCTGAAAATCCGAGCGAGCGAAGGTTTTTCCGGATTTCAGATATGGCTGTGGTCATTTGATTTTCAACTGTTTTGACCGAAATATTCATCTTTTGGGCAATCTCTGCATTTGAAAGGGAATCCTCACGGCTCAATAGAAAAATCTCTTTTCTTCGGGGGCTCAGCTTTTCAATTGCCGCACAATATGCTTTTTCGAGCTCATTAAAATCCAATTCATCATCAAGCAAAACGTTTTTTCCCGAATTGATTTTCACATAACTGAGATAGGCCTGCTCCGATTTTGATTTTCGGATGGTATTTAGAATGCCATTGCGGGCAATGGTAAACATATACGACTCAAGGGATTTCTGTTCTGACAACTCCAGCCTATTGTCCCATATCTTCATAAATACCTCCTGTACCATCTCCTCTGCATTCGCTGCCGACTTCAGATACCGGATCGAAAAATGATACAACCGCTTTCCGTACCTGTCAAAAAGTTCATTAAAAGCCTGAAGATTGCCCTCTTTTAAGGCAAGAATCCATTCAGTCTCTGAAATGAAATTGGTTATCACTAATCGCAAGTTTGTTTGTTTTAGCGCTGCAAAGTAACGCAAATTTCGGGTAAGATATGAAAGATACACTAACAAATATGACAGGAAAAGTTGTGTCCAGTAACAATACAAATTACCTTTGTTTTAAAATTTAAGGATTAAATCCATTATTGAAAAAGTTGCTCAAGCTCAAGGCATCGAAGAAATACCCAAAATATCTGATTAAGTTGCTGTTGAGAAAAAAAAGAAAATAGTGCAATTTTGTCCTGTAATAATTAAAAATTCACCCCACTTCTGCCACATAGGCAGAAAAACCATTTTGGCATAAGCTTTGATTCAGTGTCAATACAAATTTTAAAAATTTAAATAATAAGACATAGATTATGAAGGGTAAAATTGGCGTATCAAGTGATAATCTGTTTCCGATTATCAAAAAATTTCTCTATTCCGATCACGATATTTTTCTCCGTGAGATTATTTCTAATGCGGTTGATGCGACACAAAAACTGAAAACAGTAGCTGCTGCCGGGAAATTTAAGGGGAGTGTGGCGGATTTAAAAGTTGGGATCACCTTAAATAAAGAGGCAAAAACAATCACAGTTTCTGATAATGGAATTGGGATGTCCTCCGAAGAGATCGAAAAATTCATCAATCAGATCGCATTTTCAGGGGCAAATGAGTTCCTCGAAAAATATAAAGACGATGCAAACGCCATCATCGGCCATTTCGGACTTGGATTTTACTCCTCATTTATGGTCTCCGAAGAGGTTGAAATCATTACCCGCTCTTATAAGGAAGGTGCTCAACCCGTGCGCTGGATTTGCGACGGGTCGCCGGAATATGTGATCGAGGAGGTTGAAAAAGCAGAAGTCGGGACCGATATCATCATGCATATCAATTCAGATTCTGTTGAATTTCTTGAAGAAAACCGGATTACCGAATTGCTGAATAAATATTGCAAGTTCCTCCCTGTCCCAATTGTTTTCGGTAAGAAAAAAGAGTGGAAAGAGGGCAAATATGAAGATACTGCCGAGGATAATCAAATCAACGAAGTGATCCCCGCATGGACCAAAAAACCTGTTGACCTCAAGGATGAAGACTACTCAGATTTTTATCATAAACTTTATCCATACGGTGATGAACCTTTATTCCATATTCACCTGAATGTCGATTATCCGTTTAACCTGACCGGAATTCTCTACTTTCCAAAACTGAAAAATAATTTTGAGGTTCAGAAAAATAAGATCCAGTTATACTGTAATCAGGTATTTGTAACCGATTCGGTTGAAGGGATTGTACCCGAATTTCTTACACTGCTTCACGGAGTTATCGATTCACCGGATATCCCTTTAAATGTATCAAGATCCTATCTTCAGAGCGATTCAAATGTCAGGAAAATCAGCGGACACATCACCAAAAAAGTAGCCGACCGCCTGACTGAAATCTTCAAGGAAAACAGGACTGAATTTGAGGAGAAGTGGAATGACCTCAAGCTTTTCATCGAGTACGGAATGCTCACGGATGAAAAGTTCTATGATAGGGCCTTGAAATTCTATGTCTTCCAGAATACTGACGGGAAGTCATTTACCTGGGAAGAGTACGAAAACATCATCAGCGCCAACCAGACCGACAAAGATAAAAAGCTGGTTTACCTGTATGCGACCAATAAAGAGGAACAGTATGGTTTTATTGAAGCGGCAAAGGGAAAAGGTTATGACGTGCTGCTGATGAACGACGTTCTTGCTACGCCATTACTCAACCACTTCGAACAGAAATTTCCCGAAAAGCACTTTGTCCGTGTAGATGCTGACGTGGTTGATAAACTCATCGCGAAAGAGAACAGTAGTGAAAATCTGCTGACACTTGACGAGAAAAACGAATTGAGCCCAGTATTTCAATCTATTACACCAAAGGAACGTGGTCAGTTTATTATCGACTTCCAGGATCTTGGTGAAACCGGGATGCCCATGATCATCACGCAGAACGAGTTTATGCGCAGGATGAAAGACATGTCTAAAATGCAAAACGGCATGAGTTTTTATGGTGACCTGCCTGACAGTTATAATCTTGTTGTGAATATTACCCATCCCCTTGTTAAAAGGATCATTGCTCAGAAACACGAGAAACTGGAAACAGAACTGGCGCCAACAATAAAGGAGATTTCGAAATTCAAGCAGGAAAAGGAGTCCCTTAATAAACTAAAAGAGGGAAAGAAGGATGATGAAATTTCACAGGAGGAGAAGGATCTTTTAAAGGAGACGGAAAATAAGATTTCGGAACTGGAAGAATCCAAACGCAAAAAGCTGGAGGCCTTTGGCGCCGAAAATGAACTGGCCAAAGAACTCGTTGACCTCGCCCTTTTATCCAACAATATGCTTCGCGGTGAGGCGCTGAACAATTTCGTAAAACGGAGTGTGGAACTGATGAAATAGATAAGATAAATACCTGCATTGCAATTATTGATCGAAGCCTGCTTCAAATTACGGAGCAGGCTTTTTTACACCAAATGGAATTATTTTGGTAATTTTCGGGAAAATTCAACCATGAAAAAACAAATTTTAACCCTTTGCCTGGTTTTCAACCTGATTATTGCGGCTTTAGCCCAGAAACCGATGAATATCATTACCTACAATATCAGATACAACAATCCGGGCGATAAAGAGAATGCCTGGCCAAACCGTCGCTCAGATGTGATCCGGCTATTAAAAAAATACAAAGCTGATATTTTTTCGGTTCAGGAGGCTTTGTATGATCAGGTCATAAATTTAAAAGAGGGAATGTCGGGTTTTGATTATGTCGGAGTTGGACGCGACGATGGGAACATAAATGGCGAATTTTCTGCAATCTACTATAATTCAAATCGTTATTCCCTGCTGGAGAGCGGAACATTCTGGTTATCCAAAACGCCTCAGATCCCATCAAAAAGCTGGGATGCCGCACTGAACCGAATATGCACCTGGGCCAGGTTAAGGGAGCATGATACCCAGAAATCATTTTATGTCTTCAACACCCACTTCGACCATAAAGGTGCAATTGCACGAAAAAAATCCGCCGAATTGATCCTGAAAAAAATTGTGGAGATAGCTGACAGAAAAGATCCGGTTCTCCTGACCGGAGATTTCAACCTCACCCCATTGGAAAAGCCTTTGGTGTTAATACGACAAAAATTGAAGGATTCAAGACAGGTAAGCAAGAGTCTGCCTGCGGGTCCCATGGGGACTTTTAATGGATTCGACTTTAAAAGCACACTTGAAAGTCGGATAGATTATATATTTGTAAATAAGTTAATTGAAGTAAACAGCTACAATGTATTGACCGACTCAAGAGAAGGCAGATACCCTTCGGATCACCTTCCGGTCCTTACGGAACTTCGATTGAAATAATCATACTAAATAAATGTCCAGTTTAAAATTGCTTACAATTTAAAAATATGAGCCTTAATCTTGATGAAAAGGATCTTGAAAAGATCATAATGGTAGGTGACAAGGTTCTTGTTAAACCAAAAAATCCCAATCTCCAGACAACTTCCGGATTATATCTTCCCCCGGCAGCTGTCGAGAAAGAGAGTATTCAGGCCGGATATGTGATAAAAGTGGGACCCGGGTTTCCGATTCCAATGATCAATAATGAAGAAGAATCGTGGAAGGAAAACCGGGAGACTGTAAAATATATGCCATTACAGGCGCAAATTGGTGATCTGGCCGTTTATCATGGCAAAGCTGGATTTGATGTTGAATTTAAGGGTGAAAAATACATTATTCTTTCCCATTCCGCAATTGTAATGATCGTAAGGGAAGAAGGGTTATTTGAGTAAACAAAGGGTCCGCAACCCCGACAGACAAAATCAGCAGATCGCCTGCCCCTGAAAAAAAGAGAGGGCATCTTTCGACACCCTCTCCTAACCTAACCTAACTAACCTAAATCCTATGAAAAAACCTGCTCTTAAGCAACTATACAAATGTATGTCCGAAAACCACTAAATCCATTTAATCAAGGTTAATTAACGTTAATTTATTGTGGTCCAAGCCCTCTTTTCTTAATAATAATAAAAAAACCTGAACCATCTGAACTAAATATTCGAAAAATAAAATTTGCCAAATTAAAGCTAACCAGTATATATTAGCCGGTTAAAGGTTAACCTTCAACCTGAACAGTTTTCTCGTCACTTTGCCACAGGCCATGCTTGGTGCAATAGGCAAGCGCCGAAAGTTTCAGTGATTTGGTTGGTACAATATAAAAATCAACTTCAACCTGGCTGGGTGCTCCACCCTGGGCGCCGGCAATAAACGAAGCTTCAGTAAGCATTCGTTCGCCATCCCACAATTGAATCCAGCTGATGTAATGATCAAAATCATCAGGATGTTTGTACTCGTCGCCGATCTTAACTTTAACTTTGAATTTTTCGCCTTTAACGGCCTGCGCATCACAACTGACAAAAGCAGAGTGACGATCAATATAATCGCGTTTTGCCTCGCGATCAATCTGGGAAATGTCCTCGTAGCGGTTGATTTTCATTTTCTTTGAGTTTTATGAGTTTTTAATACAAAATACCTGAAACAGATTCAGGTACTAGTGTTTTGATAGATAATCAGCAACACCTTCAGAAGAAGCTTTCATTGCATCCTTACCCTCTTGCCAGTTCGCAGGACAAACTTCACCAAACTCTTCAAAATGCCTCAGTGCATCAAGAGTGCGTAAGGCTTCATCCACACTACGGCCCAGTGGCAAATCATTGACCAGCTGATGACGAACGACGCCGTTTTTGTCAATCAGAAAGAGACCGCGATACGCAACAGGCCCGCCGTTAAACACAGACTGGCCATCTTCATCGATGTCATATTCTCCAGCCAGAACGCCATAATTCTCGGCAATTGTTTTCGAGAGATCTGCAACGATTGGATATTTAACACCTTTGATTCCACCATTTTTCTTCTCAGTGTTTAACCATGCCCAATGTGAGAACTGGGAATCTACTGAACAGCCGACCACTGCGGTTTCACGTTTCTCAAACTCAGCCAATTTTTCCTGAAAAGCCAGAAGCTCCGTAGGACAAACAAAAGTAAAATCGAGTGGGTAAAAGAAAAACACCACATATTTCTGACCGATAAACTGATCAAGTGAATAATTTTCAACAATGTCGTTGCCGTTTATTACCGCATTTGCCTTAAATGCCGGAGCCTTTTTTCCAACTAATGTGCTCATAAATAATGTTTTTAAATTTTTAAATAAAACATACTAATAACAAATGTTATCACAATATTGTTCACCCAAAAAACAGGTTTCTCATCGGGAAACGAGTCTTTTAATCTTCAGAAATGGGGTCAAGATCATCATTAAATTCCTGACTATCTGCATCTTCTTCAAAGTAGGTGTCATCATCAATCTCTGGCAGGGTTAAAAAAGCCGAGACCGGTTTTAAATTAGCGGGTATTTCACCCTTGTCAGCCTGGTATGGAAATACATCAAGAATTGTGCTTTCATTAATTCCCATGATCTCAAAATCGGCCATCATCCCCTGCATTGCCGTATTAATCTGGTCGAACGCCTCTTTGATATCGCTGGAGAAAACCAGCACAAACTGTGCGACCCTTTTTTCCTTGCCACTCTCTTCATCGACCGTTATAAAAGCAACTCTGGCCTTATACCAGCGGTCACCATTATCTGAAGGGATAATTTCGGAGATCCGTGTCTTTGCAATTTTACTCACCGTAAACTCTCC
>JAHEYS010000207.1 GCA_023251475.1 Prolixibacteraceae bacterium
TGCGAATGACTCCGCATCACTGGTAAACCGGTTAGGGATGGCCAAAGGACATTATTACCAGGACACAATTGAGCGGCAACGGCGGGGCAGGCCGGCAACCGAGCCCGGCGATCGCCGCAGTTGTGGCGGATACATCGTATGGAAATACAACGATTCGTGGCCCGAAATTTACGGGGCCAAAATCGACTACTTTCTTGAACCCTATCATGCGTATTACGTTTTAAAACGAACCTATGCCCCTGTTATTTTGTCGTTCGATATCGGTACCTTTATCTACCTGTGGGCTGTAAACGACAGCCGGGAAACAGTTAAGGGGACCGTGAAAATACAGCTTTATCATCTCGGATTGTGCCAGTTTCGTAAAGAAATTGTAAGGGAGGTGACCGTAGCCCCTGGAAAATCACTGGTGGTCGTTCAGCTTGACAAGGCCGGGATCAGGGCTTTCCGCAAAGAACATATCCTGTTTGCTACGCTGACGGATCAAAATAATCGGGTGATTGCCAGGGCAAATGCGCTTGCGGATATTGAAAGACGATGTATTTTCCCCGATGCCAGACTTGAAATCCGCATTGAGAATAATGACCTGATAATTACAACGGATAAATTTGCGCGGAATATTAACCTCGAAGGTGATGCCAACGGTGACCATTTTGGATGGTTTTTCGAAGATAATTATTTTGATCTGCTTCCGGGCGAAGTGAAAACGGTCAGGATACTCGGTAAGCACACGAAAGGAAAAATCAGCGCCAAAGGGTGGTATTCTCCACATCTCGCTACCGTGGATTGGCAAAAACTTTGAACGTGTTTAACGAAACAGGAGATCTTCCGAAAGCTTTATTGTGATTCATTAAAAATATACTATGAAAATTCAATTGTTTTGTATTTTAATTTCTCTGATTTTCAGCAATATGCTGTTTTTGCAGAACATTCAGGCCACTCATCTTCAGCCAGCTGATGTTGGCAAAGTATCATATTCAAAAATTCTCCTCCAACCTTTCACCAGAGAAAAAAAGGTTGAATTTGGCCTTTCAGAAATTACTAATGCCTCGAAACTGAAAGGAATTGAGGTGCTTGGCCCAAAGGCAGGTAAGTCCAATCTTACAGGGACGATAACCGTTAATGTGCTGTCAGATTCCACCCAGTGGTCAGCTGCCATCCTTCAAACAACTATCAAACAACCTCGTTATAAGAGCTGGCAATGCTATTCAATTCGCACGCGGACAACCGGCAGTAACCTGGAATTATGGGTGCTTGCAGCAGATTTTGCCGGAGCCATGTATGGTTGTCTGGATATTGCCGAGGCAATCAGAAATCAGACCCTGGATAAGCTTGCCGATTCAGATAACAAGCCCTTTCTGGAACGCAGGGGCATCAAGATCAATATCCCCCTCGACCTGCGAACCCCGAGCTATTCGGATTTTAGTGACGTTTACCAGCAGAATATTCCGGTGATGTGGGAAATCGATTTCTGGAAACAACAATTTGATGAGATGGCAAGAAACCGATACAATACCTTATCACTCTGGAGTCTGAATCCATTTCCATCAATGGTTAAAGTTCCCGAATACCCCGATGTGGCCCTGAATGATGTCTGGCGCACGACTTACGATATCAAAGACAAATATGGTTTCACAGGGAACAAGGGTCTGCCGAAAGAGTTGCTCGACAACCATGAGGTGATTAAAAAGATGACCATCAATGAAAAAATCGACTTCTGGAGAAAGGTGATGCAGATTGCCCGTGATCGTGGGATCGAGATTTATTTGTTTAACTGGCACATTTTTACAATCGGGGAGATGGGAAAATACGGAATCACACCTGACCGGAACAACGATAACACCATCGCTTATTTCAGGGCATCTGTCAGGGAGATGATTCTGACCTATCCACTTCTGGCCGGTTTCGGGATCACCGCCGGAGAAAACATGCCCGAAATTAAGGACGCGAAATACAGCAAAGAACAATGGTTGTGGAAAACCTATGGCGAAGGAATCCGGGATGCCCGGAAAAAGCAACCAAACCGAAATATCAGATTGATCCACCGTTTTCATATGACCGGACTTGCTGAGATCAACAATGAGTTTAAGGATTTTCCTGCAACACTTGATTTGAGCATCAAATATTCTGTTGCCCATATGTATTCGATTCCAAATCCGCCGTTTGCGAAAGGCGCTTTCGAAATTCTCCCCAAAGATCAACGAATGTGGCTCACTGTCCGAAATGATGATATCTACAGTTTCAGATGGGGAAATCCAACCTATGCGCGTGAATATATCCGTGCCATCCCTGGTCCCGATAAGGTGGCAGGATATTATATGGGTTCTGACGGATACTGCTGGGGGAAAGATTTCCTTGGGAAAGATAGTCTGCAGCCCAGACCACTCATCATCCAAAAGCAATGGTATTCGTTTATGCTTTGGGGACGTCTGAGCTTTAACCCGAAACTGCCTGATGAACTTTTCCGGAAAACCCTCGAGAACCGTTTCCCTGATGCTCAGGCCCGGACGCTCATGAATGCATGGTCTTCAGCTTCGATGGTATTCCCTTGGATTACAAGGCTTTCGTGGGGAGACATTGATGTAAGGTGGTTCCCCGAAGCCTGTTTAAGTCACCCGGTTTACAAAGGATTCTATACGGTAAAGGATTTTATGGAAGTCGATCCGATGCCGGGAAGTAATATTCAGAATATCACAGAGTGGGCTCAGAATTATAACTCGGATAAAGGAGAAACCCTCACCCTTCCGTTGGCAGTTGCCGATTCTATTTCAAAATATTCCAGGCTGGCCATGATCTATTTGCAGCAACTTCCTGCACAGAAACAAGGCTCTTTTGACGAGCTTACACAAACTCTCGGAGATATTGAGGCATTTGCTACAATCGGATATTATTACCAGGAGAAAATCCGGGGCGCCTGCTCACTTGCACTGTACAATTTTTACGGACTATCACAAGATAAGGAGGATGCTATCGACCACCTTACCAAAGCAAAGGCTTTCTGGGCAAGGTATGCAGCCATTTATGACTCAAAATATAAACCGGCAAATTACAACAGGGTGGGTTATGTGAACATCCCTGCACTTATTGAAAAAACTGAAAAGGATATTCAGATTGCTAAAACATGGAAAGTTGGTGATATTAAAGCATATAAAAATAAGCCAATCACGGAAAATACATTTCGGAAATAAAAATTTGATACCTTAGGGTACAGACAATGCACCAGAATGATGTTATAAATAACTAATTATGAAGAAGATGATTTGTTTTGTAAAGAAATTGAAAGTTCCATTTTTAGCAATTCTTCTGTTTACTGGTCAGATCTGCTTTGCTGCCAGGGTAAATCCGGAGGTTTCGATTGTAACCGATATGGTCCCCGGAAAACCAGTCTTATATGGATTGACAAAATTGACAGATGCCTTGACTGCAAAAAAAATCAGCTTCGAAAAAGTGGGATCTTTGCAGGAAATCCACGGAAAATTGGTCATTGTTGCCGGACTTTCCGCAGGAACCGGAATGGCTGCACATTTATTAAAGACGGGTGGCCTTCCGTTGCCTCAGGTTTCTGAAGCCTTGACAATCTGGAAAACCGATTGGGAAAAGAAACCGGTCTGGGTGATCAATGGGTTTGATGACAGGGGATTAATGTATGGGTTACTTGATGTGGCAAACCGTATTGGCTGGAGTACAAACCCGAAATTTCCCTTGAGTGAACTAAAGGCGATTACCGAAAAACCAGACGTATCGGTGCGGGCCATCTCATTGTACACGATGAACCGTGCCTACTGGGAGAGCCGGTTTTACGATAAAGTCTATTGGTCACGTTACCTGGATATACTGGCAAAAAACCGGTTTAACTCCGTCGTGGTGATCTTTGGATATGAAAATGGAGGATTCCTGGCCCCCTGTTATCCCTATTTTTTTAATACCGAAGAATTCCCCGAAGTAAAAATGGTGGGGATTACCCCTCAGGAACAAAAGCGCAATCTTGATGCTCTGAATAACCTGATCAAAATGGCCCATGAACGGGGTATAAAATTTTCAGTTGGTATCTGGGATCATGTCTATAGGGGAGGTGTTCAGTCGGGAGGTATTGCAGAAATGCGGTATGTTCCGTTAAAACCTGTCAATGGCCTTGTCTGGGGTGTAAATGATTCCAATCTGATTTCATATAACAAGACAGCACTGGCAAAGTTCGTCAGATTGGTCCCTGATTTGGATGGTATTCAGTTTCGGATGCATAATGAGTCTGGGCTTAAGAAAAGTGAACAGGATGGTTTTTGGTCCGATGTATTCAAAATGATGAAACAGAATGCCCCAAACGTGCAACTCGATCTTCGTGCAAAAGAATTACCCGAATCTGTTATTCAGAGTGCCATTAATACGGGGATTAAATTCAGAATTACAACCAAATACTGGATGGAGCAGTTGGGGATGCCCTGGCATCCTAGCCAGATAAATCCTGAAAAGAGTGAGCGAAGGCACAGTTACGCAGAATTGCTCAGTTATCCCCAAATCTATAAGATGCATTGGCGGTTATGGAATGGGGGAACCTCCAGGATCCTGCTCTGGGGTGATCCGGAGTATGTCAAAAGGTTTGCCGAATCAACTCACCTGTATGATGGTGATGGATATGAAGTCAATGAACCACTTGCGACAAAAATGGAAGCCCAGCCACACGATGCCAAACCATTTGATCTCCTTAATCCTCCCTACCGTTATTACGAGTATGAGTTTGAACGATACTGGCATTTTTTCCAGGTGTTTGGCAGGATCGGCTACAATCCAGAAACATCACCTGAAATATGGGACAGGGAATTTGAAGCGCGGTTTGGAAAAAAGGCCGCTCAGATAATTGAAAAAGCCATTCACCAGGCCAGTTGGATATTGCCGCGCATTGTTGCCTCCTGTTATCCCTACAGCGGATTCCCAATGACACGTGGTTGGGCAGAAAAGCAGCGGCTTGGAGACCTTCCAACCTATGCAAAAAATGCAGGTAGCGACCTGCGCCAATTCGCTACTTTTGATGAAGAGGCTCAACTGCTTATTGAAGGGGGCGAAACTGCAAAGCTACTTCCGTCAATGAACAGTAAATGGTTTGAGCAAACTTCAAAAGAACTCGATGATTTGATTGCTCATGCAGTCCATGTGATTGGAAATACCCGGAACAAAGAGTTCAATTCAACGGTAACCGATCTTAAAATCCTGTCAAATCTCGCACTTTATCATGCCCGCAGGATTCCAGCTGCCGTTTCCTACAACCTGTTTGAACGGACAAAAGATAGAATATCCCTTGACGATGCCATTGGAAATGAACGCAAAGCTATTGAAGCGTGGCGCCAAATTGTAGTTGTAGCAGGTGATGTCTATACCGGCGACCTGATGATGGGTGTTCGTTCAGCCCACTTATGTGGCCACTGGAGCGATGAGTTGACTGATCTGGAGAAAGGTTTAAAAGATTTAGAGCAACTGAGGGCGATGTTAGGGACAGAAAATCCGGTGAAGAAATCCCCTCGGTATCACAAGGCAGATAGCCCTGATAATGATGAGTTTTTTCAAATCACTCATTCACCTGTCACCAGTGCCCGTTCAGACAAGGGCATTGCAGTCAATATAAAGGTGACCGCTTCTGCGGGTGTTAAATGGGTTCGTTTACTTTACCGAAATGTAAACCAGGAGAACGAGTATCAGGCTTTACCCATGCTGAATTCAGGTTTAAAAGATAATTATCAGGCTATTATACCAGCTGGTCAAATAGATTCCAAATGGGATATGATGTATCTGATTGAATTGATGGACAAGAGTGGCAGAGGCAAAATTTATCCTGATCTAAACCGGGAAACACCCTACCGGATTGTAAAATTAGTCAGGTAATCCAATCAAAAAAGCCAAAAATCATTGATTTTTGGCTTTTTTGATTGGATTTGGAACCCCATTCTGTCGGGGTAGCCGGATTTGAACCGACGACCTCGTCGTCCCGAACGAAACCGATAACCATATATATCTGATTTGCAGTCAATTACATGTGGTGTCCGGAAATATTTTCGTAAAACAATTGTAAAACAATTTTTTTATTGATCATTTTTTGAGTTACCAGCACCCTTTATTAGGAGGTTTCTTAGACAAGAAAATTCCCGCTTTAATTTTTTTTTTCTGAGAACTTAGTAACTTTTGAATATCCAAATATAACAAATAATCCCCGACATTATCTCCGGGAATTTAAAAATAGTTTTCCAAATAAATGAAGTAAAACCAGGACTATAATTTATCACGAATTGAAAACTTACCCCCATATTTGATTTATCCGGAACAAACCAAGTTAATTTTAATAATCTATACATAGTATACTGGAAGTGTAAAGAAAATTTGAAAATCTATACACATTAGATTATATTTGTAAAGAAAATTTGAAAATCTATACAATATGACTATTCATGAAAAGTGGGAACTAAGTGAGCTGCCGTTAAAAATTGATTTGGAGACAAAGCAAATTTTAAAAAGTTTGCCATCTGCTCATGCAGCTTTGGCCGAATTAAAGGGAATTGCTTCAACAATCCCGAACCAAAATATCTTAATCAATACGCTTGGCTTACAGGAGGCAAAAGACAGTTCTGCCATTGAAAATATTATCACAACTCATGACGATTTGTATAAATCGGAATTAAATCTTGACGCATTCAAGTCTTTGAATGCTAAAGAAGTTCAGAATTACATTTCAGCATTGAAAAAGGGATATGAACTGACTTCAAAAAGCGGTCTGTTAACCAACCGGATAATTCAGGATATTCAGGAAGTTTTAGAAGAAAATTCTGCAGGATTTCGAAAGTTGCCGGGGATGGCATTAAAAAATTCGGCAACAGGAGAGACAATTTACACTCCCCCGCAGGATTTTGATGAAATTATGCGCCTGATGACAAACCTGGAGCGTTTTATGAATGATGGATCGATTTGTGATTACGATCCCTTAATTAAGATGGCAATTATACATTATCAATTTGAAAGCATTCATCCGTTTTACGATGGTAATGGAAGAACTGGCAGGATCATTAATATTCTTTATTTGATTATTGAAAAACTGCAAACATTACCAATTTTATATTTAAGTAGTTATATCATAAACCGAAAGGCTGACTATTATAGGTTGTTACAGGAAGTAAGGGAAAAGAATTCATGGGAAGAGTGGATCATGTTCATGATTCAGGGAATTGAGCAAACCTCCAGGGAGACGATTGATCTCATCATTAAAATTCGCGAATTAATGATGACCTTCAAATACAAACTGCGCGACAATTATAAGTTTTACAGTCAGGATTTATTGAATAATTTATTCAAGCATCCATACACAAAAATCGAATTCGTTGTCAATGATCTTAATGTATCTAGGCTGACAGCTGCCAATTATTTAAACAAATTGGCTGAAGATGGATTGTTGAAAAAAGAAAGACTTGGCGCCGCAAATTACTATATCAATGTCCCATTATTCGAATTGTTGACTAAACGATAGAAATAAAATTTAAGACAATCTTCCAGGCAGTTGCAAAAAAATCCCCGACATTACCTGCCGGGGATCCAAAAATTAACTAACCAAACCTATAATGAAAAAACCGAGACTACAATTTATCACGAATTGAAAACTGACCCCCTTTATTTGATTTATCCGGGACAAACCATGTCAATAACTTATAAAGGTTTCCCAGGATAGAGATGCTTTTGGATGTTGGCATTTTTAAAGCCAGGAATTCGTAAACCAAAAGCAGCATTCCCGACATGGTGGACCAGAAATTTTCATCCACCCAATTGACGGGTGCCGGAGTATCCGGTGCCGGAAGCGCTGTTTCGTCAACTGCATTTAGAACCGGGACCTGCAACTGAGCATTGGCTGACTGCACAAACGCTGTTCGATTTATTGCGGTCTTGGGTATCCCCGGAGGGGAGGAGCATGAAACTGCAAATAATCCGATAAGAAAAACGATCATCAATAAATTTTTCATGACTGATTTTTTTGGTTTTTAATAAACTGATCAAATCTGATCAATATCGAACTGTCACAAAAGGACAAATTTGTTGACGCACCGGCGTGCATCTGAGCAAAGGCTAACCGCTCTCTTTTTTATCCCTGCGCTCCCTGATCCTGGTTAACCGTCTTAAAAGCCGTGCTTCTTTGCGATCCTGTGAAGAAGTTTCATCAGCTGACTGATCCCCGGGATGGTCTATCGAAACATCAGCGGCATTTCCCTGTCCCCGCTGTTTCATCTTCCCGATTGTTGTATTGTCGTTGATAACCGTTTCAGGTCCGTCCAGTTTCAAAAAGATGAGCAGTCCGGCAATGATGCCGGCAAACAGGGTTGTGAGGTAGGTCCAAAAAGTTTTCATACTACAATTTCATTACGTTGAAAATGGGGTGTATCAATAAATCCGCTCCAGTTGCCTCCCCATTTGTTCCAGGGACTCAATGTTTCCCACCAGTCACCCAACGGCTGAATATCTGCTTTGTTGTAGGTCAGCTCCAGGGTGTCGGCTGACCCTCTTTTGAAAAAATTCAGGTCGATCGCCAATCTGTCCTGATGTGTACTATGGCGAAGCTTTGATTTGCCATTTTTGAAATGCAGGTCCTGCTGTTCCTGCGTTCTGTACAGTTCACCTGCGGTGACTGTCAGTCCAAACTTTTCTGCCTGGATAATTAATCGGGCTGCATCCTTCAGAAAGGCTGCCTGTTGTTCTACTTTGATCATTATGAATTGTTTTTATTGAAGATTTTTAACTGGCTGATCAGCTTTTTGTTTTCTCCTTCCAGGATATTCATTTGATTTTTGAGTTCCTCATTTTCTTTCATCACAATTGTAACGCGTTGCTGCAAGGTGCAATTCTCCTTTTTTAGCTCATCAATCTGCTCCTTAAACCGTTTTTCCATGTCTTCGCTCAGTTCGCGCCAGATGGTTATCGCTTTACCGACATTGTCCAATTCGCTGTTTTCAGCCTGTGCGTTATTCTTTCGCCGGGCTGAATACCAGGTGATCGTTCCGGTTACAGCAGAGATAAAAATTAGGGATAAAGTTTCGTTCATCTTGTTTTATTTCAAAATTATCCCGTCGTCAGCTTCTCCTAAAGGACAAAAAAAGCTCCCGTCGCCGGAAGCCTTAAAAAGTTTGGGATAAAGTGGTTCAGGGATAAATTGGATAAATTATTTCAGTGATCACTCCTGCGACAATATGATAGATGGGATCTTCCATAGTCGGGATAGTTTTTTGTTCCAAAAAATAACCTGTAGCAGGGCAGTCGCAATAAGATAAACATGACTGACGCCCGTAAACGGTAGATCCCACATTATAGGCTAATGCCCGGCTTAAGAAACCACCGGCAGGACATCCATCAACAATTTTTTGTTGTGCAATTAATGTTGCCTCATAACTGGCAGAAAAATATACCGTTCCCTCATCAACGCAATTGGTGTATGTCCAAAACCATTTTGCCAGAAGTGATGGCCATTCGCACTGCTTTACGTTTGAATGCGACCAAAAAAAGTTTTGCCCTTTGCCCTCCAGTACGACAAATAACAAGGCAATAAGAAGAATTTTTTTCATTATTTATAATCGTTGGTTCCGTTCCAGATCAGGTTTGTTCCATCATACCACCAGCTAAAAACATCCGTTTTCGCCGACCCGGTGGTGTTCACCTGGTTTGATGTAAGATAAATTGCAGGGCTTATTTTATTGGTATAGCCGGCAAATGTGAGCGTATATACCGGAGATCCGTTTGTCACCCTGATATTCCCGCTTTGCCCTGCTGTAATTCCTGTTAAAGTAATGGTCGTATTGCCGGTTAAGGTGATCGTTGCATGTAGGCCGTTTGTAACTGCCCATGTTGGGCTGGTTCCGCTTAAACCCTGCACCTCATAATTCACACCTAACGAGGCGCGACCTGTTGCCGGTGCCAGGCTTGTCGTCCCTCCATCCCATTTCAGGCGGTCCGAGTAAGCGGTATTCCAGTTTGCCGAGTTATCGGTTAAAATGGAGTAAGCGCCTGAACCCGCCCCCCGGAGCATGATCCCCTGTGATGTAAAATCACCATCAACCACTACATCGGCATGTGAAGTTTGTGAAAGAAGATAAGATCCTTTTGCCTGGTAAGTATTCGCAGCCCGCTGGCGTGATAAAATACTCACGCTTGCGGTATCCACGATCAGCGTTCCTGTTGATGTAACCGGACCTCCGCTTAGACCAAGGCCTGTGGCCACAGAGGAAACAGTGCCCGTTGCCGTTGAATTGTCCAGGTTAGACCGGCTCACTCCGTTTGCAGCGGTCCAATACAGATGGGTCCCATCGCTCTCTATTGCTCCGGCTTCCGATGTGGTAAGTAATGTTCCGGCATTAATTTTCAGGGGGGCAGTTCCGGCTGCTGCTGTCCCTGCCCCTAAATGGAGCTTTGCCGTTGACGTTATTACACCAATGGCGAGGGCATTTTCAATGGTCATTTTCCCGGCGCCCGGCAGAGCAATGCTCCGAGATACAAAATTGTTCGCCAGGATCAGCCCTCCGGTTGGAGACATTCCGAACATTGAAACATTATCAACGGCAAAATCAATATAATACCCGTTTGATGGAATATTCAGCCTGGTAATTCCTCCCGGCCATGCTGCGAATGAGGTGTATATCCAGTGGCTGTTGACCATATCACGCCTCCGGATGGATTTCCAAAAATGCCGCTACCTAACAACAATCCTCCATCATACCATGTGTTGCCGGTTTTCAGTCTCAATATTCCCCCTGTGTATCCCGATACTCCCCCGGTTATATCCACTTTATAGGCTGGGGTTGCAGAATTGATCCCTACACTTGTGCCATTGTCAAAGATTTGGCTGTTGCCAAATGCGGAGGGTCCCGTAAACTTGGGGATATAATTGGCAGTTCCCGATGCCGTTGAATAACTCCCCTTCGGCTGATAGGTATTTGCAGCCCGTTGCCGGGATAAAATACTCGTACTTGTTGTATCAACCGCCAATGTTCCACCTGCGGTAATTGGACCGCCGCTCAGTCCAAGTCCGGTTGCTACGCTGGTAACTGTTCCAGTATTGGCTGTTGCCCCGGCGGCAATTCCCAAAAGCTTAATGCTGTCCGCATCGGTAAAGTTATTATCTGACAATTGCTTGCCTGGTTCTTTATCAACTTTGGACAGCGACTTATAGTTGGTGTAATATCCGCTGTTCAGGATGCTATCGGCAACTAATTTGTATTTTCCAATATTCAGCGTATCGCCGGAATGGATATTTTTAACTGTGCCGTCTGCCTGTTGTAAATTCCAGCGTCTGAATAATTCCGTCCAGCCATATACCGACCCTTTATAGATCCAGAGCGTGCTGTCCGGCAGATTGTATTTGAATGCCGGGCTTTGCAGCGTTTTGAAATCTGTCCCTGACGGCGGGATATCCTGTCCGTTGGCCCATCCGGCCCATAAGGCAAAAAGAAAAAAAAGTAAATGTTTCATTTGTATATAATTTGTTTTTTAGTGGCCAAATGGAATCGCCAGGAGGAAATATTCATTTCGGTTTGTAATTCAATAATCATGGCGATTTCATCGTACTGTTATTTTGAGATTATTATTTTACCGCTGCAGATATCTGGTAAATCCCAGGCGATCCGGCTGATTACCCCCGCTGTTTTATACCTGACAGGCACTGCCTGTGATTCGAGTTCATTGCCATCTTCATCATCGATCAATAAAGTGAGCATTGGAATCTGGCCGAATATTGAGGCATATTGGTGCGGATAATCCTCGAGTGCCGGAGCCTGGGTATTGGTGAATAGGACAGCCAGGGAATCGACTGAACTTGTGGAGGTAACCGCTGTCAGTTTCCCGTTAATGATCCTGATCGTTACATTATCAATTAAGCCCGGCAGTACACCGCCCCACAACTGCGCCATTGAGATTTTCTGCCAGCCGATGGCAAACAGGTTTTG
>JAHEYS010000491.1 GCA_023251475.1 Prolixibacteraceae bacterium
CCTGCTCAAGGGCCTCCATCTGATCTTCAAAAATAGCTTTACTATCATATAATAGTCTGCCAATCAGTGTACTTTTACCATCGTCAACACTTCCGGCAGTGGTAAACCGCAACAACTCCATATCGAGATATCCGTGTTCTTTTCCAGACATATTCTAAAAATGAAAAATGAAAAAAATGAAAAATTCAAAGTTTAAAGTTTAAAGTTTAATTGTCGTTATCACTCAGGAATTAAACGACTAAAAATACCCTTCCCGTTTACGATCTTCCATTGCAGCTTCTGAACGTTTATCGTCGGCACGGCTGCCACGCTCAGTAACCCGGCTTGCTGCCACCTCCTGAATAATATCTTCCAGGCTATTTGCTTCCGAAAGGGTTACGCCCGTGCAGGTAATATCTCCGATTGTCCGGCAACGAACTTTTTTCAGTTCTACCTTTTCGTTCGGTTTGAGTTGCATAAAAGGGGCGCTAGCCATCCATGCCCCGTCGCGGCAGAATACTTCCCGCTCATGTGTAAAATATAAACTTGGCATCTCAATGTTTTCCATGAGAATATATTGCCAGACATCCATTTCTGTCCAGTTACTGATCGGAAACACCCTGAAATGTTCACCCATATGTTTGGCACCGCAAAACAGGTTCCAGAGTTCAGGGCGCTGGTTTTTCGGGTCCCACTGACCAAACTCATCACGATGGGAGAAAAAGCGTTCCTTTGCCCTCGCTTTCTCTTCGTCGCGCCGACCTCCACCCATTGCGCAATCGAATTTCATCTCTTCAATGGCATCCAACAGTGTAACGGTCTGAAGAACATTCCGGCTGGCATTCAACCCTTTCTCCTCTACCGCCCTACCCTGATCAATCGAATCCTGCACATATTTAACAATCAATCGCGTGCCCGTAGTTTCAGCCAGATCATCACGGTATTTGATGGTCTCCTCAAAATTATGCCCTGTATCGATATGCATCAATGGAAAAGGGACTTTCAATGGATGAAAGGCTTTTCGTGCCAGATGAAACATGACAATTGAGTCTTTTCCACCCGAAAAAAGCATCACCGGCCGCTCAAACTGTGCAACGACCTCGCGAATAACAAAAATTGATTCGGCTTCAAGCTCCCGTAAATGATTTATACTATATTGCTCCATATCAAATAATTTCTCAAAAACTAAAATAAAATCTGTTCATAACCACTCCGTCGGGTTGCTGATCCAATGAGCCGACAAAAGTAGTCAATAAGGTGAAACATTCATAAGCGGAAAGTGATAAAAAGAGTGAGTAGTATTTTACTTCTCCTTTTGTAATGGTAATGAGATACTAAAAGTGGTTCCCTTTCCTACCTCACTATCAATTCGTAATTTCCAACCGTGTTTATCAATAAAATCCTTACAAATAATTAATCCCAATCCCGAACTGTATTCACCATCAGTCCCTTTCCTGCAGGATTGCCTGTCAAGCCGGAAAAGATTATCAATCTGATTTTTATTCATGCCAATACCGGTATCCCTGACCAAAATACGCAACGACCCGACGGATTCCCTCTTTGTAAAAATGGCAACTTTTCCACCTTTAGGTGTAAACTTCACACCATTAGACAATAAGTTTCCAAGGATACTCCCCAGCATATTTTCATCGGCAAAAACCTTCAACTGCCCGTTAACCTTGCAGCTTAATTCAACCCCTTTTTTACTGGCCATCTCTTTATACGAAAATAAACCTGCATCAATTTTTTGTTTTAGTAAAAAAGTTTTAGGGACAAAGGTAATCAGGCCCCGTTGCATGCTTGACCACTCCAGCAGATTTCCAAGCAACCTGAAAAGATGGGTTGCTGAAGTTTGCATTAACGTGGTGATTTGCTGGATCTCAGCAAGAGTCATATTTGAAAGGTTCCGTGACATAAAATCTGTCAGTCCCAAAAAACCGCTGAACGGGCTGCGCAGATCATGGGCTATGATGGAAAAGAATTTATCCTTCTCGGCATTAATTGCCTGAAGATCAGAATTTTTTTGTTTTATTAATTTCTCTGCCTCTTTATACGGAGAAACATTCCTGGCAATGGTTAAAATTTTATCATCATCATAAACCACGAGTTTACTCTCAAAGTATTTCAGGCCAACAGGCAAAAGCATCGAATACTCATACAGTTGTACCTGTTTTGTCCTGAAAGCCTCCTCAAAAACTTTTGCAAATTGAGCGACAATATCGGGTGGCAACACTTCACGCATGTTTTTACCGATAAATTTCTCCGGACTGACCAACAACTCGGTATCTACAGGTCCATGATAATCGAGAAAAAAACCCTCCTTATCCTGAATGAAGATCATATCCGGGATGGCAGCCAGGATCGCAGCAAGCTGAGCTTCACTATCCTTTAGCGCTTGTTCTGTATGTTTAAGCTGGGTGAATTCCTTTGAAACACAGTTGATATTTATGACTTGTCCCTGGTCGTTTTTAACCGGGTCAGCGGAAGTAAGATAATACCTTATTCCACCTGATGGGGTAACCACCTTTGCCTCAAGCTCCCCCTTCTCCCCTGTTTGAAATACCTTTCTGACGATCGCCAGGCGCTTTTCGGCTTCGTCATACGGGAAGATCGCATGTGGCGTCTTACCCATGATTTCCGAAGGACTTTTACCAAAAGGCCTGGCGAAAGCCTCATTTACAAACCTGTATGTTTCGTCCGTATTGAAACTAAAGATCGGATCACTTGAATAGCTAATAAAGCTGCGAAATTTCTCCTCATTTTCCAGGAGGGCAATTTGAGCCTGTTTTCGTTCCGTAATGTCCTGAACCATCCCGACTGAACGGACAATTTTGCCCGATGCATCCCTGATATGTTCACATTTTTCAAAAACAAAACGGATCTCACCGGAATTGGGACAAATAATCCGGTGCTCCAGCTCAAATCCGTTATTATCCTGCTCTATTGAATTAAAATAGGCAGATTCCAATCCATCCCGATCCTCAGGATGGACCAATCCTATAAAAGCATTATAAGTATTTCCAAATTCATGAGGCGACATCCCAAAAATACGGTACACCTCCTCCGACCAAATCAATACTCTACTTTGCAAATCCAATTCCCAGCTCCCAAGATGGGCAATCTTCTGCGTTTTATCCAACCTGGCTTGACTCTCATGTTCAAATAGCTGGTTTTGTTTGAGTTCAGTGAAATCTACCGCTGTGATCATGCACAATTCCTGTTTTTGATCCAAAATCCCGGTAAGGTGAACATCCAAAACCGAGTGGTTATCAGACTGCATCTTTACCGTACAGGTCTCTTTGGCCTTGCCTTCAAACAATTTGTCAAGGAATGCATTGAAAACCGGCCTGTCAGGCAGTGAAACAAAGATGCCAAACATACAATTTATCAGATATTTACCCTCCTTTCCAAGCATTTGCGATCCGCAGAGATTTAATTCGATAATTTCACCATTTTTGGAAAGTGTGAAATATCCACATGGTGCAAAATCGTATAATTCAGTAAATTTCCGGGTTGATAATTCAGCGCTCTCTTTAGCCAGAATGAGTTCCTGGTTCTGGATCTCCAGCTCCAGCTGGTGTAACTGAAGATCCTGAATTAGCTTCTCCTTCTCAATGTCAATTAATTGTATAGCCTTTTTCAAGGAAATGATTTTTTAAATGTCGATAATAAACCGTAACTTTAAGATCACTTTTCATTCAGCATAATGCCGCTTTGTGCGTTTTATAAGATTTACCGGTCTCAAATATACATTTGAAACAATAACATGACATTTTTTGTTTTGATACAATCTGGAACTTAAGCCGGCGGCTCTGCTTTTTTTATTGGCTGATCTGCGGCGACCTTTTTTGAAGGCAGTCTTCCTGCCTTCTTCAATGCCTGAGCCAGAATATATTCTATCTGTCCGTTCATACTGCGAAACTCATCCGC
>JAHEYS010000492.1 GCA_023251475.1 Prolixibacteraceae bacterium
TTTTACTTTTAAACTCAAAAGTAAAAATTCAAATCGTGGACACGGAAAATTCAATGTATATTGCATAATGTCAAATTATTATAATGAACATTGATAATTTTTAGTGGACACTAGTGATTCAATATAATTTATCTTTCATCATGAAATCTTTTGCCTTTTTTCCTCTCCTTTTTCTTTCCGTCTCACTTTCAGCCCAGGAAATTCCCCTAAATTCAAAGGTAGTTCATGGCCATCTCGAAAATGGCCTGACCTATTACATTCAGAAAAATACGCTTCCCAAAGAGCGGGCTATGTTTTACCTCGTGGTCAATGCAGGTGCCATTGATGAAGAGGACAATCAAAACGGACTGGCCCATTTTTGCGAACATATGGCTTTTAACGGTACTAAAAATCTCCCCGGTAAAATGTTACTAAATTATATGGAGAAAAATGGCGTATCGTTTGGCAGAGGGGTGAATGCGTTTACAAGTACCAACCTTACCTGTTATAACCTGAATAACGTACCCACCACTCGGGAGGCCCTGATTGACTCATCGCTGATGATCCTGCACGAATGGGCTACCAATGTGAGCTTTTCGACCGATGAAATAAATAAAGAGCGTGGGGTGATTCACGAGGAGTGGCGCACCCGCGGTGGTGCCGGTCGCAGGATGGGCGATATTACCAATAAAGTGCTTTATAACAATTCAAAGTATGCCTTTCGCAATGTTATCGGGACATTGGAAGTCATCGACAAATCCGATCCTGATCTGCTCCGGAAATTCTATAAGGATTTCTACCGTCCCGATTTGGAGGCAGTTATTGTTGTTGGCGATATTGACGAAAATACGATAAAGGAGAAGATCGAAAAACTCTTTGGAAGCGATCCGAAAAGGGAAAATCCGGTACCCGTTGCAAAAATTTTAGTACCCGACAACAAAGACCTGATGTTTGCCTTTGCGACAGACAAGGAGGCACAAAGTGTCGCGATTACCCAGTACATCAAATTTCCGGATCCGCCGAAAAAAGATGTTGAATATCTGAAGAATAACATCCTTAATTCTATTTATAATGCCATGTTTTCGGAACGGTTCAGTGAAATACTTCAAAAAGCGGATCCCCCGATGAACGGAGCCAGTTCCGGTTTTGGAGGTTTCACAGAGTTCCAAAGTTCTTATACTGTCTCCATCAATGCACTCAGTAAGGATCCCCTCCGGTCGCTGAAGGCGGTCATGGTTGAAAATGAACGGGTAAAAAGATTTGGATTTACCGAAACAGAACTTGACAGGGTTAAGAAAAGGATATTTGCCTCATTGGAAAAGTCGTTTCTTGAACGCGATAAAGCCATGTCAGCAGGCTTTGTCAATAGTTATATGAGCCATTTTTCTTCGGGGGCCCCATCGCCTGGAATCGACTACCTGGTCGAATTTGCAAAAAATCTGCTTCCAACTATTACCCTTAGCCAGATCAACGAATTACCCAAAAAATGGATGATCGGTGAAAACCGGGTGATCATTGTTCACGGACCGGAAAAAGAGGGAATTAAAATCCCTACTGAACCGGAAATTAAAAATGCAATGGCTGAAATCCTGCAAATGGAAATAGCGCCTTACCAGGATAAAATCGTTTCCAAAACTCTGATTTCAAATGAATTAAAAGGTTCTGCCGTCGTAAGGGAGGAGAAGGTGAAGGCCTTTGGCGGGACCAAACTTGTACTCGCCAACGGGGCTACAGTTTACTTTAAATCAACAGATAACAAGGCCGACGAGGTAATGATGACCGCATTTAGCAATGGTGGACAATCACTGATACCTACCGAAGATCTTCCATCGTCACCCTTTGCATCGATGGCAAAAAATATAAGCGGATTTGGCGATTTTTCAGCACAGGATCTTAAAAAAGTTCTTGCCGGTAAAATGGCAGGCGTTTCATCCTCACTCACCGAACTGGAAGAAATGATAAACGGATCATCTTCTGTCGCCGATTTCGAAACTTTACTCCAGCTGATTTATCTTAACTTCACAGCGCCCCGTCGCGATGATGCCGCAATGAATTCTGCCCTGGACCGGGTGAAGGCAATGCTTGGCAACCGCAAATCGGATCCAAATTCTGTCTTCTCGGATACCCTCACAATGGTGATGAGCAATTATAGTCCGCGGGTAAGTTTAGCTACACTGGAATATTTTAACTGGGTGAATCTTGATAAATGTTATGCTATTGCCAACGACCGGTTTCAGGATGCAAGTGATTTCAAGTTTATATTCCTTGGAAATGTGGATGTACAGAAAATGAAACCATTGATTGAAAAATATATTGGTTCAATCCCCGGCACCAAACGAAAAGAGTTCTGGAATAACCATCAGCTGGGACCTAAAAAAGGGCATACGGTCAAAGAATTGTCGGTCGAAATGAAAGATCCTAAAGCAACAGTTTTTGTCCATTATTTTGGAGATATGAAATGCACCCCGCAAAACGTTGAATACCTCAATGCCATTCAGTATATCCTCCGGATGCGTTTCACAGAGACCATCCGCGAAAAAGAGGGAGGCACTTATGGGGTGAGCGTCAGCAACAGCCTCTATAGCCGACCTGTGAACAATTACAAATTCACTATGAATTTTACCTGTGACCCGAAAAAGGCCGATTTTCTGAAAGGATTGCTTTACGAAGAAATTAAAAAACTCAAAGAAAACGGAGTGACTGAGGCTGAGGTCAACAAAACGAAAGAGAATTTCCTGAAAGAGGTATCCGAAAAGTTAAAAAGTAACAGTTTTCTTATGGACAGGGTCAAAGACTTTGTGAACAATGGTACTTACACACCTGTGCCTAAATATACTACTGACATCTTCAATCATCTGGATGGCAAGAAAATACAAACACTGGCTGGCAAAGTTTTCGGGAACAATGTGTTGGAGCTGGTCATGAAACCCAAAGGTGATTCTATTCCCGCAACTGGCCTGGCTCCTTCGAAGGAAAAAACTACAGGCAATTTAAAACCGTTGGTGATTTTGGACGGTGAACAGATTACATATGATCAATATAAATTATTGAATCTTAGGGATGATATTGAATCTGTAATGATTCTGAAACCCGAAGCAGCTATTTCCAGATTCAAAGAAACGGGGAAATCCGGGGTAATTATTGTGACCTCCCTAAAGGCCGGAAAAACGTTGAAAGAAAATGATCCGGATATTTCGGAATCGACATTTATCAAGTCAGAAGTGATGCCTGAATTCCCGGGAAATGAAGTTGCATTAAGGAATCATATCAAAAACAATCTTATCTATCCTGTTGAAGCAACAAGGTCCAAAATACAGGGAACAGTGATTGTTAATTTTATTGTAAGCTCATCCGGCAAAATTATCCGACCAAAAATTGTTCGTGGTATATGCCCTTCGCTTGATGCAGAAGCTGTACGGGTGATCAATACGATGCCCAGCTGGAAACCCGGCACCAATAAAGGGAAGGATGTAAATGTCTCTTTTACACTGCCATTTAGGTTCATATTGCAATAATGCCGGCGTGCGAACAGGCTCAGATTAAAATCCATTATGCCCCTGGAAGGTTGCACGATTAAAGAAAAAGGCAGTCAATCATTAATTGGCCGCCTTTTTTCACTTATAACTTATATCTCATATCTATTAACTCACCCTTGAGGTGATGTAATTGACGTATTCGATCAGTGCCGCTTTAACTTCAGAATCGGGGTAAGATGACAATTGTGCAATCGCATTCCTGTTAAAACGATCCATCACCTCTTCTGCATACTTAAACCCACCGTTAACGGCGACAAAATCGCGGACCTCACTGATATCAGCAGTCGATTTTGATCGTTTCCGTACAATTTTAAGAATATGTGATTTTTCGTTTTTCCCTACCTGGTTCAGCGCATGGATTAATGGCAGGGTAATTTTCTTTTCAC
>JAHEYS010000006.1 GCA_023251475.1 Prolixibacteraceae bacterium
CAAGGTAAAGAAGAAACCGCTCAGATAAATGGCTTATTTATATTTCCTGGCGCTGAAAGAAAGCAGTATAACAGATAGAAAAATACCTACAATTGATAAAGGTAAAAGCATCTCCTGATGGTTTACTGAAAAATCTGCAAATGAAAATGAACTAGTTTGACTTTGCCTGACAGTCTGGGATTAAACTTAATTTGGAATTGTAATACTTAACAAATTTAAGCCACCGAAAACTGCCGGAAATGGTTATTATTCAATAGCTAAGTTAGTGATTTATTTTCTAATATCAATCGGTTACTATTTCTGATTTTAATGGATTTTTGAGGTTGTGATAAATGCTTATAATATTGACGTCATAGAATATTTTATATATTTGTCAGATAAAATTGACTCAATAGAGTTGAAACAATCAAATGATATTTCGAAATTGTCAATCAAATGGTAAAGCTCAGATGCTTAATAGCAGTTCTCGTTCTCCTATTCCTATTTCAATCTGTTATAATGGCTGAGAACTGGCCTGGATGGCGCGGTCCAAACGGGGATGGGACGAGTTCTGAAACCAATCTTCCGGTTAAGTGGGATTCCACCACCAATGTACTATGGAAGGTTCCGGTTCCGGGTATGGGTTATGCCTCACCGATTGTCTGGGAAGAGAAGCTTTTTACCGTTACAGCGCTGACTGAAACCCAGGAGAAACAACTGTTATGTTTTGATACAAAAACCGGCAGTAAGTTATGGCAGGTTACCGTACTTAAAAACCCCCTGGAGCGGAAACATCCTGATAACAGCTTTGCCTCGGGCACCCCGGTTACTGATGGAAGATCGATCTATTTATCGTTTCTTGACGGCGATTCGATTGTTGTGGCTGCCTATGACTTTTCCGGGAGGCAGTTATGGAAGAAGCGCCCCGGAACCTATGCGAGCCCGCATGGTTACAGCGTCTCTCCGATCCTCTATAAAGATAAAGTGATTATCAATGGCGACAGTAAGGGGGATGCTTTTATTGCCGCCTTAAGTCAGGCAGACGGCCATACCCTTTGGAAAACCAAATTCGACCGAAAATCGCATAGTTTTGGTACCCCTCTTATCCGGGAACTTGCAGGGCGAACCCAGATGATCGTCTGTGCAAATATGGAGGTGGCCTCATTAAATCCTGAAGACGGGTCGCGTTACTGGTTTGCCACCGGCCCCTCGGAGGACTTTGCCTCTACCCCGGTTTACAGCGAAAAAGCCGGATTGGTTATCATAAGCAGCGGGTGGCCCAAACGGATTATCTATGCCCTTAAACCCGATGGTAATGGCGATGTAACCAGTACCCATGTTGCCTGGCAATCGGCTGATGGCGCTTTCTATGTTCCGTCACCTGTTACTTCGGGTAATTATTTAGTCACGACAATGGTTAATGGATTGGTGAATTGTATGGAGGCCTCAACGGGTAATGTACTCTGGAAGGAGAACCTGGGGAAGCAATACGGTTCAGCAGTTCTTGCTGGTGGTTTGGTTTATACCCCTTCAGACCAGGGTATTATTACGGTTTTTAAACCTGGAACCACTTTTGATACGGTTGCAAAGAACAACATCGGGGAGACGATGTTTGCCTCTCCGGCAATCAGCAACGGAAAGATCTACCTGCGAAGTACTGGTCATCTCTTTTGCATTGGGGCAAAGTAGAGGATTTAATTCAATTTTTAAAATTAATTAGACTGATAATGAGCATGATGACCGGAAATTTGCGATTTCGCCATGGTCAGCGAACCAACTATACAGCAATTTAAATTTATCCATCCTCACCTTATAAAAAAGGGTTAATGCTTAATAAACTAATCCAACAAGTAAGAAAGGTTGTCGATTTAAATGAAAGTGAAGTTGTCGTTTTTACCAAATATGTGGAAACACAACGATTAAAAAAGAAGCAATTAATTCTTCAGTCGGATAAGGTTTGCAAATATTTGTATTTTGTTGAAAAAGGATGCCTGAGAATGTATCTTATCAACAAAAAAGGTGCAGAGCAGATTACCCAATTCGCTTTGGATGGCTGGTGGATATCAGACTATCAGAGTTTCATGAATTTCACACCTTCCGATTATTATATCCAGGCGATTGAAGAATCGGAAATAGTGGCAATTGAAAACCAAAATTTTGAGGCTTTGCTCATTGAACTGCCACAGCTGGAAAAATATTTTCGGATAATGATGCAAAAAGCCGTGGCAGGAGCACAATTCAGGTCAAAATTATTGTACGAAATGTCAAAGGAGGAATTTTATATCCACTTCAAAACCTCTTTCCCGGAATTTATGATGCGGGTACCTCAATATATGATTGCCTCTTATCTCGGTCTTACTCCTGAATATCTGAGCGAACTGCGAAAAAAAAAGTTGTAGAATGAATTTCTTAAGCCAGTTTAATTTTTAGTAACGGTTTCACAGGTACTTTTGTGGTATTAATCGAAATTAAAAGGATAGGATTATGGATGCAAAAATGGTGGTTTTGGAGATCATGAAACGAGAAGGCATACCCTTAAATGCCGGAAAGATTGTCGACTTAACAAATCTCGACCGCAAAGTAGTTGACAAAGCAATGAATGAATTGAAATCGGAGGAGCTAATTATCTCTCCCAGGAGATGTTACTGGCAGGCAAAGTAAGGTTGTTTTTAGATCAAAATTAATTGAAAAGTACAATGAGAAAATTAAGCGATAAGTTTTATGAAGTATTAAAACATGAAGGTGTTGTATCTATCATGTCGTGGGGTGTTGAACCTCATTTGGTTAACACCTGGAATTCCTACCTGGTAGTTACTGAAGATGAGCGAATTTTAATTCCCGCCTACGGTTTTCGGAAAACTCAAACGAATGTTAATGTAAACAGTAAGGTTAAAATAACGCTGGGGAGTAAAGATGTTTTGGGTTACAAAGATTATCCGGGAACCGGATTTCTTATTGAAGGTACTGCTAAGTATAAAGAATCGGGTGTTGAATTCGATATGATGAAAAGTAAATTTTCATTCCTGACCCGGGTATTGGAAATTACAGTGGATAATGCAAAGCAAATGTTATAGTGAAATTTTTGATTAAAGCAGTTTTTACAACACTGATTTTTTCTGCAATCTTATTCCTTTGTGCGGGGAAAATCAACTATTTCCAGGGATGGATTTTTCTAACCACAAATCTTGTTGCAGCCTTCATGAATTTCCGGGCAATCAGAAATGACGCAGCACTTATGAGTGAACGTTCCAAAATTGGACCAGGGACTAAATTGTGGGACAAACTGATATTGGCATTTTCGGGATTGGCGTATTTGGCGTGTATTGTAATATCGGGACTTGACTCTGGGCGTTATCAATGGTCCCCCGACTTTCACTGGAGTTTTTATGTTTTGGGAGTCGCCCTGACATTCATCGGTCAGGTAATTTTCCTTAAGGCCAGAAATGAAAATAAATTCTTTTCAAGTGTCGTAAGGATACAAACTGACAGGGGACATACCGTTTGTGACACAGGTGTATACAGAATTGTGCGACATCCTGGATATTCAGGAATGACCATTTCTTTGTTGGCATTACCATTTATAACTGGTTCACTCTGGAGTATGATTCCCATAATAATAGACATCATCCTATTATTTATGAGAACCTATTTTGAAGATGAAATGCTAAAAGAAGAACTATCCGGTTATCATGAATATGCGCAAAAGACAAAACAACGGCTTATCCCGAATATATGGTAACCCGATTTTGTTTTGAAAATGGTCACTCATTTGTTTTGAATCAGGGTAATGCAGGTTAGGTTTCGAAAGAGTCCTCCTTTCATGGTATGGAGAAAGTCAGGGGGTATTTGCTTTTTGCATTGAGGTGATGATCGGTTGTTGAATACCAGCAATTTCCACGTTTAGTTTGTTAAGAAATAAG
>JAHEYS010000208.1 GCA_023251475.1 Prolixibacteraceae bacterium
TACCCCTTACAAAAAAGATATCATTGGAATGTTGTCGGATGCTTGTCATAAGCGGAAGATCCCCCTCTGTCTCTATTATTCGATAGCAGACTGGAACCAGCCCAACTACCCCAATCAGGGACGACATCACGAACTGCCGGTTCAACCCCACGATTCACCCGATTGGGACAAATACATGGCTTTTCTGAAAGATCAGGTCAGGGAACTATGCACCAATTACTGTGAGATTCACGGATTCTGGTGGGATATGAATGTGCCGGTGTACAAAGACCCATCGGTCAATGCGATGATCCGAAAACTGCAGCCTAAAGCGGTGATTAACAACCGAGGTTTCGACGAAGGTGATTTTGGAACTCCTGAGCGTGATTTCGACAGTGCTGCTGCCGATGCAAAAGGATTTGACAAATTGACAGAGGCTTGTCAGTCAGTTGGAATGGAGAGCTGGGGTTACAAAAAGGATGAAGATTTTTATACCGATCGTCACCTGATCAGCAGCCTTGACCGCTACCTTGCCCGTGATGCCAATTATTTGCTGAACGTGGGACCCACAGGTGAAGGAGAAATTACACCCGGGATGTCCTCTATCCTGAAAAGGATTGGGACCTGGAAAAAATCGGTCAGCGATTCTTTCAGGAAAGTACAACCCGAATCAGATCTGCTCAACTTACCTGGCGTACTGGTTACGCGGGACGAAAAAACGCTCTATCTCCATTTGAATAAACTTCCGGTTGGAAACGGGCTTAAATTAAAACCCATCAATGTCCTGCCATCAAAAGCAACCTTACTAAATAACGGCAAATCAATTGACTGCATTGTAAATCTTTGTCCCAGCGATCATGCCTCACAACAACCGTACCTGCGTCTGAGAAATCTTCCCGCAAATGAAATGGCCAATACCGTAATGGTTGCAAAACTTGAATTCGACCGCCCATTGGAGCAAATTACGCTGGCAAAAAAACAGGAAACAATTATTTAGAACTAAAAAACTTCAATTTAACATGAAAAACATCTGCAAACTATTCACTCTGACGTTAGTGGTCTTAGCATTAAGCATTTTGCAAAACAATCAATTGTTTGCACAGACCTTCCAACCCACAAACGAGTCATTCAAACAATATCAGTACCCTGAATGGTTCCGTGATGCCAAGTTCGGTATCTGGGCGCATTGGGGTCCGCAGGCTGTCCCCCGCCAGGGTGACTGGTATGCCAAAAAACTTTATGAGGAGGGGAGTGCGGATAATAAATATCATGTGGCTCACTACGGTCACCCATCAAAATTTGGCTATAAGGATATTATCCCCTTATGGAAAGCAGAGCGGTGGGATCCTGAAAAACTCATGTCGCTTTATAAAAAGGTAGGCGCCAAATATTTTGTAAGCATGGGAACTCATCACGATAATTTCTTTCTCTGGAATTCAAAAATTCACAAATGGAATGCTGCGAACATGGGGCCAAAGAAAGATGTGGTTGGATTATGGCAAAAGGCAGCCAAAAAAGAGGGTTTGCGCTTTGGCGTATCTGAACACCTGGGGGCAAGCTACACCTGGTTCCAGACAAGTCGCGGCGCTGACAAAGCCGGACCAATGGCAGGAATACCCTATGATGGAACCAACCCTGAGTTCGAGGATCTCTATCACCCCAAAACTGCCCCTGATGATAAGGCCTGGCTGACCAACAATGCGGAAAACCAGAAGAACTGGTTAGCCAGCATTACGGAGCTGATTGACACGTATCAACCTGACCTCCTTTATTCCGACAGTGAACTTCCGTTCGGAGAAGTTGGCCGGACCATGCTCGCCCATTTCTACAACCAGGATATGGTTAAAAACGGCGGTAAACTTGAAGCGGTCTATAATTGTAAAAAAAATGCATCAGAAGGAAGGTGGGTCCAGGATCTTGAACGAGGCGCAATGGATTCGATCAGTCCCTATCCTTGGCAAACGGATACTTCCATTGGTGACTGGTTTTACCGTACGGGCCAGAAATACATGACCGGAACACAGGTGATACAAATGCTGGTGGATATCGTGAGTAAAAACGGAAACCTTTTACTCAATGTTGTTCAAACACCTGAAGGGGATCTCGAACCCGATGTCCAGGCAATCCTGGCTGACATCGCCAAATGGACCCCTGCAAATGGTGAAGGGATCTATGGCACCCGTCCCTGGAAAATATACGGAGAGGGACCTTCTACCGTGAAGAAACAGGAAAAAGGGCATTTTGGAGGGGTGAAGGATGTCAGGCCTTACGAGCCAACAGATATTCGGTTCACCCAAAAAGGAGAAACACTTTATGCTTTTTGTATGGGGTTGCCCACAACCGATATCCGAATTACCTCTCTTGGCAAAACATCAAAACTGATCGGTAAGGCCGTTGCCTCGGTAAAGCTACTCGGAAGCAAAGAAAAACTAACCTGGAAACAGGAAGCTGACGCCCTTGAGATTGACAAACCTTCAAAACTACCAGACTGGCAGGTGGTTACATTCAGAATCGAGTTCAAAAAGTAAAAATCTGGTGCCCCCTACCAACAAAATAAAATAATATCTTTACTGAGTCATAACCATTCTCCATTTGAATCTTGCAGAGAGCTAATTACATTTCTCAGAATAATAAATCACACTAATTTGGTTAACTATGAAAAGAGTATTTTGTTTTATGTCGCTTCTTATCTTTCTTGTTTCGTTTGGCTGGGCCCAAACAAGCAGGGTATTCGACAATCTTTCGGTTACGAGTAAAATACTTAAAAGTGAGCGGAAATATGCCCTCTACCTCCCCCCTGGTTACGAGACCTCCCAAAGAAGTTATCCCGTACTCTATTTGTTGCACGGCGCTGGTGACGACCAGACAGGATGGGTGCAATTCGGAGAAGTCCAGCGTATTGCGGATAAAGCCATTGAAGAGGGTACTGCCACGGCCATGATTATTGTGATGCCTGATGCTAAAACAGGTCAGATGGGTTACTTTAACAACATCGACGGGAAATGGAATTATGAAGACTTTTTCTTCCAGGAATTTCTTCCCACTATTGAAAAAACTTACCGGATAAAAGCCGAAAAGCGGTACCGCGCGGTTGCGGGACTGTCAATGGGTGGCGGAGGTTCGTTTATGTATGCCCTCCATCATCCGGAACTTTTTTCATCTGCCTGTCCGTTAAGCGCTTATATTGGCCCTTTAAACATGGAAGAGGCGAAGACCCGGATTAAAAAAAGCAATCCTGAAATTACGGATGAAACGAAGATCAAAGCCTATTACGATAAACACAATGCCCTTGAACTGGTCAACACGATGGCTGATGATCAGAAGAAAGCGGTACGCTGGTACATCGACTGCGGTGATGATGATTTTCTTTATGAAGGCAACTCGCTGATTCACATCGCCATGCGCAAGAAGGATATTCTCCATGAGTTCCGTACGCGCGATGGCGGTCACAGCTGGACCTACTGGCGCGATGCGTTACCCACCGTATTAGGATTTGTTTCTGAAACCTTTCATCAGAAGTAAAATAACCTGTCGACAGACATAAAATAACCTGTCATCAGACATAAAATAAAGGCTGACTTTAATTTCAAGTCAGCCTTTAATTTATCTGTTTGGTTGAGATCTATTGTCTTTTTAATAAATCCCTTATCTCAGTAAGTAATTTTTCCTCATTTGATGGTTCGGCAGGTGCAGGCGGAGGCGGTGGAGTTACCGCTTTCTTATTCATCGCATTCATCATTTTGATCATCATGAAAATTGAGAAAGCAATAATCATAAAATCGATGGTCACCTGGATAAAATTACCATAGTTAATTGTCACAGAAGGTTTCACTACCTTTCCGGCCTCAATTACGGCATCCTTTAAAATAATCTTAAATCCGGTAAAGTCGGTTCCCCCCAGCAAAGCCCCGATTGGAGGCATTAATACATCGGCCACAAACGAGGAGACTATCTTGCCAAAGGCGCCACCAATAATAACACCCACTGCCAGATCCACCACGTTTCCACGCATTGCAAATTGTCTGAACTCAGCTAACATTCCCATTTTGATTTGGTTTTAAAGTTTAATTACAACAAATATAAAGATTTATCACGTAAAAGAGTAACACCTGTTACAAATTAAGTTACCCCCATTCCCAGGCTCACAATTTGAAAACCCGCAATGGGATGCAGAATCCAATATTTCAACATTATCAGATTTATTATATTTATTTCCGCATCACCCCCTATACGAATGTAGCAATTCCCAAATTTATATATATAATCAGTCTAAATACCCATTGCACAACATGACTATTATCATTTTTTTATACTTTTGCGAAAATTAAAAATTTAATAATAAGATTAAATGATCGACAAAGGGGTTACAACTTTTATGATATTAGCGACAAGTCTGGTGATGCTCATGACACCAGGGTTATCGTTTTTTTACGGGGGACTGGGCAATAAAAAGAATATACTCAATATCATGATGCAGAGCTTTGTATCACTGGGACTTACGACTGTATTGTGGTTTAGTTTCGGATATTCGCTTTGTTTTAGCGGCACATTAGCCGGCGGGACCGATTTTTTTGGGATAATCGGAAATTTCGATAAGGCTTTTCTGCATGGGATTACCCCTAAAACGATGATGCCCGGTAAAGCATTTCCCGAGTATGTATTCTTCGCCTACCAGATGATGTTTGCCATTATCACGCCGGCTTTGATCACCGGAGCCTTTATCAATCGTGTTACCTTTAAATCGTATGTTGTCTTCCTGATATTCTGGCAGATCCTGGTTTACTATCCGTTTGTTCACATGGTTTGGGGTGGCGGAATACTTCAGCATTGGGGGGTTCTCGATTTTGCAGGCGGAATTGTAGTACATGCTACGGCAGGATTTGCCGCCCTTGTTGCAACCATTTATGTCGGAAAAAGAAAAGGGAGCGAACATGAGCCAAATAATATCCCGTTGGTAGCCATTGGAACCACCTTACTGTGGTTTGGCTGGTACGGCTTTAATGCCGGCAGCGAACTCGATGTGAATGAAATAACTGTGGCTGCCTTTATCAATACGGATGTGTCGGCTTCATTTGCCGCGATAACATGGCTCATTATTGAATGGAACAGGGGCAAAAAGAAACCTACCCTTATCGGCCTGATGACCGGCGCCGTTGCAGGGTTGGCGACCATCACACCGGCTGCGGGGTATGTCACGGTAAGTTCCGCTGCCATGATTGGGACGATGTCGGGAATGGTATGTTATATGGCTGTTGAATTTAAAAACCGGATGAAATGGGACGATGCCCTCGATGTCTGGGGGGTGCATGGTGTTGGGGGTGTATTCGGAACTATTCTTTTAGGACTTTTTGCCACCAGTGAAATCAATTCAGGAACCATTAACGGACTATTTTATGGGGGAGGTACTGAACTTTTGTTGAAAGAGCTTGCAGCACTTGTTATTGCCATTGTCTGGGCAAGCTCCTTCACCTGGGGAATGCTTCATGCCATCAACCGGTATGTTCCTGTTAAGGTATCCGATGCGGTCCAGAAAGGCGGCCTCGATTATCATATTCATGGAGAAATCGCCAGGGTAATTTAATCCATATCGCAGTGAAGGCCTGACTTGTTCTTTCCTGAACAGTTCAGGCCTTCACTTATCTTCTATCTATTTCCCGATAATCTTTTGAATCTCATTCAGTTTATTCAGCGCCTCCATTGGGGTGAGGTTATTTACGTCGAGGTTCTTTATTTCGTCCCTGATCTGTTTCAGAACGGGGTCGTCGAGCTGGAAAAAGCTCAGCTGATAACCCTCACGCATGGCTGCCAGATCTTTGACCCTCTTGGCCGGCAACTCCTTCCGGTTGGCCAGTTCCAGCTGTTTGAGTATTTCACCGGCCCTGTTCACCACGCTCCTGGGCATACCTGCCATCTGAGCCACATGAATACCAAAACTATGGTTACTTCCACCCCGGACCAGTTTACGCAAAAAGATCACCTTGTTGCCCACCTCTTTTACCGTGACATTAAAATTCCGTACCCTGCCAAACGATTTTTCCATCTCATTCAACTCATGATAATGGGTTGCAAAAAGGGTTTTTGCTTTACATTTGGGGTGCTCATGGATATATTCAACGATCGACCAGGCGATGGAGATGCCATCATAGGTACTTGTTCCGCGACCTAACTCATCGAGCAGGATCAGACTCCGGTCTGACATATTATTCAAAATACTAGCCGCCTCGTTCATCTCCACCATAAAGGTCGATTCCCCAAGAGAAATATTATCCGAAGCCCCCACACGGGTAAAGATCTTATCCACAAACCCTATTTTAGCAGCTTCAGCCGGAACGAAGGAACCCATCTGGGCCATCAGTACGATCAGCGCCGTCTGGCGCAACAAGGCCGATTTCCCGGCCATATTGGGACCGGTAATAATGATGACCTGCTGCTCCTCGTTATCGAGGTAAACATCGTTGGTGATGTATTTTTCGCCGATGGGAAGCGCCCTTTCAATCACCGGATGCCGCCCATCTTTAATATCAATTACCTGTGATTCATTTATTTCAGGCCGGTTGTAATTATTCTCCGTCGCAATGGTAGCAAAAGAGAGTAAACAATCGATCTGGGCCAGCACCGATGCATTGAGCTGAATTGCCTGAATATAGTCGGTCAGGGCCGATACCAGCTCACCGAATAAGCGGGTTTCGAGGGTAAGTATCTTCTCCTCTGCCCCCAATATCTTTGATTCGTAATTCTTCAGCTCCTCGGTAATATAACGCTCAGCGCTGACCAGGGTTTGTTTCCGGATCCAGGTCTCAGGAACTTTATCTTTATGAACATTTCGCACTTCGATATAATACCCGAACACATTATTAAAGGCAATCTTCAGCGAGGTAATTCCGGTATTGATGATCTCGCGTTCCTGCATTTTCTGAAGGTAATCCTTACCCGAAAAGGCAAGATCGCGCAATTCGTCAAGCTCTTCCGAAACACCCCTTGCGATTACATGCCCCCTGACAATCATCAGCGGGGGATCGGGAAAGATCTCCCTTTCGATCCGCTCCTTAATGGTCAGACAAAGGTTAAGCTGTTCAGCCAGCCGGATCAGCACATTATTACCCGATGAGACACAAAGCTCCTTGATCGGGGCGATCGCATTAAGCGCCAGTTTAAGCTGAACCACCTCCCGGGGATTTACTCGTCCAACAGCAGCCTTGGAGATAATCCGTTCCAGATCGCCGATATGACGAAGCTGCTCCTCAATATTACCCTTTAGTTCAGAATTTTTTGTAAACAGCTGCACGGCATCCAGCCGGTGGTTAATTCGTTGTATATCCTTTAGGGGGAGGGCCACCCACCGTTTTAAGAGACGGGCGCCCATGGGTGAAATAGTATGATCGATCACCTGGACCAGTGTTTTTGCCCCTTCATTCAGCGAATGGAAGAGTTCCAGATTACGGACTGTAAATCGGTCAAGCCACACATACCTCTCCTCTTCTATCCTTGAAAGCCCTGAAATATGCTGAAGCCGGGAATGCTGGGTAAAGTCAAGATAGTGAAGAATGGCGCCCGATGCAATGATCCCCATTTGAAGCGCCTGCACTCCGAATCCCTTGAGAGAGACTGTTTCGAAATGACGTAAAAGACGGTCGGTTGCAGCATCTTCGGTATAAACCCAGTCATCAAGTTTATAGGTATAGAACTTACTTCCAAATAGTTCAATAAAGAGTTTCTCTTTCCCTTTCTGAAACAGTACCTCTTTGGGCTGAAAGCTGTTCAGTAACTTATCGATGTATTCAAATGACCCTTCGGCTGTCAGGAATTCCCCCGTCGAGATATCCAGGAAGGCAACGCCTGCCAGGGTTTTCTCAATATGAACCGATGCAAGGAAGTTGTTCTCACGATGTTCAAGTACATTATCATCGATTGAAACCCCGGGGGTGACCAGTTCTGTAATTCCCCGTTTCACAATATTCTTGGTCAGTTTCGGATCTTCGAGCTGTTCACAAATCGCCACACGCTGACCTGCCCTGACCAGTTTGGGGAGATAGGTATCGAGGGAATGGTAGGGAAAGCCGGCCAGTTCGACAAAGCTGGCTGAACCATTGGCCCGGCGTGTGAGGGTGATGCCCAGAATTCCGGAGGCTTTAATGGCATCTTCGCCGAACGTTTCATAAAAATCGCCCACCCGAAAGAGCAGTACCGCGTCAGGATATTTATTCTTGACGGCATAATACTGCTTCATGAGCGGCGTCTCCGCATATTTATTCGGTTGTTGTGTCAAAGTAGTTGATGTAAATTTTCACATGTTTAAGCAAAGATAAGACAATCGGATGAGCAAAATAGTTTTCAGACACCCGGATAAACCTTAAGTTTTCAACAAATTTGAAAATAATTCCCCGATGATCCTATTTCTGGTTCCCTTTCCATCCCGTCAGCAGGGGAATGTTTAAACTGCCGGCACAACGCAGCAGAATAAGAAGGGATAACGGGACAACCAGCCAATGAAATGTTTGCGGCAGAAAAGCCATGACCAGGAGAAAAAACAGCACAATTACTGCGGTCAGTTTAAGGTACCATGTCAGTTTTGGCCTTAATGCCGGTATCAGCCATAAAAATGCAAAAATCAGATGGGTGGGCCAAAGCCAGACTAAATTAAGATTCCACCCCGTTGCCTCCAATACTGAAATAAAACAGAGAAAACTCAGCAGGAGTCCGGCAAGACCTGCGGAGAGGAAAATCAGGAAATCGAGTCCGATTATTCTTTTATTGCTACGGTATTCCATAAAAGTAAGTGCACCGGCAATCAATAAAACCAGGTTTACCACAAATGCAGGAGAGGTCAGGCTAAAGGCCGGCTTGAGTGGTTTGGCCTCAAAAAGTGTAGTTTGAGGTAATACAAAGGGGACCTCTGCCCCGCCGTTCACCACCCTGGCGCTGCTCATGCTTTTAAGCAGGTAATCGGGCAGGAACATTTTCTGTGAAAAGGTGGTGATTTTATCGGCCGGTATACCAAGCGCCAGTTTAATCCCCAATCCATTCCAACTGTTTCCGGGAACACACTGATCGATTAATTGACGATATGTGAGTTTCTTATCCATTAAAGTATCATATTGCAGATGGTGCGCGACCGCTTTTTCGAACTGGTCGCGTACACGTGTGGAACAATTGTCAGAAAAATGGCGGTATCGGTAAACACGGTTCTCTTTTTTAGCATTTTCGATCAGCGCATTAAAAAGTGTCTGTCGTTCAGCCTGTGAAATATTCAATACCTGTTCGTAAACACTCCGCTGCTCCTCCCTGTAGGAATCGATAAATGAAGGCATCCGCTGCCCCATCAGCATATAATCGGTCTCCCCCTTCATAAAACGCCAGGCAAAATTAGGGGAATCAAAACTGAATACACCGTAATTAAATACATAATCTATACCTGACTTCGGATCGTTAATCCGGATGGCGCTATGGCCAAAATAGGAATAAATCTCATCTCCGGGGGCACAGGTAAGCAATGAAATCCGAGCATCCGGTGAGAGTTCCAGGGCATATACCTTGGAAAAAAACAACAGGATAAAAAAAGTCAGCGTCGCCAGAATCTTCATTGGAGTATATTTTGAGTTTCCGGTTCAAAAGTAGCAATTATCTGTGATGGAGATCAAATACTGCGGCTTGAATTAATATTACGAGGGAGGGAATGAAGAATGAAGAATGAAAAATGAAAAGTGAAAAGTGAAAAATGAAAAAACAAATAATTTACTCATGAAGAATTTTCAAATTAGCCCATTTCCAAATTTTCAAATTTTCAAATTAGCCCATTAGCCCATTAGCACATTAGCACATTATCCCATTCCCTCAGTGCCAGCCACCCAGAATTGCCCCCATTACGCTGTAGGTAAAGATATCGTAACCCGCATGAATCAGGTAATGCCTGACCGAATAGTTTTCGTAGAGCATGGTGTTTGCCTTGGAAGATGAAATCCAGACAATTGAAACCAGTGCGCCTATCCCTGCGCCGGAAATAAAGGTTGAATCCGGGCCTATAAAAAATGCCATGGCCAAAGCGGCAATAAACGCAAACGAAAGTGAAAGGAGGGCCATCAACCAGATCGGGTGACCTTTCATAAAATCGGCTTCGCACAAATTACTCTCTTTCATCCAGGCTTTACCCAATATAAGCGGGGAATACCAGAAGCTTCCAATGGTCACTTTGGTGAAGGCAGCAATCAGAACTGCCCAGAAATTAATATCCTGAAAAAAAGACATCGAATTTCATCTTTGGTTATTACTTAATTCTCAACAAAAAATATGCCCGGATGTTTCAAAAGGCAGGGTAAAACTGCCGGGTAAGCATTTTATATTCTTCGGTATAGTCACCATTCTCATCCAATACAGACAATTCGTTTTCAGAGGGATAACAGGGTTCAACGTTAAACTCCAGCATGACCCTTTTAGGAGCCTTTCCCGATTGAGGAAGGACATTTGTTTGCTGAACCAGGTAGAAACCGGCAAGACGGGCGCTCTCCCTGAATTCAATGCAGCTTGAAAACGGGATAATCACGCAAAGTCTACCGCTACTGCAAAGGCATTTCCATGCGCCGGAGATCAACTGATTAAAAGAGAGAAAATCGTTGTGGCGCGCCACTGAAAGCGCTTTATTACGTGACCTGAGGGAGTTGACAAAGAAAGGGGGATTACTGATAACCAGGTCATATGAATTTTCGGGCATTTCAGCAAAGCGTTGAAAATCCGAGTGAAAAACGGAGAGCCTTTCGCTCCACCCGGATTGTTCGAAATTATATTTTGCTTCCGCACAGGCAACGGCATCGATCTCCACTGCATCAATCACTGCATCCGAACGCTGGGCGATCATCAGGGCAATCAAACCCGTCCCTGTCCCCACATCAAGAACCCGCCGGGCCCCGTTTACCCGCGTCCAGGCGCCCAGAAGCACTCCGTCGGTCCCCACCTTCATCGCAGCCTTCTGCTGCTCAATCCTGAAATGCTTAAATTCAAACCAGTTGTTCCGACCCATTAAATTTACTTTCATTACATTTGCCCTTGTAAATATAAATCAATTTGAAGATTATCAGCGCCGAAATAAAGGAATTCCTCGATGAGATGGTTGTAAAATACAACAATCCCCGGTTCATCGAATCTGATCCGGTAAGTATCCCCCACCAGTATGAACGTAAGGAGGATATCGAGATCTCGGGGTTTCTGGCCGCCACCATCGCCTGGGGAAACAGAACTATGATCATCCGCAACAGTTTAAAACTGATGAATTTAATGGGAAATTCACCCTATGATTTTGTGATCAGCCATAAAGAGCATCACCTCGATCGGTTTGACGGATTTGTGCACCGCACATTCAATCAGGTCGATATCGCCTATTTTATTAAGGGGCTCAGGCATATCTATCTCAACAAAGGGGGTCTTGAAGCTGTTTTTGCCAGTTCCGTGACGGAATTATCCACCCAGCCCGCCATCCACCACTTTAAACAGGAATTCTTCACACTGCCCCATCCCGCCCGAACCACCAAACACATTTCAGACCCGGAAAATGGTTCAGCGGCAAAAAGAATCAACATGTTCCTGAGATGGATGGTCAGAAAAGATAATTGCGGTGTCGATTTCGGAATCTGGAAATCGGTTTCCCCACACCAGCTCTCCTGCCCCCTGGATGTTCACTCGGGAAATGTGGCCCGGAAATTGGGACTGCTGACCAGAAAGCAAAATGATTCAAAGGCGTTGGAGGAGCTTGATTTTAATCTGAGGCTGATGGATAGGAGTGATCCGGTGAGGTATGATTTTGCATTGTTTGGTCTGGGTGTGTTTGAAAAGTTCTGACCGGTCAGGCGATGTGCAAGTAGCAGCGGGTGAGGAACAAGACACAAGGGTTGAGTAAATTGGTACAGGAGTTGAGTAAAATGGCA
>JAHEYS010000059.1 GCA_023251475.1 Prolixibacteraceae bacterium
GGTTACTAAATTAAGGATTTTCCTGTCGGGGATTTCCCGATACCTTCAAACACTGGTGCTTGAGACTTTCGGGAAATGATGATGACTTTCGCAAAGTTTATCTGAAGTCAAAAGTCAGTTTCATATTCAGTTTTCCGCCGTGAATTTTTCCGGAGCTGAACGTGGCCGGAAGCGACTGTGGTCCGGAGGCTGCCGGATCCGTAAACTTGGTGCCAATGGCATTAATGCTATGTAAAAATGAGAGGTCACCTTTGGGATATTCCATTTTTGTTTTGCCCGCTTCTTTGGGCTCCTTCGGTGTCAATATCCTTAGAAAAATATCTTTGCTCTGGATAAAGACTTTAAAGTCAGGAACATCCTTTCCTATAATTTTAACCCAGTATACTTCTGAATGATACCCCTTAAACTCAGGATAGGTATAGCCCGATTCACCCGTGACGGTATTGTTGTAAGGCTTCTCCCACAGGCCAAATCCGACCCCCTTCATCCTGTTTTTATATACCCTGTAAGGACCATTGCCCAGCCATTTCATTCCGGCGACATTTTCTTCGGGATAATTAAAAGTGATTCCCGCAAACTGACTGTTGTTTCCCGGTTCGTAGCTTATCTCCAGATCAGCTAATCCATCCCCTTTGATCGTCCATTTTACCTGATCCCCGTTTTCATAAAGGGTTTCGATCACCAGATTATTTCCATCAAATCGGTTTGACACCTGTTTGATTTTTTTTATTCCGCTTACCAACAACGGACCATTTGAAAGGGGGATCAGTTTGTCTCCCTGCCTGATCTGTGAGATTGTCCCGTCCAGTTTATTAAATGTGTAGTGCAGTTGGCCGGACTTAACAATTAAATTATCACCCGATTCCCGGATTTCAGCCCGTTGTTCTGAGGTCCCTTTTTTGAATTCCGCAGCTTTGATCCCGGGAGATTTGACAGGCCAGCTCCAGGTGTTGAGGTGCCTTCCATAGTGATCAACCATTTCGATCCGCAAAACGTCCATCGATTGCCAGTCTTTGGGCAATTTCAGAATGAGTTCCCCTTTCTGTCCTGGGGCGAGATCGGTTTTTAGCTGTTCTTTTTCCATCATACTTTCCCTTTTCGGATCATCCGGATTGGATACCTTTATCCATTCAGCAGTCAATTTGGACTGATTCAGATTAGTGAAGAAATAACGGTTTTCAATTCTGAATATACCATTAAATGCGGGAGTGATGTAGCGCTTTTCAAAGTACAGCGGCGACCAGATCTCTTTTATGGTGAAAAAACTCCCTTCCTTCTCATGATAAGGTCCTAAAATACCATCCGGGGCGTGGTTGCCGTCGGTGTCGAGCGCACCGTTACGATCGGTCCTTTCGACTGCTTCGTCTGCAAAAACCCAAAGAAATCCTCCTGCTGCGAGGGGATGATTCCACATCCTGAGCCAATAGTCATCCAGCCCGGCCCCAAGTCCTCCGTCGTATAATCCATGTAAAAACTCGGTCGGAAAGAATATTTTCCGTTTACTGTACCCGTCAAGTGCAAGGAAGTTATAATCAATATAATGGAGTGTATTGGTCATCCGAAAGTCCTGCCAGGGATGCAAAACCTCCCTTTTCTGAATATCGAGCCTGGCAAAATCATCGTTCAGGTTATTGTTTTCGCCACCTTCATTTCCATTGTCCCAGAGGATAATTGACGGATGATTTACATCCCTTGCGATCATCTCTTCAAGCAGTTTTCGACCCGCCACATCATCGTAACTTGGTTTTTGCCATGCCGTTAGTTCGTCGAGGACAAACAATCCAAGTGAGTCACAAACGTCGAGGAAATGTTCGTCAGGGGGATAGTGTGACATCCTGACAGCATTCATATTCATATCTTTAATCAGATTCACCACTTCGATGCTGATGGCCTTGGAGGAAGTCCGCGCGGTTTTTGGCTGAAAAGTATGACGACAAACGCCCTTCATTTTAATCCGGACATTATTCACATAGATACCATCTTCATCACGAACTTCGATAGTGCGGAATCCGATCCGTTTAGTGAGCTGATGGATCACCTGGTTATTTTTATTAATTAACCTGAAAACTGCGGTGTAAAGATTGGGAAATTCGGGATTCCACGTTTTGGGGTTTGCCAGGTTCCCTGAAATCCGCGTCACGGGACCGGAGGTGCTGACATCGAAGCTTGTTTCAACTTTGCCGGCTTCCGAAACAATATCCACCGCAATTTTTGAGCTGCTTTTGTAATCCGACAGATAGACATCTGCATTGAAATCGCCATTTCCCCTGGCGTCAACAGCTACCCGAACAATATTCGCAACAGGTTTTGCCTCCAGATAAACAGGCCGGAAAATTCCTCCAAAAATCCAAAAGTCAGCCTCACGCTCTGCTCGGCTAACGGTTATATTATCGGAGTGCTTTTTTACGAAAACTTCCAGCTCATTCTCTTTTCCTGTTTTTAAAAGTTTGCTGATATCATATTTAAACTGGTAAAAAGCCCCCTGATGGATCGGACCGGCCAGCTTACCATTGACCTTTACTTGAGCATCGGTCATCACACCATCGAAAACGATGTTTATCTGATGACTTTTCCAAGTGGCCGGAACCGCGAATTTATATTTATAAGTACCGGTTTCGTTGAGCCGTTTGTCAAATTTGTCATGACCATAATTGTATGCGCCGAATCCCTGTTGTTCCCAACATGAAGGGACTTGAATTGTAGTCCATTTTCCGCTGTTCATCCCCGCGGAACAAAAGAACCGCCACTCTACGGTGTTATCTGCACCTGTACCGGACAAATACCTGATTTCGGTTGTTTGGGCATAAGTTATCTGAGCTAAAAGTAATAGGAGGGCTAGCTGAATATGTCTCATTTATGGTATCTGTATAAAAATTTCCGCAAGTTAATAGTTTTTATTTTAAGGTAATTTTTTACTTTCTTTGGAATGAATGGTATCTTTAAAGGGAGTTTTAATATCGGGCTTACTCCTGAAATTCATAAACGCATTACAATTTCTGCAAAGATGCGGGGAATATCAATAAATAAATTTGTTTATAACGCTTTAATCCAAACACTAACTAATTAATATAGCCAATTTTAGTGCATCGCCTTAATCTTTGAGACCAAAATTGTGATGCAGATACCGAAGATCCCGATCACGGCAAAAGAATTATGCTAACCAGGGGGATTTATTTAATCATCTCAGAGAGGATGGACTTAAATTCTATTAATTCTTTATTTGAAAGCTTACCCAATTCAGCAATTTTATCTTCTCTTTTAAGGGTGACAATCCGATCAACTTTGATGATTGAATTAGTTCTTAATTTATTAAAATCGTTAGGGATAAGTAATATTTCCCGGCTTGAAATACCGGATGGAACAACTGAACTAATCGCGGATACGACTAAATCTCTGTATTGATCCTTTGTCTCTGTTATAATAACGGCAGGTCGGACTTTCTTATTTTCAAAATCTGTAAAAGGAAATGGAATCAGTATTATTTCACCAATTTTCATTTTGCCTTTGATTTAGGAATTAAATAATCCTGATAAAGATCCTCTTTTGAATCCTCCCAGAATTCGAATCCACCTGATTGAGCAGAAAAATCCCTTAAGTCAGTATCAACTTCCTGTAACTCTTCAATAAAAGTGACTACAACCCGGTATCTCTTCTTCTCTGTTATCCTATCTGTTATTTTTACAGATTTACCATCATATATTCCGTTTACTGAAAGCATAACCATTTTTTTGCAAATATAGTCCATTTTAGTGCATCGCCTTAATCTTTGAGACCAAAAGTGTGATGCAGATTCCGAAGATGCCGATCACGGCAAAAGAGTATCTCAATCCGGCAGCGGCGGAGATATAGCCGATCAGCGGCGGACCCATCAGGAAGCCCAGAAAACTTACGCTCGAAACGGTTGCCAGCGCTATTCCGGGGGCTACTTTGCCATGTCTTCCGGCTGCACTGTAAACAGATGGGACGATGCTTGAGACACCCAATCCCACCATCATAAAAGCAATGGTAGAGGTGATCAGATAAGGGAAGAAAACAGAGATAAAAAGTCCGGAAGAGATCATTATTCCGCTAACCTGGAGCAGCCGTTTCCGTCCGAAACGGAGAACAAGTCCATCGGCAATAAATCTTCCGGCGGACATCATAATCATAAATGAAGTATACCCCAGAATGACAAGTGAAGCGGGGGCTTGTACCACATCTTTGAAGTAAACGCCGCTCCAGTCGAACATTGCCCCTTCGCTGGCCATACTGCAAAATCCGATTACACCCAACTGTAATAAGGTACTGTCGGGTTTTGAAAAGAATCGTTTTTTTGAGGATGCCATTGTGGGTGAGGCCTTTCCCTGTACCAGTTTCCCATAGTTAAGTGAAATAATTACCAAAACTATAGAGACCACAATCCAGAAGTGGGTATAAGGGGGAATTTTCAGGTTAATCATCACAAGTCCTGCCAGGGCGCCGGTGAACCCGGCGATACTCCACCCTCCGTGAAAAGCCGACATAATAGGGCGGTCATAAATCTTTTCGGTTGCAATTCCCTGTGTATTAATGGATATATTACACATATTTCCAAAAATCCCGAACAGGAAGAGTCCTATTCCAAGTTGCCATCCTTGTGTTGCCAGCCCCAGGTTTGTCAGGCAAAGGGTATAAACAGGAAGGGCAAACAAGATTACTTTCCGGCTGCCGAAGTGGGTGACCAGTCTCCCGGAGAAAGGCATCATCAGGAACTGGCCAACCGGTAATGCAAACAGGATCGTGCCCAGGGCCGCATCGCTGAGCTTTAAAGCTGTTTTTATATCGGGTATCCGGCTCGCCCACGAAGCAAAACAAAGCCCCATACAAAAATAGGTTAGGGCGACAGCGATCCTGATCCGCTTTTTATTGGGGTAATTATCGGGAAGGATTTGTAAGGAAGATGTATTTATATTCATTTATTCGCCTGATTAATAATGTAATAAGATTCCGTTTGCCGGATAATTGCAGGCTGTTAAGGCTTAAAACGGAATTAAGGTCCGGAATGAAAAAGCCGGAAGCTTTACGCGTTCCGGCTTCATATCTTATCGTAAGGGTTTAAAATCTTTTCTTTCTGTCACGACGTTTAAATCCATCCCGGTCACCTTCCGGTTTGCGGAATCCACGTTCGAAACGTCCACCCCGGTCGCCACCTCTATCGCCGCCTCTGGAGCCGGTTTCACGCCCTGAATTGTTTACTTCGGCATCAAAAAACGATCCTCTGAAGTTCATCCCGCGGCTGTTTTTCAACAGGGTTGTCCCATAGGCAGACTCCACTTCAACAACTGCATGCGATTTGAAGAGGTCAATTTTTCCGATCTCAACATTACGTCGCCCGGTCGCATCGATCACGAAGGTGATGATGTCTTTCGGGATTAACCCTTGTGAAAGGCCAACATTAAGGCGAATGGAGGTCATCCCCTCTGACGAAATCTTACGTCTTTCCGTCCCCTCGCGCCCCTCTCTGCCTCTGGAATCATGCGTATCGGGGGCATTTAGGTCTGCGGTGTTTCCATAATATTCCAGGAAGCGGTTAAACTCGAGTGAAACCACGTGTTTTATAAGGTCTTCCTTGGATAGGGATTCCAGTTTTTCATAAACTGAAGGGAGGAAAGGGGCAATTTCATCCTCGTTAATAGTAACCGACTGAAGCTTGTCAATCAGGTACATCAACTGTTTTTCGCAGATCACCTTACCGGTTGGAACGGGCATGCGAAGGAATTTTTTCCCGATCCCCTTTTCAATCATCCTGATCCGGCCATGCTCTTTCATGTGGATGATGGAGATGGAGATTCCCGATTTTCCGGCACGGCCTGTCCTGCCGCTACGGTGGGTATAATTTTCAATATCGTCGGGTAAGTTATAATTGACGATGTGGGTGAGGTCATTGACATCCAGACCACGTGCGGCCACGTCGGTTGCGATTAACATCTGTACCCCTTTGGTACGGAATTTTTCCATTACATAGTCGCGCTGTGCCTGGCTAAGATCGCCGTGAAGCGCTTCCGCACTATAACCATCCTGAATTAACTGTGAAGCTACCTCGTTGGTTTCCATGCGGGTGCGGCAGAATACAATACCATAAACTTCAGGAACGAAATCCAAAACCCTTTTAAGGGCTGAATAGCGGTCCTTTGCATGAACCATATGGTAGATGTGCTCTACATTTTCGGCGCCGCTACCTTTCTTTCCGACCGCTATTTCAATCGGGTCGGTCATATAATTTTTTGCGATTGCAGCAATCTCCTTGGGCATCGTGGCAGAAAACAAAAGTGTATTCTTTGTTTTAGGCGTTTTTTCAAGAATGGCATCTACATCTTCCTGGAAACCCATGTTTAACATTTCGTCGGCTTCGTCAAGCACCAGGATTGTCACCTGCGAAAGATCGACTTTATTTTTACGGATCATATCGTGCAGACGACCCGGAGTGGCCGCAATAATATGTACACCTCTGCGTAAGGCCGTTACCTGGGCGCCGATATCGGCCCCTCCATAAATGGGAACAATCGAAATATCGGGCAGGTATTTTGCATAATCCGAAATTTCTCTTGAGATTTGAACACAAAGTTCACGCGTCGGGCTAATAATCAGTGCCTGGGGAACTCTGTTTTTTGGATCGATCATCTGGAGTATTGGAAGACCAAAAGCTGCCGTTTTACCGGTTCCGGTTTGCGCAAGTCCAACAATGTCTGTGGGTTTTTTCAGGAATAAGGGGATAAACTGTTCCTGGATTGGGGAAGGTTGTTCGAAGCCCATTTCCTGAATCCCCTTTAGGATTCTGGGGTCGAGTCCCATTTCATTAAATTGCATCATCTGTTTTTTGTGACGGGCGTTTAGCTATCTGATGAACCAATTTACCCGACTTATTATTATCTGTATATATTCCAATTCCCTGAGCGGGAAAAGTGGCGCAAGTTACGAAATATTTGGAGATTATTGAGGATAATCTTAAATATTTGATTATGTGGAAGGCAGAAGGCAGGAGGCAGGAGGTGGAAGGCAGGAGGCAGGAGGCATAAGGCAGGAGGCATAAGGCAGGAGGTGGAAGGCGGGAGGCAGGAGGCAGAAGTTATTTTCTATCACCCATCTGCCTTCTCACTTCAGCCTTCTGCCTTCTCACTTCAGTCTTCTCACTTCAGCTTTCTACCTTCTCACTTCAGTCTTCTCACTTCTGCCTGAAATAGAGCTGAATAGGAATTCCGGTAAAATTGAAATTACTCCTGATTTTGTTTTCCAGATATCGTTTATAGGGATCTTTAATGTATTGAGGGAGGTTGCAGAAGAATGCAAAACTCGGAATCTTTGTTGGTAACTGGGTGATATATTTTATTTTAACATATTTCCCCTTGTGAGCGGGAGGCGGATAGGCTTCGATGGCGCCCAGTAGCAATTCGTTCAGTTTGGAAGTTGCAATATGGCGGTGCTGATTTTCAAAAACCATCATCGCCTCTTCGAGGATCTTCAGTATCCGCTGTTTGGTGAGGGCTGAGGTGAAAACAATAGGCACATCAACTACCGGTGCGAATTTTTCAAGGATGTCATTCTCGAAATTTTTCATCGTGTGGTTGTCCTTTTCAATCAGGTCCCATTTATTGACCACTACAACAATCCCTTTTTTATTCCGGTGAATCAGGTGGAAAATACTCACATCCTGCCCCTCAACGCCACGCGTGGCATCGAGTACGAGAACGCAAACATCCGAATCTTCAATCGAGCGAACTGAACGCATCACCGAATAAAATTCCACATCTTCGGCAACTTTTGTCTTTTTACGTAACCCTGCAGTATCGACCAGTGTGAAATTATGACCGAATTTATTGTAATTCTGTGCTACCGCGTCGCGTGTTGTACCCGCTACATCGGTGACAATATGCCGCTCTTCGCCTACTAAAGTATTGATTATAGATGATTTGCCAACATTCGGCCTCCCGACAACCGCAATCCTTGGGATCTTTACATCTGGCTCCTCTTCCACTTTTTTCGGAAGAAGATCCACGATTTCGTCAAGCAGGTCGCCTGTTCCGGAACCATTGACCGACGAAACACAAAAAAGTTTTTCGATTCCCAATTCATAGAATTCATTGGCATCCAGACTTCGCTGATGATTATCCACTTTATTGACCACGGTGATCACCGGTTTGTCATTTCTCCGAAGCAGATCATGAACGGCGATATCAAGCTCTGTCAGTCCACTTTCCACATCGACAATGAAGACGATTACATCCGACTCCTGAATGGCCAGATTGGCCTGACGCCGGATTTCCTCTTCGAATACATCGTCCGATCCTGAGACATAACCTCCGGTATCGATGATTGAAAATTCAACTCCGTTCCAGATCGATTTTCCGTAATTTCTGTCGCGCGTTACACCTGGCATATCATCAACGATTGCGGCACGTGTCTCTGTCAAACGGTTAAAAAAAGTTGATTTCCCAACGTTTGGTCTGCCAACTATTGCTACTATATTACTCATTTATTTGTTCTTCCTTTTATTGAATCTCGTAGCCAAAATTACGAAGCTGACTCTCCTTGTCGCGCCAGTCTTTCGCTACTTTAACATACAGTTGTAAAAATACTTTCTTCTCAAAAAACTCTTCAATGTCCAAACGGGCCTCGGTTCCCACTTTTTTAAGCGCTTTCCCCTGATGCCCGATGATGATCCCTTTTTGCGTATCGCGGGCTACGTGAATGATCGCCCTGATACTGAGCAATTTTGGCTCATCTTTGAACTCCTCGACTTCAATTTCAACAGAATATGGAATCTCCTTGTCATAAAACAGGAGGATTTTTTCACGAATGATCTCCTGAACGAAAAATCGTTCATTGCGATCGGTCAATTCATCTTTGGGAAAAAACGGAGAACCTTCAGGGAGATTGGCGAGGATCCGTTTAAAAACATAATCGAGATTGAATTTCTCCTTCGCTGAGATGGGCATCACTTCAGCTTTGGGGATCAGATTCCGCCACTTTTCAACCAGCGAAATCAGCTTCTCCTGATCTGTTAAATCTATTTTGTTAATTAATACAATAACAGGAACTTCCGCAGATTTTATTTTTTCGAGATAATCGGCATTCTTCGAAAAGTCTTCCACAACATCGGTCACGTACAGCAGCACATCGGCATCGACCAGGGCGGTATTCACAAAACCGAGCATCGATTCCTGAAGTTTGTATACCGGCTTTAAAATTCCCGGGGTGTCGGAGTAAACGATCTGAAAGTCCTCCCCATTAACGATTCCCTTGATACGGTGACGGGTGGTTTGCATTTTTGAAGTGATAATGGAGAGCTTTTCGCCAACCATCGCATTCATCAAAGTTGATTTGCCGACATTTGGATTACCTATGATGTTGACGAATCCTGATTTATGTGCCATTGTGATGTAATTATTCCTGAAATTTTTGCAAAGATAGTAATTTTTAGGCAAGTAAGAGCCCTTCCCTTTAGTGCGTGTTTGGTGTGTCAGCTGACATAACGGCAGCGGATGGACAACAAAGGGTGGATTTGGCGTATAAAAGGATCGATCGGAGAATGACAAAACAACCTTGGTCGGGCCACATCACTGTTGAAGGTTAAACTATTGATAAAGAGGCGGTAATGTGAAAAAGTTGTCTTAAACGGTAAAAAACAAACCGTAAAGGTCGCAGAGAAATTTCGCAGAGGTCGCAAAGATAATAATAACAATTACTTAACTTCGCGTGCTATGCGCCTTCTTTGCACCTTCGCGGTTTAAATAGACTTTTTAGACACCAGCATTTACAGGTAAAAATCTATTTTAAGATTTACCCTTTAAAAGAACACTGGGGAATTATCATTTACAACGTATAAACAACCACTTTGGTGTCAATGCTTACACCAACTGTAATTGTCATCGGACCGCTTGCAGTCCCGGAAACGGTTATGGTGATTTTTTTGTCTGTTTTAAGCTTCTCAGATACCTGATCAAGCACTCCTGCAGCAATTACAGGGGTAAATGTATTATTGACCATGGTGATATTGGTCTGGGTAAAAATGTTACCAACTCCTGCAACTTCCAATGAAATTGTATTTATTGTCTGGCCTGCAGTTAATCCGGATACAGTGACGACCGTGGTGCCTAATTTTATCTCGTTAATCTTTGAGAGATAAGGGGAAATATCGGTATTGTCGGCGATGCTCAGGTCCTGTGTCTTATTGAATACTAAGGAGGTCGCCTCAGATGTAAGATCCGCCGATTTCAAACCGACTGAAAAGATCGAGAGTGGCATACTGAATTCCAATTTAGTAGAAACAGTAATCGAGGTGGCATCTTTGATCTTCTCGCAACCAGCGAACGACAGGCAAATGGCAAAAATTATTAATAGATTGTATTTCATGGCTTTATGATTTAAAATTTTTAATTTATAAATAAATTAAATTCAGGAAATAACCCAAACAGAATTCAAAATTAACATTTTTTATGGTTTGTGAATTGTTTCAGGGTTAAATTTTTCATTTTCATTAATTTTTTTATATTCATTTTTATATAATTTGTTTTTTAGCGGCCAAATGGAACCCCCATTAATTTTCATGCTATTTGGCGAGCCTTTGCTCATGAGGGTTTCATTTTATTGCCGGAGTTGTATCAACGTCCCAGTTATCTGTACGGAAAAGATTCACAGGTAATCCCTCTTTGCTGAAAAGGTTGGGAATAGCGGTATTGGTGAAGCCAAACCTGACCGAGACCGGAGATTTGATTGATTTATTCCAAACGATCAACGTGTTTCCGTCAATTTTGGCCAATGCCGGCTGGAAGCGGCGATCTTCACCGGCAATATAAATTTCCGTGATTGATTTATCTTTTGCCATTAATCCATTTTCCGCATTTTTAAATTCGATTCGGATTTTGTCTTTTTCGTTCTTCATCCCTTTATACATTGGGAATTTGTAATTTAACCCGCTTTTGTCATAGGTTTTGACCAAGGCAAGATTGGCCAAACGTGCCGATACATCTATTTTATTCACAGGATGGATGTTTTTAATATCGTCGACAAGGTCGGAGATGACAACCATACCTGTTTTGGGGATGGAGAGACACCTGGTTTGCGTTTCGCGCTGAAGGGCGCACCAATTATTTTGGCCATAACCCGAAAATGGTGCAATCTGTACAAAATAGAAGGGGAACTCTTTTTGCCAGGCTTCGCGCCAGGAAGTTATCATTTTAGTCATTAGTTGTTTATAAGATGAATAGGTAGGAACATTGCTCTCACCCTGGTACCAGATCGCACCCGCAATTTCAAAATTGGTAATCGGATAGATCATTGCGTTATAGGCATATCCCGGTAACGTTGGCCACCAGTCGGTGGGTTTTAATTTTTGAGCAGCGCTATTCAGTTCGGAGTCATTCTCTACCTCATTTTTTGGAGTCCAGGTTTCTGCAGGTGTTCCACCCCAGTTACTATTGATCAAACCGACCGGGACATTCAGTGCCTGCTGAATCTTTTTTCCAAAGAAATAGCCTACGGCGCTGAAATGTTTCATCTCCTCCGGCGTACAGACTTTCCAGCTTCCGCCGCAATTCTCCTGCGGAAATCCGGAAGTTGATTTCGGGACATAAAAGAGACGAATGTTTTTGTTTGTGGCATTGGGCATCTCATCAAGACACTGTTTCAGGTTTTGATCTCCACTCCACTCCATGTTACTCTGTCCGCTGCAGACCCAGGTCTCGCCGATCATCACATCCTCAAGGATGGTGGAGCCGTTGATTGTAATTGAATAGGGGCCACCTGCAGCCGGGGTCTTTATTTTAGTAATCCACTTGGCAGTGGATCCACCTGTCGTTTTATAGGTGATGGTATCCCAGCTTGTTTTAATGGTTATTTTTTCGGCGGGACTACTCCAGCCCCAAAGTTTAACCTCACTGTTTTGTTGCAGCACCATATGACTTCCAAGGATTGCGGGGAGACGTACTGCAGCTGAAGTTAAGCAGACATTGAACATCAACAACAGCGTGGAAATGACCGGATAAATTGATTTTTTCATAATAGAATTTATAATTAATTCATTTATAATAGATTCCATTGTCCTGCAGGAATCATTTTGCTTTTAGCTGAACCTGTAAATTGACCTCGTTCCGGAAGGATGAAAATCAACATCCAGGATAATTTTGCGAATGTGAAACTAATAAAAAAAGCATTTGATACGAGCAATTTATAATCAGTTCTTTACCAGCTGATAGGTTGTGTTTCCTTTGCAACGACTCCTGAAGGATATTTTACCTGTAACATCTGCATTCGGAGTAGCAGTAGATTTTCCGTTGATCATTAGTCTGTAGGAGTGGGCGGCTTCAAGTCCGCTAACGTTAAATTTATAATCGTCAGCGGAGGAGAGCTTCCATTTTGGTTCTCCGTTTTTCCAGCCAGTCACTTCCAGATTCACTTTTTTTGCTGTCGACCGGGAGATCACCATTGAAACGCCCTCTTTATTGCAATCATAGAACAATAACCGGTTATTGGCCATCGCTGCCCCAAAATGGTGGTCACTCCTGATTGCATACTGATCAGATTGCAACTGATAATCGTTTTCACTCAACGCAATATGGTACTTTTCCCCGCGTAAGGTGTAATCAAACCTGGTGCCATTCAGTTCTTTCGACAGATTTGGCTCAAGGCCCATTCTGTTCCATTTGGGACGAATCCCGTAAATGTCTTTGTAGAGTGCCATGATGGTGGTGCAGATCCCTGAAAGTATATCTGAACCAATTCCCTGTTGCGTTTTCCTGCTAAAGCGTTGCGATGATAAACCATCTTTATGGTATTGTTCCAGTATGTTTTTTATATATTTCAACGCTAATCCCTTGTCATACATCAGGTAGGATTTTATGCCGAGGTATCCCCAGGTGGGGAAGATGTCGCCGTTTTCATAGTTTGGAAATGGCCAGTTGACCTTTTCTACCTCCTCCTTTTTAAATGAATCGAAACAGAGTGGCCAATGGAAAAGGTGCTCAGCGGCTGTTCTGGTTTCAATATTTTCCAGGATAATCCTGATACGATCCGGATCATCGCAGATTCCAAAAGCAATGGCCTGAAATGCAACCGGAGTAACGATATTGTCACCATGAATAGTACCATCCTTGTCTCTCCAGTAGATGTAACATTTTTTCCCGGGTGACCAAAATCCTCCGTCTGCAATATCTTTATTAAACGATTCCTTTAGCTTTGCGGCAATGCCGGAATAAAATGAGGCATTCTGGTCGTCGCCAAGAATACGTTCACAGAACTCCCATTTTTTTAGCGCTTCATACATCTGGGCATTTACAAAGGCATTCTCAAAACTGGCATAAACCACATCGATCCAATCACTGCATTTTTTCTCCAGATACGTGTCGTTCATCATTTCGAACAATCCGTTTTTATTGACATCTCTTTTGATCAGCCAGTTAAGGGCGTTTTCGCAACTTAGCTTATGCCCTTTCAGCCACCTGATGTCACCGTTGAGATCGAATTGTTCAGCTGTGTTAATGATATAACTGGTTTGCGAATCCATCGTGTAGCCCCATTGGGTTTCATAGTATCCTGTTTTCAGGTCAAAAGTCCCCGGTAGCTCATCGCCGGGTTCGTTATGCCAGCGCGAGAGGACCCGGCCATATTTTGTCGTAGCTAAATCCCGCTCCTGATCAAGTGTCGCAGAGAAATTTCCGGTGTAATTTTCATCATCAACAAAAAGGCCTATTTGTGCAAAGAAGGGCTCATGAAGACATTTCCAGTTGGTGGTCCAACCATTTCCGCCAATGATATTCCGGTCTACCACACCATACCTGGCGGTTGTATTGCGAAGTTCGCGCACTGCATCAGCATCAATTCCGGGGAGGTTGCCCGCCGGATATTCCTCATTATAATCGATGTATTTAATGAATGTACTTATTTTTACGAACCCCTTCCTGACAGCAAACGGGGCAAAAACATCCTCCTTTCCTTTCACAAACCGGTTGAGGTGATACCTGGGTTGAAGTTCTTTATCGCTTAGATATTGGGCAAATGAAAATTCATCATTATTGCCATGGTAAAATTTTGAGGCGATACATTTTCCCCCATCGGTTGTTGAGGTTATCCTCAGCGCGTCGCCCGACAGCGGGTTCCAGAAGGTCACTCCATCAGTATGCACCCCATAAACATCCAGCTTATTTGTAAGGTACTTGCACCACACCATACCGCCATTATTCAAAATCCCACCCTTCCAAACCGACAGGGTGGCGAAGTTCCAGAGCGGCATTGCTAATTCTTCAACAACTGAATTCTTATTATATTTTCGCTCAATATCCCAATGTATTCCATCCTTTTCGGGAGTCAAAATCCACTGCTCTGTAACCTTTAGTGAATCATTGCCATAGGTGATATTGCTTATCGTCATTTTTGCATCAGAAATCTTTATTTCAGGCAGATTATGGTTGATTTTGGAGGTAGATGTAACCAATGATTGTTTTATGGCAGTATAGCTTCCGGTAGTTGCAAGTGTATTTTTCCCGTTCACATATAGTTGGTCCATGCTGCATCCGCCGGCATATTTGAACCGCATTGACAGATGGCCTGAACCATCCGTTATACTCACCGTTTTTCTGACTGTATCCAGCCTGATACCGAAGTCGGCTTTGGCTGATGCCATAGGTGAATTAAACAAAAATATCATCAGGCCAAACAGCAATACCCAATTATATTGATTCATGATTACCAATGATTTATTATCTTTTTTGTGAAAATTGCCTTCTCTTCTTCATTCAACTCATTTGTAATTACAGGTTTGAGAAATCGTCTGCATTAACCTGTTAATAAAACAAAAAATAAGTTACAAATGGATTTTTTCGATTTGCCTGTCAATGTATTCATAATCAGAAATATGTAATGCATTTTTATCCTGTGAAAATATTTTGCAGGTATGGATTGCGACCCGATGGCCTCCTCAATGTGATTTTATGGTTTCAAATATAAGTCTCTTTTACCTATTTTTGGCTGGTGGAAATACTAAGATTTTTATAATGATCAGAAAAACGATAATATTATCAATTATATTTATATCGATTCTCTGCGCCGGAAATCTTCAGGCAGCAAAGACTGACATCGCATTACCTGAAATAGCGAAGACTCATCGTAAGCAGGTCACCGATTCGTTGAAATGGAGTATTGATTTTTTAGGCAAATTGCTCAATTCGTGCGGCGAGTGGTACCTTACCAATGATAATTTCAGGAAGCCGGTTCAGGGAGTATTGAACTATGCTGAAAACGATCCGTTGGATACGGTTGTTGTCAACCTGAACAGGTTATTAAAAGATAGCACTATTGTTTATCTGATGGAACGGCAACCCCGGGATATCCGTAATCTCAAAGATGTACAGGGCTATCTGCCCGTTGAGGAGGTGGAAAAAGCAGTTGAGGGGATACGGAAATCGGTGTTTGATAGTTTGAATAACAGTAATATCGTTGTTCCATCAATAATTCTGGAGGCTGGATTGGCCAAAGCTCCTTATGTTCCGGATGGGGATCCGGTCAGGTTACTGGGGAAGCAGAAAGAGTTGCCGGGTGAATTTGTCACGAACCTGAACGCCAAAATAGCGGCGATCCATTTTCCCCCAGATATGACGGGTTTGGCAATGGATTCGACACTCTATCAGCTTTTTACTACTTACCGTAAGGTATTCAACGATTCGGTGAACAACCGGTGGCGTGACAAACTAATTTTCAGTTACCGGAGTAAATACATTTCTGACCAGTCTGACTTACGGGTAAATTCATACAAAAAATTGGTTGCCGATCAAAATCTCAGGGCGTTAAATGCCTATAATGAAAGGACGATCGGTATCGTAAATGATTCGCTGAGAACGGCGCTTCGATACCTCACCGCTCACGCTGAAGCCGATTCGGTGTTGATCCGGCTGTCTAATTTGAATAATGAGAAAGCGGAATTATGGACCGCTGACCGGAGGGTGAAGCCGATCAGGATGTTTCTCAAGAATGAACAGAAAGATTCCTTAAGTGTCGTCCTGATTAACAAGGGTAAAGGAGAATTAAAGCTGGTGATTGATGATGGTGTGAAATTGACCAGGTTTGCGGAGAGCCAAAACCGTACGGTCACCTTTCAGACTAAGGCCCCCGATAAGAAACTTCAGAAAGTGAATCTGAAAAAAGTGACCCTCCCCCCCTGGACCCTAATCGGAAACGGGACGATCGGGTTTACTCAGACAGCTTTGTCCAATTGGTCAAAAGGTGGAGAAAGTTCGATGGCTTTACTGGTTATGAGTAAGTACAATGCCAATTATTCAAAGGATAAGGTGAAATGGGAAAGCAGTGCTGAGTTCCGTTATGGAGTCAGTCAGACCAAAACAAGGGGATTTGAAAAAAATGATGATAAAATAGAATTTCAGAGTAGATTTGGGATATCGGCTTTCAAAAAATGGTATTATTCGGGTGAGACCAACTTCAGAACCCAGATTGCCAATGGATACAAGTATCCCGATATGGAACATCCGATTTCTGCCTCCATGGCGCCCGGTTACCTGACTATGTCGTTGGGTCTTGATTATAAGCCAAATAAAGATTTTTCACTCTTCCTCTCCCCGTTTACCTCCAAAACTACCTACGTGAGGGATACGGTAATGATTGCACCGTCGAAGTTTGGTCTGGAACCAGGGAAAAAGAAACTTTGGGAGCCAGGTATCATTATTAAGGCAAACTGGCACCACAATCTTATGGAGAATATTACCTACGATACAAAAGTGGAGTTCTTCAATAATTACAGGTATACTTTTCAAAAATATGCATTTGAGTGGGAGCAGGTACTCATTATGCGGGTCAACCGGTTTATTAATGCCAGGATAATTACCAATGTGGTTTATGATTATAATACCAAATTTCCGATCCTCAATGATTTAGGAAAGGAGATAGGACGGAAACCAAAATGGCAGTTTAAAGAGTTGTTTACCATTGGATTTACCTACAAGTTTTAATTGCGGTTACTGAAAATAGAAGGAGGCGATAACGAAAACGGCAAAAATAACGCTTGCTATTCCATTGGTAGTAAAGAATGCCAGATTGACCCTGCTCAGATTGTCTGACTGGATAATCAGGTGCTGATAAGTGAGGAGCGCTGTAAAGATGAATGCCCCGGCCCAATAGATCCAACCCGACTGAAGAACAATACCAGCAGCGGCAACAAAACCTGCCACGATAAGGTGAACCAGAACTGAAATCTGAAGTGCACGTTTTACTCCCGTCATCGCCGGAATACTGTTAAGTTGTTGTGACCGGTCGAAATCGACATCCTGACAGGCGTAGATAATATCAAAGCCACTTACCCAGAAAAAAACCACCATTGAGAAAAGGAGTGGGGGGAGGGCAAATTGTCCGGTCACAGCCAGATAGGCGCCGATGGGGGCCAGCGCAAGACCCGCACTGAGGACAAAATGGCAAAGCGGTGTAATCCTTTTGGTGTAACTGTACCCAAGTATAACCAGCAGTGCAACAGGTGAGAGATAAAAACACAAATCGTTGATCAGCCAGGCAACAATGACAAACAAGATTGAATTTGCAATCACAAAGAACAACGCTTTCATCGGGGAAACCACCCCTGCCGGAATCTCCCGCATAGCTGTGCGTGGATTCGCAGCATCAAATGTCCGGTCGAGGTAACGGTTAAATCCCATTGCGCTATTTCTCGCAAATACCATACAACCAATTACTTTAATTAATAATATGGTTGAAAAACCACCGGGTGAATTTATAATGGCCATAAAAAATCCGATTAGGGCAAACGGCAATGCAAAGAGGGTATGCTCAAATTTAACCAGGCGTGTATAATCGAGAATTATTTTTTTCATTTTGGTTTTGATTTATAGCGGGCGAAAATAGTAAATATTTAATAGCCGCCGGCAACAGGTATCCTGCTGATTGCATCTCTTTGCAAAGATTTGGTTATTCCTTGTAAAATAGTCCTCCCGAAAGGTACAGGAGGTTATAAATAGCGGTTAATGACTTTATTACTATGGTATTTTGACGAAATCCTTACATTTGCAGGAATAATTATTCAGCCATGCAGTTGCGATGGGGACAATTTTATCTATTTTTGAATGAATTAATCGATAGGAGTCAGATAATAAAATGAGAGAATTTAAGAAATACTTTAAACTGGTTGCTTCACCGGCAGATCTTTATAATGCTCTTACCAATACGACCATGATAGAAATCTGGACCGGAGAAACGGCAATAATGAGTACGGAGCCTGGAAGTGAGTTTTCATTATGGGACGGAGAGATCGTTGGCCGCAACATTGAGTTTGTTCCTGACCGGAAAATTGTTCAGCAATGGTATTTTGGAGAGGAGTCCGATTCGATTGTGACCATCAAACTGCATCCTGAAAAAAACGGAACCAACGTCGAGGTTCACCAGACCAATATTCCTGAAGAAGCTTACGATAATATTGCCGGGGGATGGGAATCGGATTATTTTGGAAGCCTGAGTGAATTGTTTGACTGACAAATTTGAAAGCCATTTCAGGTAAGGGCGGGACACCTGAAGTTAACTTCAATCTTCAGGTAATTATTCTTTAGGATCTGGTTACGATCCTGACAGCTTCCGGAATTTAGCTTTCAATCTCAAGCCTCATTCTGTAATCATCCATCACATAACCGGATCCAATATCAGCAATTACAGCACCTTCATTTTTAAATCCCATTTTTTCGTAGGCCTTTATACTGCTGGAATTATTTTTATTAACGGTTAAAGTAATTGAAGTGGCGCCAAGTGCTCTGGCTCTTCCGAGAATAAATTTCAACCCCTCTTTCCCCAGACCGGTTCCCCTTTTTTGCTTAATCAGGTAAAACTTGCTGAGAAATAATTCGTTGCCGTTATGCTTTATGGCAATGTACCCTGATGGCATGGCAAGATGATAAAGGATATAATACCAGTAGTTCTCGTTCTGAATCTGATTGGCGATGGCCTCCCGCGATTGAAATGTTGATACCATATAATCAACCTGCTCTTTCCCGATTATGGGAACGTAATGCTCATTCCATATGACAGAAGCGAGGTCGGAAATAATCAGGATATCATCTTGTGACTGAGCTTTTACAATCACAAGATGGTCCGAATTGAGATAGTTGTAGATCTCAAAGTTTTCCTCATCAAAACAACAAAATACAATGCGTTCAATTTCAGGGTGGTGGACGAGAAAGTCCCGAACGGTCTCCAATGCAATAGTAGCGGCTTCGTGTTTCGGAAAACCATAAATTCCGGTGCTGATATTTGGAAATGCTATGGATCTAAGATTGTTAACAATGGCGAGCCGGAGGCTCTGAATATAACAGGAGGCTAGAAGTTCTTTTTCATGGTACATTCCGCCCTGCCAGACCGGTCCTACCGAGTGGATCACATACCTTGCCGGAAGTTTAAATCCTGGAGTAATTTTAGCGCCGCCGGTATTACATCCGTTAAGAAGGCCGCATGCTCTGACCAATTCAGATCCGGCCGCCCGGTGAATCGCCCCGTCAACTCCACCACCTCCTAAAAGAGACCGGTTTGCCGCATTAACTATTGCATCTGTACTTAACTTTGTAATGTCTCCCCTTATGATTTCAATTTTTCCCATAATTCAAGGTGATCTATATTTTACAGGGAATGAAGATAAAAAAGGTAGAACCTGCCTCTTCCTGGCTCTCCACCCGGATATTACCTCCATGCTTTTCGATAAAATCCTTGCAGATAATTAAACCCAGACCTGTACTGGTCTCTCCCTCAGTTCCCTTCCTGCTTGTATTGACATCGAGCCGGAAAAGACCATCAACAGTTGTACTGCTCATCCCAATCCCATTATCATTAATTGATATTTCAACTGCTGAGTCTGAGGTCTCTCTTGCAGAAAGTATTATTTTTCCACCCCTGTTGGTGAATTTTATAGCATTTAAAACCAGGTTCCTGATGATTGCCTGAAGCATATTAGAGTCGGCAGTGACTTTTAATTCGTCATCAATATCACAGTAAATCGCGATATTCTTGCTTTTGGCGGTTTCAGTAATTAATATAAGTATATCATTGACAATCAGCCTTATACTTAGTTGCTGCGGATCGAAAGGGATTAATCCTTGCTGTATTTTTGCCCATTCCAACAGGTTTTCGAGTAAACGGAAAAGGTTGGTGGCAGAGTTTTTCAGCATTAACGATATTCCTTGTATCTCTTCCATTGTCAGGGTCGGCAAATCTTCTGCCATTATTTGGGTCAACCCCAGAAAACCATTGAAAGGGCTACGCAAATCGTGCGAAATAATGGAGAAAAACTTATCCTTTTCGGAGTTAACTCTTTGTAATTCCTTGTTTTTTAGTTTCACCTCTTCCTCTGCAAGTTTTCGGTCGGTAATGTCACGACCGATCCCTATTAAACCGATTATCTGTCCATCTTTATTGCGCATTGGAAGTTTGGAGGAGAGCAGCCATCTTTTATCTCCATTCTTGTCAATAAAAGTTTCATCAAAATTATACACCGGCTGACCGGTTTGTATCACTGATTGATCGATCTTAATGAATATTTCAGCGATTTCTTTGGGATAAAAATCAAAATCATCTTTTCCTAAAACATCAGCTTCGGATTTGGCCCCCATGTAACTCAAATCGGTTAAATTGGCAAGTGTCTTGCGGCACAAAACATCCATACAATAAATGGAATCGGGTATATTGTCGATCACTGTACGAAGCAGAAATTTTTCATTTTGAAGCGCCTCTTCTACCACTTTCCGGTTAGTGATGTCGCTTACACTTCCAATAAGGGCAATTGGCTGACCCTGTTCATTTCGAACCACTGTGAACCGATCATGAATCCAGCGGTATTCTCCGTCCTTATGTTTGAAACGATAATCCAGCTGGGCGGTTTTGCAATCTATATTTGATAAAGCGGCAGCAATTTCACGCTCAGACTCCGCCTTATCGTCGGGATGTATTAATCCCTGGACCAGTTCAAGCGACATAGTCCCCATTTCTTCGGGAGTATATCCTGTAAGCCTTTTAAAAACCGGGCTCAGATAGTCATATTTATCGGTTTTCAGATTCCGTTTGTAGGATGCATCCAATGAGTTTTCCAGTACTTCCCGTAATCGCTCTTCACTCTCTTTAAGTTCCAGGGTTAATTGGGCGGCAATTTGCTGAGCCCTTTTTTTTGTGTTAAACAAGGATGCGGATAAAAGAAATAATAACACACTGATAGAAATCCCGCCAAATAACAAAAGCAATATTTTGCTTTGAAGGAGTTCAGATTGCCGGGATGATTGCGTAAAGTACAACTCCCATTTCTTTCCGTGAAATTCGACAGGAACCGTAAGTGATCTTTTATGCGAATCAAAATTCCTAAGTCTGTTATTGTTCTGACTGTTAAATAATAAGGATGAAACTGAAATGCTGTCGTCAAAGATCTGCAAGTTAATTCCTCCCTTCTGCAATAAATTCAACTTATCTAAAATGCTGTTCATCAGATCATTTAAGCGAATAGGGGAGTAAGTCCATCCAATGATCGCTTCACGGCGTTGCTGCAGGGTATTTTCTGCCAAACCATTGCGGTAAACAGGAGCATACATTAATATCCCTGGTTGTGGATTTTCCTCTGATTCCTGGAGCAGAATAATTTTCCCGGAGAGAATCGTCAGGTCGGAATCGCGCGACAATTCCATCGCTTTTCTGCGGATCGGTTCCGAAAACATATCGTATCCAAAAGCCCGTAAGTTGTTGCCTGATAATGGTTCCAGATAAATGATTGATGTATACAAATCCCGGTCACCATGCGGCTTTACGGAATATTCGGGAAATCCCTCCTTCCGTACACTTTGAAGGTGATGATCTAATTGATCCTTAGGAATAATCACTGAGAAACCGAGCCCAAGCATGCCTGGAAGATTCTCGTTAATCGCTGATTCCTCATAAAATGCTTTCCACTGCTCACGGCTGACATGATCAGAGGCGGCAAATAATGCAGAACCCGTTCGTAAAAGCTGGGCTTGAGCATGGAGCCGTGAGGCTATTTTAAGTTTGATTTCTTTACATGAGGAGGTAAATTTCTGGTTGGACTGATCCTCTATTTGGCTCTGTGCGAAATAAGTAACTGTTATTGTTAAAAGAAGACCAATGATCAGAATTAAAAAGGACTTCCATCCGAATTGAACGGGATTTTTGAAATGAAAAAATTGAATTGGAGTCGATTTAAACATTGGGAATCAATCTTAACAATAGCCTCAGTAAAATGGGTATAAATTTGCTTCTGGATTTAATGGTAATTATTTCTGATCTAAGTTCCTGTAATCTACTGTCAATAAAGCAATTGTCTGATATTTTTGCCTTGAAATTATCTTATCTGCGCACCTATTTCGCGTTCGTAAACGTTAATTAATCGGCTCATCGTCTTTTCTATCTGCTTGTCGTTCAGTGTCTTTTCTTTGTCCTGCAGAATAAAGCTCACTGCATACGATTTTTTCCCGTCAGGCAGATTCGCCCCCTGGTAAACATCGAAGATATTTACACTGCGCAAAATTTGCCTTTCGGCTTTAAACGCGAGGGTTTTAATAGTACTGAACTGTACCTCCTTATCGATCAGTAATGCCAGATCGCGTCTGACCTCCGGATATTTTAGAAGCGGCGAATAGGCAACCTTTTGATTTTTGATGCGCTTCAAAATTGCTGTCCAGTTGAGATCCCCATAGAAGACTTCAGCCGTGATACTGAATGTTTTCAGGATATTATTCGAAAGGTATCCAATTTGGCCGATAACAACGTTATTCAACCGGTATTCAAGACCTTCAGAAAAGAGATCGTTCGATATCGTTTCGATTGCACAACTATCTGCATCAATACCGAGCCTTGAAAGGATATTTTCCACATTAGCTTTCAGCGTGAAAAAGGAGGTTGACTCCTCTTTTACTTTCCAGTTTTCTGTCTCTTTGTTGCCTGTAATCCAAATTCCGATGTGTTCCTCTTCACTGTAATTCTTTACCGGATGAGGAACCGTTTTTACGCCATCAAAGTGATAAACATTTCCGAATTCATAGAGGCGAAGGTTGAAATTCCGGAAGTTGGTGTTTCGGCTGATTGCTTCCAAACCACCGAAAAGAAGGGTCTGCCGCATTCCATTGAGATCGGAACTCAGGGGATTGAAAAGCTGAACCGTATTTTCCGGACTGAACGATACCAACTGATGATAATAGGTCGATTTTGTCAGTGAGTTGGACATTATTTCGTTGAAACCCCTTGCGGTGAAAATCTCTGAAATAAGGTTTTGAAGTTTCATCTTATCGGGATGGGGAGCATGTTGAATGGTCGCTTTGATGGCGCGGTTTGGTTCAACATTATTATAGCCATAAATCCGGAGGATCTCTTCAATGATATCAACTTCCCGTTTCACATCAACCCTGTAAGGCGGAACGGCGAGGCTCAGCCCTTCCTCAGACTCATCGTTAATCACAATTTCGAGTGAACGCAAAATATGCATAACCGTCTCCCGGGGAATCACTTGCCCAACAAGCCGGTTGATGTTCGACCATGAAACCACAACAGGGAAGTATTCAAGAATTGATGGATCTGCAACGATATCAACGATATCCGAGGAGATTGTCCCTCCTGCCACCTCTTTTATAAGTAATGCCGCCCGTTTCAGTGCATAGATGGTGCAATTTGGATCGACTCCGCGCTCAAAGCGGAACGAAGCATCTGTGTTTAGTCCATGCCGACGGGCTGTTTTACGAATGTATACCGGATTAAAAAATGCACTTTCCAAAAATATCCGGGTTGTACTCTCTTTTACTCCGGAATCCAATCCTCCAAATACTCCGCCAATGCACATGGCTTCTTCGCTGTTGCATATCATCAGGTCTTTATCGGATAACACCCTTTCGACTCCGTCAAGTGTGATAAATTTCGTCCCTTCAGGGAGAGTTCTGACAATTACCTTACCCCCTTTTACCGCCGCAGCATCAAAGGCATGAAGCGGCTGGCCCGTTTCGTGTAAAATATAATTGGTTACATCAACAATATTATTAATAGGACTCTGTCCAATTGCTTTGAGTCTGTTCTGCAGCCATTCAGGCGATGCTTTAACCGTCACGTCCGAGATGGTTAATCCACTGTACCTGGGACAAGCTTCCGGATCTGCAATGGTAACGGGTATGGTCAGATTTTGGTTATCAATCTTAAACTGATCGATTGAGGGCCTGATATATTTAACAGGATTATTTTGACTAAGAAATGCCGCAAGATCACGTGCGACACCAATATGTGAGGCGCTGTCGATCCGGTTAGGGGTAAGATCGACCTCAAGGACAAAATCACTCTGGATATTGAAAAAATCACTGGCAGGGGTTCCAGGTTGGGCATCCTGGTTTAAAACCATGATCCCGTTATGATCATTACCGATCCCAATTTCGTCTTCGGCACAGATCATCCCCATCGAAACTTCATTCCTTATCTTTGATTTCTGGATGGTAAACTGTTCCTCTCCTTTATAAAGAACAGTCCCAACGGTGGCAACAATCACTCTTTGACCAGCCGCAACATTTGGCGCCCCACAAACAATCGGAAGGTTCTCTTCACCGCCGACGTTAACAGTAGTCACACTTAGATGATCCGAATTTGGATGTTTCCGGCAGGTAATTACCTCGCCCACAACGAGCCCTTTTAATCCGCCTTTAATCGTTTCGACCTCTTCGATACTTCCTGTTTCAAGCCCAAGTTGGGTAAGGATAGCCGCAATTTCGGCAGGAGAGAGTTCTGTATTCAGATACTCTTTCAGCCAGCTGTATGAAATATTCATTTTAAATCTTCTGCTTGATAATTAAAGAGGGACAAAGATATGCAATCCCCGCTCAATGCCCAAATCTAATCAGTTGATACCTGATAATGGCGCCGTAATTGTACAAATTAAGCGGTCTGTAGAGGAAAAATGATATTTTAGTTAAAATCGGGTGTAATTTTCGGAAATAACTCACTAACGGCTTAATTTTCTGCCATTTTTAGGGATAAAATAAATAATTTGATTTTTTTTTCGACAATTTTCGGAAAACTATTTTTTTAATATATTGAATTATTATTTTACACCACCTAAACAAACGGAAATTTAGGGACATTTTAATGATCTAATTATTTGAAATACAACTTGTTAATTAAAATCTTAATCAAAATATATGATGGTAAAAAGTAATAAACCACGAATAGTTAAAGACTATGATAAGCTTCCTCTCGATGTTCAGGGCCAAATTAAGCTAAACTATCCCCATGGTTTTGCCGGAAATCTGATCACCTACATCAATGCCAAGGGGAAGGTTGTATCTGCTTTACCTTATGAAACGGATGATTTTTATTATCTGGTCCGGATGACCCTGGAAGAGGCGAACAATATTGTTGAAAATGATGACGATTTTAATGACGACGGAATTCTACGGGATGATTTTTCCTTGCAGGAGTTTGAAGGGCATGATGATGTTGATGAGGATGTCAACGACATTCCCGACGATTTGCCCGAAGAAGATGATGACGATGATGATATCTGATTTGATCATATAAAGCCGGTTTTGCCGGCTTTTATTTTACATATGATTTTTCTGCTGCAGCTGCTGGCTGACAAATGAGATGATTTCAGCCTTCATTCCCGGGGTAAACCAGGTGATTTCCGGATCGCGCCTGAACCATGTTAATTGCTTACGGGCATACTTCCTTGAGTTTGCTTTGATCTTCTCTTTTGCAGCTTCGAGGGTGAGCTTCCCATCAAAATAGTCAAATAACTCGCGATATCCCACTGTGTTGAGCGAATTGAGCTGACGTGAGGGATACAATTGGAGCGCCTCCTCTTCAAGCCCTTCGGCAAACATCTTCTCTACCCGCTCATTGATTCTGTTGTACAAAACTTCGCGGTCGCAATTGAGTCCGACCTTCAGGATGTTAAAAGGACGTGTTTTGGATTGGTTCGTCCGGAAGGAGGAGAAGGGAATACCTGTCATCAGGCAGATCTCCAGTGCATGGAGGATTCGCTTGGGGTTTTTCGGGTCAACTTCCAAAGAGTAGACCGGATCCAGATCCCTTAGTTCATCCAGTAAACTGGTGATCCCCTCCGATTCCAGACGCTCCATCAGCGATTGTCGCAGCTGATGATCGATATCGGGCAGATCGTCTAACCCTTTACAGATTGCATCGATGTAAAGCATTGAACCACCTGTCATTATGACTATATCTTTTGTCTGAAACAGCTCATCAAGCCGCTCAATCACTTCAATCTCAAATTTGCTCGCATTGTAATAATCATGAATCGAGTGTGACCCGATAAAGTGATGGGGGATGGTCTGAAGGCTCTTTCGGTCAGGAACTGCTGTCCCGATATTCATTTCCCTGAAGATCTGTCTCGAATCGCAGGAGATGATCTCACTCTCAAAATAGGTGGCAATATCAATACTTAAGTCTGTTTTTCCGACACCTGTTGGTCCCAGAAGTATTAAAAGCGTTTTCGGCATTATTTAGCTGAAGATTTATTGGGCGGCAAAGATAACATTTACCCCCGCTACATCACCTCGCCAATCTCACCATAGATCATATTAAGATCCTCAAGTTCCCCAAAGTCTGTAAAAACATTCTGAAGGTCGGAATCCTGATCAGCCAGTAAGTCTGTGTTAAAGCGATTGGATGTGCTTTGAACAGGCGCCATTCCCCTGGTAAAGGTAACTGCCGGCGTGTTGAGTTTGTTTTCCATAACGATCTTATTTAGTTCAATATACAATGATTTCTGGTTGATGACATCAAAAACATAAATCATTTTGTCCTCCTCATTTTTAAAATAATCTCCAAGAATGGTGCGCTTCATCAGGAGTGCCGGAGGCTGTTTTGAAGAATAATCCGGGAACATTGCAATCTCAGCCCCCTTGTCCCATTCTTCATCTGCCAGAAAAAAAGTGGCAAGCTCGGAGGGATCGTAATTGCAGATGTCCTGAATTACCTCGTGGAGTTCAAAAAATGTATTATTTGCGTCCGCTTCAATGTGCAGCGCAAAATCCTCAACCTTGTCTGAAAAAATCCTGAATTTAAATACCATTATTTTTGACGTTCCTGAAAAACCTTAAATGGAATGTGGGCTAAAGGTATATCCGGGTTGCGTCCGTTGAATTAAAATAAGTATTAAAAAATGTTAACATTGTTGTTTTAAGTGACAAGATGTTTAAATACAGGCATATACAGGCCTGAAGACCGAAAACAAAGGTAAAACAGAAAATTTGCACGAAAAATGCATCTATTTGATATATAGTGAATTAATCGAATTGGCCAAGAAATGCTTCTGAAATATTATTTGACAGTCGGCGGTGAATCGTTCAATAAGTTCAATTTTTGAAGTCTGATCCTTCCCGTTTTGGCTGAAAAAAGTATAAAAATGAATTTTAATAAAGCACTCAAAAAACTTCAAATTTCTGAATAATAGGGTGTTTGGTTCGAAAATTACAAAAAAAGCCGGGTCGATTACCCGGCTTTTCAGAATTTTTGCATTGAAATATTACTGATTTTCTTTAATGAAATTAAGGCAGGATCCGGCTTTGAACCACTCGATCTGCGCTTCATTATAGGTGTGTTTTGCCTCAATACTTTCCGATGTTCCATCGGCGTGATGCAATGTAAGGAGTAGATTTTTGCCGGGTTGAAATGATTCCAGTCCTATAATATCTATCGAATCGTCTTCCAGTATCCGGTTATAATCTTCGGAATTTGCAAAAGTAAGAGCAAGCATCCCTTGTTTTTTTAGATTTGTTTCATGAATCCTTGCAAATGACCTGGTAATAACAACTATTGCTCCCAAATGACGAGGTTCCATGGCGGCGTGTTCGCGCGAGGAACCCTCACCGTAGTTTTCGTCGCCAACAATTACAGCGCCCATGCTCACCTTTTTATAAGCCCTTGCAGTGGCAGGAACAGCACCATATTCCCCGGTCAGCTGATTTTTAACCGAATTTGTTTTTCCGTTAAAATCATTTATCGCTCCAATCAGCAGGTTTTCGGAAATATTGTCCAGGTGACCGCGATAGGTGAGCCATGGGCCAGCCATTGAGATATGGTCCGTTGTACATTTGCCGCGCGCTTTAATCAATAGTTTCAGATTTTTAAGATCGTGCCCATCCCAGGGTGCAAACGGGGTGAGCAACTGCAATCGGTCTGAATCGGGATTGACCAAAATTTCAATATTCTGATAATCAAGTGATGGAGGGATCAGGCCCGGATCTTCAACCTCAAAACCCTTTTGAGGCAGGTCGTCCCCGGTTGGGGGATCAAGTTTTACTTTTTCTCCCTTTTCATTAACCAGAAAATCTGTCGCTGGATTAAAATCGAGTGTTCCGGCGATAGAGAAAGCGGTCACGATCTCAGGGGATGCTACAAATCCATGTGTTTTGGGGTTTCCATCGGTTCTTTTGGCAAAATTCCGGTTAAAAGAGGTCATGATCGAATTCTCCGGCAGATTGGCGGCATTGTGACGGGCCCACTGACCGATACATGGTCCGCATGCATTTGTCAGTACGATGCCACCCATCTCCTCGAATGAATCGAGAAATCCATCCCGTTCAACGGTGTAACGGACCAGTTCAGATCCCGGAGAGATGGTAAACTCTGCTTTTACCTTCAGATGCTTAAGCCTTGCCTGGCGTGCAACAGATGCCGCCCTGCTGATATCCTCGTACGATGAATTGGTGCAGGAACCGATCAGTCCGACCTTCATCTCCATTGGCCACCCCTTCTCTTTGGCGACAGTTTTGAATTTGGAAAGCGGTGTTGCAAGATCAGGGGTAAATGGTCCGTTAATATGGGGCTCCAGTTCCGAAAGGTTAATATCGATCACCTGATCGAAATATTTTGCAGGTTGGGCGTAAACTTCATCGTCAGCTTTGAGGTCGGAGGCGATATTCATGGCCATTTCAGCCACATCGGCACGCCCTGTTGCCTTGAGGTAGTCACTCATGCTTTGGTCAAAGGCAAAAGTTGAGGTTGTTGCACCAACTTCAGCGCCCATATTGCAGATGGTCCCCTTACCGGTACAGGAGATACTGGAGGCGCCGGGACCAAAATATTCGATAATGCAGCCGGTACCCCCTTTAACCGTCAGTATCCCTGCCACCTTAAGAATCACATCTTTTGGCGAGGTCCATCCGCTCAGTTTACCTGTCAGGCGGACCCCGATGAGTTTAGGAAATTTTAGTTCCCATGGAATTCCGGTCATCACATCGACTGCATCTGCACCGCCGACACCAATAGCGATCATCCCCAATCCCCCGGCATTAACCGTATGGGAATCGGTCCCAACCATCATCCCGCCAGGGAATGCATAATTTTCGAGCACAACCTGATGGATAATTCCCGCACCCGGTTTCCAGAAACCAATTCCGTATTTTTTTGAAACTGAAGAGAGAAAACTATACACCTCTTTATTGGTCTCTTCCGCTTTTTTAAGATCTTCTGCTGCACCTGTCTGCGCAAGGATGAGATGGTCGCAATGTACTGTAGATGGCACAGATACGACACTCTTGCCGGCCTGCATGAATTGAAGTAAGGCCATTTGAGCCGTAGCATCCTGCATCGCAACACGATCGGGATCAAAATTTACGTAGGAGACGCCCTTTTCAAAAGGCTCCGGAGGAAAACTGCCGGAGAGGTGGGAATAAAGTATTTTCTCGGTCAGCGTTACCGGTCGGCCCAATAGGGAACGTAATTTAATAACTCGCTCAGGTATTTGTGAATACACCTTCCGGATCATATCAATGTCATAAGCCATACAGTTCTATTTTAAGATGATAAATATATTGCAATGTTAACATTTAAATTAAAAGTTAGTTTTAAATTAGCGAAAATTTTGTGCAGATCAATCCTGGAATCGCCATGATGTGGATAAAACCGTTGGTATTCGAAAATTTAAAAATTGCATTTCAGTCGATACGGGGAAACCTGGTGCGCTCTGTCCTGACAATCTTAATTATAGCAATTGGGATAACTGCCCTTGTTGGAATTCTTACCGCCATCGATTCGATAAAAAACTCAATTACCAGTGAATTTACCAGGTTAGGGGCCAATACTTTTACCATTCAAAACAAGAGTATGCGGGTGCAGATCGGTAATAAACGTTACAGGTCGAAAAATTACAGTTATATCAGTTATTTTCAGGCACGTGAATTTCGCGAGCGGTTTAGGTTCCCCGCAGTGGTATCGATTACCGTCTTTGCCACACAGACTGCCACAGTTAAGTACGAAACAAAAAAGAGCAATCCCAATGTAACTGTGCGGGGGATTGATGAAAACTTTTTGCAGACTGCTGGTTATGAGGTAGAGGCGGGCAGGGGGCTCACCTTTCAGGAATCGTTTGAAGGGAGTAATGTGGCGCTTCTTGGCGCAGCCATGGTGAAGAAAATTTTTGCAAAAGATGTTGACCCGCTGGGAAAAGTTATTGCTGTCGGAAGCGGTAAATATCAGGTTATCGGGGTGTTGAAAGACAAGGGGAGTGGTTTTGGAAACAGCGGCGACCAGTTGGTCCTCCTCCCCTTTACCAATGTGCGCCAATATTTCCCACGCCCGCAGATGAATTTCAGAATCAATGTGATGCCAACATCACCCCAGTTACTCGATGCGGGCATCGGAGAGGCGGAGGCGGTATTCCGCAACATCCGGGGGCTGAATATCCTTGACGACTCCGACTTCATCGTGGAGAAGAGTGATAACCTGGTGAATTTATTACTCGATAATATCAAATATGTAACCCTTGCTGCGACCATTATCGGATTTATAACCTTGCTGGGAGCGGCCATCGGCCTGATGAACATTTTGCTGGTGACAGTGGCAGAGCGAACACGGGAGATCGGAATTCACAAAGCGATGGGTGCCAACTCCCATTCAATCAAACAACAATTTCTAATTGAGTCAATCGTTATCGGACAGATGGGGGGATTGCTTGGTATATTTCTGGGAATAATGGCAGGCAACGGAGTATCGGCGCTGATCGGCAGCTCATTTATTGTCCCATGGCAATGGATGCTCGCGGGAGTTGTTTTATGCCTGTTCGTTAGCCTGGCTGCCGGCGTTCTCCCCGCCATTAAAGCTTCGCGGCTCGATCCGATTGAGGCGCTCAGGTACGAATGATTTTGCCGCAATGCCCTGGAATTTGTAATTAGTGAAACAACAGCTACTTCAACCGGGGTTGCAAAAGTGGCAACTCCGCAGGTTTTCTGCCTAAGTTCAGGAATGGCTGACTCCCGGGCGGCGACCATGAATTTAATAGAGACTACAATTTAATATTAAACCCGAACTTGTAGGCGAAATTATTGTGAACAGGACTTAAATGACAGGGCCCGTACCGGTAATAAATGCCGGTACCCCATGAAAGATAACCCATTCTAAACAGATTATTTAACTCTAATCCCGATTCAAAAAATCCTTTTCTGTAATCGCGCAGATTTAACTGAGTAAGGTATTTATCGTTGAGCTGTCCGATCCCCATGTTTTGAGCAATGATCAGTGAGGGGCTGTTTTTGACCTTTCGCGGGAAAAGCCATTGGCTGATATCGTGCCGGATATGAATTGCGGTAAAATTTGCAGAAGCAAACTCGTTGAGCCGCATTGTGGCAAACGAAAAGGGGGCAAGCAAGGTAAAAGTTCCTGCAAAACTCCCGTAACCATTGAATAATTCCATGATTGGCGCATTCTGAGACATAATGCCACCCCGGAACATGACCGTGGTATTACCTGCTTTCGAGGAGGGAAGGTGAAATATCCCCTTTAGTTCCAGTCTTGTGTAGCTGTAATCGCCATAAAACATGGTATATCCCTGAATTAAGGTAACATAATAATCAGATCTGGGTGCGGTGATTTCTGTAAGTCGGCCATCCTCCATCGACAGTTTGATTCCGGGGGAATACCTTAATTGTAAGCCTGTACGGGTCAGACTTGTAGGATTGAAGATGTGGTTGGATAAAAACAGGGTGTTTTGCCGGGCAGTGTTTTCAGACATGTCACCGAAAAGGTAAAGATTCAGCTCATTGAACGGTCTGAATTCCAGCCCTGCCGTAAATCGTTTCTGTTGAAACATATTGTTGATCAGCAGCAGACGGAAGCTTTCCGGATTCAGTAAGGATGGCGTTTCAAGAAATTCGGGGCCGCCAAATTCCATATTCATATCGGTATAACCCAGGTGAATCCTGTAATCGGAAAGTCCGGTGGGGAAGATATCAAACCATTCGCCATGCCGCAATGAACCATCCTTCAGCCCGACACTGAAATAACCTCCTATGGTGAAATAGCGCGATAATAACCGGTTCGTCTCGCCTCCCAAACCTAATTTAATACCCTCATAAAGATTATATCCAAAGAGTCTGTTGTATTCGATGTGGAAATAACCCATCGAAATTTTCCCTTCAGCCATCATCCTGATCATTTGTAATTGCTTTTTTTTATTAAAAGCAATAATCGTGCTGTCAAGTTTTCGTTTTGATTCTAAACCGTTTTGATTGAATGGGATATAGGAGAAATTGCCGGTTGCAGCGGCACCCCTTTTGATGGAGTCCGCCGGCAACCGCTCTTTGGTTGGAATGATTTGATCCTGTGTTTTACGAAATGGAGCAGAATCCTGAAAATTATTGCGTGTATGGCATAATGGTTCGGCTGTGGTTTGAACCGTAATATGCATCATAAATACCAATCCAATGAAAATTAGCCTGTTTCTCATCTGATTGCAGGAGCTCTATTTTGAACTCATCTTCAGGAGGCTCACCTCCTCTTCTGTCAAAAAACGCCATCTTCCCCTTGGAAGATCTTTCTTGGTCAGTCCGCAAAAATAAACCCTGTCAAGTTTTTCCACTTTGTAGCCAAGATGCTCGAAAATCCGGCGTACAATTTTATTTTTACCGGAGTGAATCTCTATTCCGACCTGTTTTTTATCGTCTTCGCTCACATAACTGACCGAATCAGCAGCGACAAAACCGTCTTCAAGATTAATCCCGTCGACAATCTCCTGGAGGTGATTTTTTGTAACTTTCTGGTCAAGGTAGACATGGTAGATTTTTTTACGGTTGTATTTTGGGTGGGTCAACCGTTTTGTCATATCTCCGTCGTTGGTGAAAAGCAAAAGTCCTGTAGTGCTTTTATCCAATCTTCCTACCGGGTAAATTCTCTCAGGACAGGCATTTGCGATAAGTTCCATCACCGTTTTGTCGGCGTGAGGATCCTCAAGGGTCGTGACATATCCCTTTGGTTTGTTCAATAATACATATACCTTTTTCTCGGCTGAGATGATTTTTCCGTTGAAGCTGACCAGTTCACCGGGTAAAACCTGATACCCCATCTCCGAAACAATTTTCCCGTTTACGGTGACACATCCGGTGGCAATAAAAGTATCTGCTTCACGGCGGGAGCAAAGTCCTGCGTTTGCAATGTAACGGTTTAACCGCATCGAACCGGGTTCTTTTTTCGATGCCGCTGTTTTTGCTGGTCTGCTGGTGGAGTTAAATTCGTTGTTTAGGTTTTGTTTGCCAAATTTGCCACGCAAAACCTTACCCGTTTTATTGAGATACTGGTCCGATTCTGCACCCTCAAATTTTCGTTCACTTTTTTTCTCAATTACATTTCTGCGGAAAACATCCGATGTCCGCTCTTTTCCAAACCGGCCGGTTCCTGTTGGCTTTGAACCTGATGCAGTTTTAATCACCTTTGTTTTTCCGACTCTTTTTCCCGATGTCAATTCTCTTGAATCGGTTCTCCCTGCATAGGGCTTTCTCCCCTGGTCGCTGGCAGCTGATTCCCCTTTTCTAACACGTGGTCTTGTTCCTGGCTCACGTTTTCCGACGGTACGCTTATCAGGGCGCTCCTGTCCTCTTTCTCTTCTGATAATCATTTCTTAATTCTCTGACTTATTATTATTTCGGGTGCAAATGTCGGAAAAAAAATGCAAAAAAGAACTAATATTCTTCATTTGCCGATTAATCCTTTGAATAATTAACCCAAATTAACAACTTTGCAGGTTAAAAATTTAAGATTAGTTCAAAATATGGCACTGATAAAATCAATATCGGGAATACGTGGGACAATAGGTGGTAGACCGGGCGAAGGACTGAGTCCATTGGACCTGGTAAAATTTACAGCTGCATACCTGACATGGGTAAAAGAGGGCAGGGATGAGGGCAGAAAGCTGAGAATAGTCGTTGGTCGCGATGCCCGAATCTCGGGGGAGATGGTCAGTTTGCTGGTTACCGGCACTTTAATGGGAATGGGGGCAGATGTTGTGAATATCGGCCTTGCCTCTACTCCGACAACGGAACTTGCCGTTGTTGCTGAAAATGCTGATGGGGGAATAATACTGACCGCCAGCCACAATCCCAAACAATGGAATGCGCTGAAATTGCTTAATGAGAAGGGGGAGTTTCTGAACGATGCCGAAGGGAAAAAAGTACTCTCAATTGCCGAAAATGAGCGGTTTGTTTTCGCGGAAGTTGACGATCTGGGTCACGAATCGTTTGTGGATTACACCGCCTGGCATATTGAACACGTCCTTAAACTGGATCTTGTAAATGTGGAGGCAATAAAAAAAGCCCGGTTCAGCGTGGCCGTTGATGCGGTCAATTCGGTCGGAGGAATCGTTGTGCCCCGGCTTCTGAAAGCCCTTGGCGTGGCTGAGATAGTCGAAATCAACTGTGTCCCCGACGGATATTTTGCCCATAATCCTGAGCCTGTTCCCGAAAATCTTCAGGCAACTTCTGAATTGGTTCGAAAGGGGAAGAGCGATGTTTGTTTTGTTGTCGACCCTGATGTGGATCGTCTTGCCATCATCAATGAGGACGGAACGATGTTTAACGAAGAGTACACCCTTGTTGCCGTAGCCGATTATGTGTTGTCTTTTACCAAAGGGAATACCGTATCCAATCTCTCCTCCTCCCGGGCGCTGCGCGACATTACCGAATTGCACGGCGGGGAATATAACCCATCAGCAGTAGGGGAAGTTAATGTGACCACGATGATGAAGGCAACCAACGCTGTGATCGGTGGTGAAGGCAACGGAGGGGTTATTTACCCTGCAAGTCATTATGGACGTGATTCATTGGTGGGGATCGGCCTATTCCTCTCACATCTGGCCAGTTCCGGTCTCAAATGTTCGGAACTTCGTGCCAAATACCCCGATTACACAATCTCCAAAAATAAGATAGAACTCACCCCTGAGATCGATGTGGATGATATCCTGCTGAAGATAAAAGAGAAATACAGGGATGAGCAGGTCAATGATACTGATGGGATCCGGATTGATTTTGACAAGGAGTGGGTTCATTTGCGGAAATCCAATACGGAACCAATTATCAGGATCTATTCCGAGAGCAGGTCCCCCGAAAGGGCAAATGCGCTGGCCGTGAAAATTATGGGGGTCATCCGCGAAATAGCCGGAATTTGACCCATCCGGTTTCAGAAATTAGGGCAGCCGGGCTTTTGCAAAATTGCTGTTTTTGTAAAGAATAGATTTTTAGTATTTTGAGTCAGATTTTAAGATGCGCTATTAAGTGCTCATTAAAAAGGTTAAGTATTTGTTAAGTGTGAAGAATCTATTTTTATATCGTTGCAAACTACCTAAATTTGCATGGAATTTTAAACAGCAATCATTTTAGTTAATCAGAAAAATAATTCGATTTTTATGAAAGTTACAGTTGTAGGAGCAGGAAACGTAGGGGCAACTTGTGCTGACACATTGGCCTATCGTGAAGTGGTAAATGAGGTGATTTTATTGGATATCAAAGAAGGAATTGCAGAAGGCAAAGCCCTTGATATCTGGCAAAAAGCCCCAATTATTGGTTATGATACACATACTGTGGGCGTTACGAACGATTATTCACGGACTGCAGGTTCTGACGTAGTGGTGATCACTTCGGGGTTACCACGTAAACCGGGGATGTCACGCGATGATTTGATCCAGATCAATGCAGGTATTGTCAAATCTGTAACTGAAAATGTAATAAAGTATTCTCCCAACGCCATCATTATCATCGTTTCCAACCCGCTGGATGTGATGACCTACCAGGCGCATCTTGCCTCCGGATTACCCCGTACCAGGGTGATGGGTATGGCTGGAATTCTCGATACCGCCCGTTACCGTTCATTTCTCTCCGAAGCGCTGAATATCTCTCAGAAAGAGATCCAGGCGATGCTTTTAGGGGGTCACGGCGATACCATGGTCCCTTTAACCCGATATACCACAGTTGGAGGAATCCCCATCACTGAATTGCTCGATGCCGATAAATTAAATGCAATTGTTGAGCGTACCAAAGCCGGCGGCGGAGAGTTGGTAAAACTGATCGGAACTTCTGCATGGCATGCTCCCGGAGCTGCTGCTGCTCAGATGGTTGAGGCTATCGTTAAAGATCAGCGCCGTATCTTCCCGGTATGTATTCAGCTTCAGGGGGAATATGGTATCGATAACTGTTACCTTGGCGTTCCCGTTGTTTTGGGCAAGGATGGTATCGAAAGCATTGTTGAACTTCACCTGAATGACGAGGAGATGGAGATGATGAGGACCAGCGAAGGGCATGTTCGTGAGGTGATGAATGTTTTAGACGAAATAAATAAAAAATAATTGAACTGTTATTGAACAAAAAAGGGGCGCCATGCCCCTTTTTTTGCTCAGTAATCCAAATATTTCAGATGAGAGAGGAATTCAGTTTTGAGATCGTTGAACTTGAGGAGAAAACCTATCATCCGTTGATAAGAGCCGAATTTAAAGGGCTTGAGGAACATTGGTGGGTGATTGATACAGGGGCATCCAAAAGCGTATTCGATGAGTCCCTCAGTGGATATTATATCGTGGGTGACGAAGATGTTGTGATGGCTACAGGGCTGGGCAAAGAGGTGGTGGAGACAAATTCCGGGAAAATTGCAGAATTTATTTTGGGAGGATATAACTTTGGCGGACTGAAGGTCGCTTTAGTCGATTTTCACCATATCAACAATGAATATTCCAAGTTCTCTGATAAGAAGATTGTCGGATTGATCGGATCCGATTTTCTCTACTCACGAAAAGCAATCATCGATTTTGACAAGGGAACGATTTCCCTTTTAATGGACTAAGGGTGAGCTTGTAATGACAAAACTGATCTTCCCGTTTGTTAACCGGAATTAATCGGTGACCCTTTTCAAATGAGGTAAATGGCAGATCGGATCCTCCCGGGTATACACCCCCTCCAATCGACTCCCTCCGGATTTTATATTTAGCATTCTTTCCCAAAAGAAAACGCTCCATTTTGCTTCTTCATCCCCCCTGAAGTGTTGCTGATACTGCATTTCGGTTAATCAAACGGGAGACCGATTCTATACCTAAACATAATGATCCCCGCACCGCTCCTTTTTCAAACGAATAAAACCTTCGTATTTAATCAGTTCTTTAAAATATTAAATATTTGTTAATCAATAGGTTTACTGCTCTGCCAATCGCTGCTAAACCATTTCTTCCGGATCAGGTAAATTTTTCAGCTTAAGCAAAAAAAAATAATATTTTTATGAATAATATGATATATTTTGCTTATATTTAAAGCAGTAAACCGGTCGTTGATATCACCCTGTTTGTTATTGAATGATTAGTGAAAAAATTTCTTAAAATTTTATCCTAATGGCAGCAAATAATGATATATTTTCGAAAGAATGGTGCGAGCTGATTTTTGAGACATCATCGAATCATGAATATGGCGCTTATGAGCTAAGGCGTAATTCCTACAAGCGACAATTCTGGGGGTTGGTTTTTTCAATCATTTTATTTGTCATTGCGGTACTTGTTCCGGTGGTACTGAAGAAAATTATTCCCAGGAAAGTTGAAAAAGAGATAAGTGTCAGAACTTTAACCGATATTAAGCTGGATAAGCCCAAGGATGTTTCCTTTATCAAAGAAGTTCCCCCACCTCCACCGATGCGAAACACCATTAAATTTACCCCTCCTGTTATCAAACCCGATGATCTGGTTCAGGATGAAGAGCAACCGATCATGCAAAAGGAGGCGGTGGAAGCAAAAGAGGCAATCAGTAATATCAATTTTGACAAAGGGACTGATGATATCTCTGCTCCGGTAGCCACAGCTGATAAAAAGGTTGAATCAATCACCGAGGAGGCCGACAAGCCTTTTATCATTGTTGAGCAAATGCCCCAGTTCCCGGGAGGGGAAAAAGAGATGATGAAGTTTATCAAAAACAACCTTCGGTATCCTGTTTCTGCCATTGAGAATGGAATTTCAGGTACGGTAACCGTCAACTTTGTTGTTGGAAGAGATGGTAGAATTACCAATATTAAGGTGATTCGCGGAATCGGGGGAGGTTGTGATGAGGAAGCCGTGAGAATTTTAGAGAAAATGCCTGCCTGGAGTCCCGGAAGACAGGGTGGGATGGCAGTTCTGGTCAGTTATACTGTCCCGTTTAAGTTTGTATTACAATAGCCTGGCGGGTGTGGCGACCGTTTATTAAAGAGAGGTTCCCTAAATTATTCCATCTTTATTTTGATTATAAATTAGCCATTCCAAATTTAATTATTGACTGCAAAAATGACCGTAAAACCATTTAAATAGGCTGATATATTGACAATTGTTGATCCGTACAAATGTTAAAATATGTTAATATTTTAGTTTTAAAGGATTTTTATTTTACCCCGCTGATGTGAATTGAATTGGATTATTAATTTTGTCCACGATTTAGAAGTAAAGATGACTTTTTAACTTTTACTGATCCTGGTAAGCGGTTTGGATTTTTTATTGTATATTTGAGCCACTTAACGGGTTTTCAATTTAAAAAATATCGTATTCAGGAATATTGAATCCGGGAACCTTGGGATACATTTTTTTTAGGATGTATTTTTGATGGTTTTCTTAATGCTGGTTCTCAATGCGGTTGTTAATTGGTCTTCTGTTTTTTACCATATAAATGGTTGGTTCAGTTGTATTTTATTGTTTTTCTCAAATATTTCTTAAACTTTCATTTAAACACTAGTAATTTTAGAGTATGAAATCACAAAATGGCTTTTTAAAGATTCAAAGCGCTTTTTCTGCATTGGTCATTCCCGTTTCGTTAGTAATTGCGGTACTTGTTTTTAATCTCATTATGGGTGCCAATGGCAACTTTCAGGGAAACAGTAATGCAAATGCACCAATTCCGGGAAATTTTCTTGGAGTAATTTATAAAGGTGGATTTATTGTCCCCATCATTATGACATTACTGTTGACGGTAATTGCCTTCGCAATTGAACGTTTTTTCACAATTAACAAAGCTGGTGGAAAAGGATCTGCCACCAAATTTGTGGAGACGATTAAAGGTTCCCTTGCAAAGAATGACATTAATGGTGCAATTGCAGAGTGCGATCGTTTTCAGGGATCGATTGCAAGTGTTTCAAAAGCAGCACTTCAAAAGTATGCCCTTTTGGAAAAAGACACTACCATGACCAAGGAGCAGAAATTGCTGGATATTCAGAAAAACATTGAAGAGGCAACCTCTCTTGAACTTCCAAGCCTTGAACAGAACCTCCCGATTTTGGCAACCATTTCGTCACTTGGTACGATGATGGGACTTTTAGGAACAGTACTTGGTATGATCCGCTCTTTTGCCGCTATGGCGAATGCCGGAGCACCTGACTCTGTTGCACTATCTACAGGTATCTCTGAAGCGCTTATCAATACAGCATTTGGTATTGGTACTGGTGCCCTTGCGATGATTTCCTATAATTTTTTCACCACAAAAATTGATAAGCTGACCTATTCAATCGATGAAACTGGTTATAGCATCGTTCAAACATTTGCTGCAAAGCACTAAATTTATAGTCTAAAATATATTAGTACTATGCCAAAAGTAAAAATAAAAAGGAAGAGTACGGCCGTTGACATGACCGCAATGTGTGATGTTGCGTTCCTGTTATTGACCTTCTTTATGCTCACTTCCAACTTTATACAAAAAGAGCCGGTGGTGGTGAATACCCCCTCCTCAATTTCAGAGATTAAGATACCTGATCGAAATATCATCTCCATCCTTGTGGATGGAAAAGGTAAAGTCTTCTTTGGTATTGACGGACAGGAGAACAGGGTTCAGCTGCTGACCAAAATGGGAGAAGCTTACAATGTCGCTTTTACCCCTGCTGAATTAAAAGAGTTCAGTCTGGTCAATAAGTTTGGTGTCCCCATCAACCTTATGAAATCATACCTGGCTTTAAAAAGTGAAGAGCGTGATTTGCCCCAAAATGCACTCGGAATTCCATGCGACTCCCTGGATAACCAGTTTAAAAACTGGGTAAGCCTGGCCAAAGGGATCAACAAGGAATACCGCATTGCCATAAAAGCTGATCAGGCAACCACTTATCCGGTCATTAAGAAGTTAATGGGTAGTCTGCAAGAGATCAATGAGAACAGGTACAACCTGCTCACCAGTCTTAAAACTGTAGCTGATTATCAATAATTTTAAATTTTAAAATTCATGTCTGAAGTAGCTGCGGAAACGCAAGTAAAACAAAAGGGTAAAACCAAGAAGATGTCAACAAGGGTGGACTTTACCCCCATGGTTGACCTTGGATTTTTGCTGATAACATTTTTTATGTTGGCCACATCGATGAGTAAACCTCAGACTATGGAGATTGCCATGCCTTCAAAGGAGAAGATTTCTGAAGAAGAGCAGACGAAGATTAAAGCTTCAAGGGCCGTCACCATATTGCTGGGAAAGGATAATAAGGTATTTTACTACGAAGGAACCCGTGAAAATGATATTGATCCGGTTTTAAATCAAACAGACTTCTCTCCCAATGGCATGCGTCAGTTTCTGATCAAAAAGAATTACGATATCATGGTCAAGGTTCGCGAACTTAAAGCTACAAAAGAGGCTAAAAAGCTCTCCGATGAGCAGTTTGAGAAGCAGAAAATGGAGATTATCAGCGATAAGAAAGCTCCCATCATCCTTATAAAAGGGACTGATGACAGCAATTACAAAAATCTTATCGATGCGTTGGATGAGATGGCGATTTGTAATATCGGGCGTTATGCCATTGTGGATATCACACCGTTTGATTTGGAACTATTGGCGAAGGTCAAATAATGGACGCACACACTTTCGCTACATACAAGCAAGGATGGATTGGAACCATTCGGAACCAGGAGATGGTTTCAGGTTCCAGGGTATCACTCCATAATTATTTACAGATGAAAATTGTATCCTAATGGCAGCAAATAATGATATTTTTTCACCCGAATGGTGCGACCTGGTTTTTGAGGCTAAAAACCACGAGTATGGTGCTTATGAACTGAGGAAGAATTCTGCAAAAAGACACTTCAGGGCATTCATGATCGCAGCCATCGTTTTCGTTCTGACTGTTTCTGCTCCTTCTCTGATCAATCAACTCTTGCCAAAGAGAGTGGATAAGGACGTAACTGTCAGGGCGCTTTCCAATATTGAATTGGATAAACCTAAAGAAAACATCCTTAAGGAGATTCCGCCACCACCGCCGCCTCTGCGTAACACCATCAAGTTTACACCTCCGGTGATTAAACCCGATGAACTGGTACAGGAAGAGGAGCAGCCAAAATTGCAAAAGGAGGTTGTAGAGGACAAGTCTGCAATCAGTAATGTGACTTTCGATAAAGGTACTGACGATGTTGCTGCCCCGGTAGCCACAGAGAAGAACCAGATCACGGAAGAACCTGATCAGCCGTTTGTGATTGTTGAGCAGATGCCACAATTCCCGGGTGGAGAGAAGGAGATGATGAAATTCATCAAAAATAATCTTCGTTACCCTTCACTGGCAGCGGAAAACGGAATCTCAGGTACTGTAATTGTGAACTTCGTTGTTGACAGGGACGGTCATATTACAAGGATTAAAGTGGTACGCGGAATCGGAGGCGGTTGCGATGAGGAGGCTGTTCGGGTATTAGGGAAAATGCCGGTCTGGAGTCCTGGTAAACAGGGTGGTAAGGCTGTTTTGGTTAGTTATACCGTCCCCTTTAAGTTTATTCTGCAATAGTCTTTAACTCAAATGACAGGAAGGATTCGCATTTTTCTTTTTTTTAAGATTTTAATGTCCTTTGTCTATCTGGTACTGGGAGTAGCAATATTGTCGTCTGACATATTACTGCTCCCAGTAAATAGTTTTGTAAGAACCTGTTTTGGCATACTTTTGGTAGTATATGGTTCGTTCAGAGTTTATACTTTGGTAAAGAATTCAAAAGGTGATGAAGCGAATTGAGCTCATAGTGTTTTTGGTTTCCCTCCTTTCCCTTGGAGGATGTCGCTTCTTTAAAGGTGACCCGTACCGCAATACCCCAACAACAGGAATTACAACCATCAGCACCGATGAAACTTTTCGCCCTATTATTGAAGCTGAAATCGATGTATTCAAAGCCATCTATGGATATACCGAATTAAGCTCGGATTATATTCCCGAGAACGAGGCTTTTAACAAACTCTTTAAGGGAGATGTCCAGTTGATTGTTGCCTCACGACCCTTATCAAACGAGGAGATTGCTGTGTTTAATCAACGTAAGATCTTCCCCCGTCAAACTAAAATAGCAACCGATGCTATTGCTTTAATCGTATCCCCGTTGAGTCAGGATACCCTGATTACCGTAAACCAGATAAAAGACCTTCTTACCGGCAAGATTGACCGTTGGGACCAGATTAATCCCGGTTCAAAAACAGGCAAAATCAGCGTGGTATTCGATAATGAGAAATCGGGAATCGTCAAATATCTTGTGGATTCACTCTGCCAGGGAAAATTTGTGCAGAAAAATGTTTTTGCCCTTGAATTCAACCGTGATGTGATTGAATACACAAGTACTCATCCTGGTGTGCTCGGATTTATTGGCGCCAGCTGGATCAGCAATAATGCCGATTCTTTGCACCTCTCTTTTCATAAAAAAATTAAGGTAGTGTCAGTCAGTGATCGTCCGCACGCGGATGGTGAAAATAGTTACAAACCTTACCAGGCCTACCTGATGGATCACATTTATCCGTTAACAAGAGATATTTATGTTATTAATACTGAACCACGGAATGGTTTGGTGACAGGTTTCTCCTCCTTTGTGGCAAGTGACAAGGGACAGCGGATTATATTGAAATCCGGTGTTCTCCCTGCCGTGGCCCCTACAAGGGTGATCAATGTCCGAAAGGACTTTTAACAGGTAATTCATAAATTGAAAATATCTAATACGCAATTATAAACATGAAACGCAGCTTATTCTCTACCCTCGGAATTCTTCTTACTTTTTTTATTGGTAATGCTCAGACAATTTCCAATCAGGGTCTGTCATATCTTGATGATTACCAGTATCATAAAGCCAGAGGCTTCTTCCTTAACCAGCTTAAATCCACCCCTAATGATGTCAGAACCATTTGTTCACTGGGTGATACCTATCTCTATTTGCAGGTGACCGACAGCGCTAAAATGATGTACCAGAAAGCGGCCACAATCGATCCCAAATCTCCTTTCCCTGTTATTGGTCTTGGAAAGATAGCAATGATTGGCGGCGATAAGGCGGTTGAGCTGGAATTGTTTGAAAAAGCGCGAAAGATGGACAAAAAAAATTCCGAGGTTTTTTATGAAATTGCCCAGGGGTGTTTCGCACTGGCCAAAAAAGATACGGCAACCGGAATAAGGTTCCTTCAGCAGGGGATAGAACTCAACTCAAAATACGCCCGTTTTCATATTATTTACGGTGATTATGAAACATTGGGACACCGGTACGGAGCTGCTACGAACGCCTATGAAAGGGCAATCTTTTTTGATGCCACCTCTGCGCTGGCCTACAGGAAACTTGGTGTACTGCATACCCTGGCCCGCGCAAACCGCGACGCTTTAAATGCACTTGCTAAAAGTATCGAGTTGAACAGCGACCAGATTATGGTTTACAAAAACCTTGGCGACCTCTATTATTCGCTCGGACGATTTGCCGAAGCTGAAAAGAATTACGTGATTTACATGGAGAGGGCTGAGGTGACCAATGACGACCAGGAGCGTTTTGCCATCATTCTTTTCTTCAATAAAAAATATAACGAAGCGGCCAATCTGCTTGAAGTGGTAATGAAACAGAATTCAGATGAATCCGTTTTGTTGAGAATCAGGGGTTATATCGCCTATGAAACCGGCGATTTTGCAAAAGGTGTTGATTTTATGTCGCGATTTTTCAAGATCCACGATCCTGAAAAAAATATAGCTTCCGACTACCTTTATTATGGAAGGTTACTGCAAAAGACAGGGAAGGATACGCTGGCTATCGAAAATTACAAAAAAGCTTTGATTGCCGATTCAACGAAGACAGAAATCTACGACGACCTGGCCAAACTGTATGCCAATAATAAAATGCATGATGAAGCGGCAAATGCTTACAAGAAGATGATTGCCAACGGATCTGACAAGGTTAATACCTGGTTTTTAATTGGCAAGGAGTATTATTTTCAATCTGAAGTTTTCAAAAATAAATTTGATACCCTCATGGCGCTTCAGACGAAAAGTAAGGTCCCATTTACCGATAGTGTCGCTGTTTATGAATCCCGACGACTGTATCTGCAGAAAGCTGACAGTGCATTTAAGGTCGTAACTGAGCTTAGTCCCGAATATGCCGGAGGTTATATCTGGAGAGGGCGTATGAATTCTACCCTTGATAATGAGGCCGAAACAACTATGGCAAAAGAGCAGTATGAAAAGGCGCTGGCTATTTTCG
>JAHEYS010000209.1 GCA_023251475.1 Prolixibacteraceae bacterium
GTCCCAGCTTCCGCAGAAGAAGCAAAAACAAGCTCTTCATCGATGAGATCGGTTTGTTTTTGAAAGGTGAGAATCAGACACTGAGCCGAAGCCGACTGCATCGCATCTAGGATAAAGACCGGCGTGATGCGGCGCTTAGCATAAAGGTCGGTAATGGTGTTCTGAATCTGAAAGAACAGCTCCACTTTGCGAAAGTTTGGTTGCTCTCCAAGCGAAAACGCCAGCCTCCGGTAAACAGACCAAAACCGCGGGTGGTTTTGAGATAATCCAGTCGGGCCAGAACTTCTTTGTAAGTCTCAGACTGAAAGAGCATGGAGGAATCAATCCCCTTGTCAAAGGGTGCCTGCTGGAACCCGAAAAATGATTTATACATGAGTCACACCGCCTAACGTGCTGTGGCTGATGGTATTGTTATTGTGTCTGGCAATGGCATTGAACCGGAATGGAGAAAATTTCCTCATACCAGATCACATGCCGATGATAGATACCATGAAGATGGAGCCGCCTGTGCGAATGACAATGAGGACAGCTGTCGATGCGAACTTTTTCAGATGTGTAAAATGTAGTGATATAATCTAACGGATGTTCAGAAAAGTGTTCCAGATAAACCATGGTTTGTGCTTCCTTAACGTGACTAATAATTAATCATTGTACCCACTTGAGTATCCGAAGATATTTGTAAAAAGTGCTTATTAGGCGAATGGCTCACTGCAGAGCCGTATGCCTTAATTGGGCACGTGCGGTTCTGTGAGGGGTTTATGAGACTCAATCCTTTCACTACAAAGAAAATAACCTTTGAAAAGGAGGGAAGTCGAGATAGAGTCTACTCGATGAATACAATGAGACCACTGGATCTTACTAGCATAAATATGCAGAAAATGCTAATATTTATCACGGCCGCTGAAAAACATAGCTTTAACAGTGCAGCGCTACAACTTAACACATCTGTATCTACAGTTAGCAAGACAATTAGCACCTTAGAATACGAATTTGGAATACAACTCTTTGTTCGTAAAACATCCGGCGTTATTTTGACACCAGCTGGAAGATATTTGTTTGAAAAATGGAAAGAAATCATTATTGAGTTTTCAGGGTCAATAGAAAGAGCACTTGAAATCCAGACCGGTATGATGTATTCCTTAAGAATTGGCCTGATGTTTACGCTTCAGCATGAGGAGATTTACCTGGCGATCGAAAGCTTTAAAGTTGATTACAAACAAGTTCCGCTGCATTTTTCAAAAATGGATTCCGGTTCTCTGATCAAAAAATTCAACAATAATAAGTTGGATGCAATCTTCACCAGTGAAAAGGATCTTGAAAATATCGACGGACAAGATGTGAAGTGGAAAATAATCAGGGATGGAACTTTTTGTATCTACGTCCCCAAGAGCAATCCGCTCAGTGAAAGGGAAACGGAGAAAATCTCATTTTTTGATTTAAAAAAAGAAAGGTTTATCATTGCGGATGATTTTGCATCACCGAACGAAAACAACAGATTATGCGAAGTTTGCAAGCAGTTCGGATTTACCCCAGTCATAGAGACTTATTCAGACAATGCAGCCTCTGTTCTTGTGCAAATGCAGTTTGGAGAGAGCATAATCATCGCGCCGGATTATTTGGATATCGATAAAAAATCAGGAATAAAAAAATACATTTTGGTTGAACTGGAGCATGAAAGATGTCCGAAATTAGTCATTTGGCATGAACGCCCTGATAAAAATCCCTATATCCGAACATTTGTTGAATATATTCTTGATAAAAAGTAATTTTTCTTAAGGGCTTTCGTTTTACGAAAAGCCCTTTTCTTTATTTACAATTGTGCCCCGTAATTGACGCACGTATAATTTACACCATACCATGTCAATTAACACGGTAAATAACGAAAGGATTGTGAAAAAATGAACAATCAGAAAGCAAATACTGCGGTTGATCCGCAAGCGATGCCAATGGATCCGAACTACATCATTCCACCGTTTTTAGTGTATCAATTTGAGAAAGATATTACCGATAGAGAAAATATGGAGCTTTTTTATAATCATAAGGTTCCACACTGGGTTCCTAATTATTATGCCGATTTTAATTTCAGAGGACCACTTAAACTTGACTACGATCGTCCAGGCGGCGGAATCGGAACATCCGGGTTTGACTGGTTTGGACAGGAATGGGTCTTCGTTCCTGAAGCAGGTGCTCCGATGGTAAAACCAGGTGCTCTGATGATCACGGATATTACAAAATGGGAAACACAAGTAAAGTTCCCTGATCTTGACGCCATTGATTGGGAAAAAGATGCCGCTGGCTATAAGCAGTTTGATAATAAAGACCGGATGAATGCCTGTATTGCTGTCCAAGGCCCCTTTGAGAGGCTCCATGATATGATGGGTTTCGAAGAAACACTGATGGCTTTTCTCGAAGAACCGGAAGCGGCTTCAGATTTTATCAGTGCAATGGCAGATTTTAAAATAAAATATTTTAAAATCCTCAGGGATTATTATGATGTTGATGTCGTCTGTGCTCACGATGATTTGGCTTCGGCAGCTAACGGATTTTTCTCGGTTGAAGTATTCCGCAATATACTAAAACCACATTACCAACGTATGGTTGAAGCGGTGCATGATCTCGGCATGTATTATCAATTCCACTCCTGCGGAAAGGCGCAAATGTATGTGCCGGAATTTGTCGATATTGGCGTGGATTGTTGGGAATCAGCTCAGGTGATGAACGATCTTGTGAAGGTTAAACAGGATTATGGAGATAAACTTCTAATTGCCGGTGGCATGGATTCACAAGGCGTCATTGATGTTGTCGGCATTTCCGAGGAAGCGATTCGCCAGCATGTCAGAGCGCAGATTGATCTGCTTGCTCCCGGTGGCGGTTTTATGCCGACAGGCTTTTTTACAACGGGAGGCATGGTAACGATGGTGGATGAAATTGCCCGTTATGGAAGTGCTTTTTATAGAAAGTAGTTAATGATGAAGGAAAACTTAAATGACGCTAACAGAACATAAATTGGGGGAAAGAGAGTGAACGAATTTATTTCTCTAAAAATAGACAACAAAAGTGTTCGCTGTAAAAAGGGAAGTTCGATTTTGGAGGCGGCCCTAATGGCGGGGATTTATATACCACACCTCTGCCACCATCCGAACCTTCCGCATCACGAAGCATGTAAACTATGTGTTGTCGAAATGCAGGAGCAAGGAACAATCGTAGCTTCATGTTCTACCAAAGCCGAAGCGGGTATGGAGCTTGTCACAAATAGTCCTGCTGTTCAAAAGATTCGCAATTTATCGATTGAGCTGATTTTTTCGGAGCACCCGGCAGACTGTACCGCCTGTCCCAAATACCTAAAATGTGAATTGCAATCGGTTGCGCAGTTTATGGGATTGCGTGGCGGCAGACTCAAAACAGTTGGCAAAAACATCTCGTCCGATATGCGCAATCCGCTGTTTGTTAGGGATATGAATCGATGTATTCAGTGCGGACGATGCGTTCGGGCGTGTGAACAAGTACGCGGGGTAAAAGTGCTAGATTACTGCCATACCGAAGTTGGCAGCAGCATCGGAATTCCCGGTAACAAGCTGATGGGAGAGGCTGGCTGCCGCTTTTGTGGGGCGTGCGTTGAGGTGTGCCCGACCGGTTCACTGAGAGATAAGGAAGGCATCATTAACGATACTGTTCCTTATGAGCAGGCGCTTGTCCCGTGCCAGCAAAAATGTCCGGCCCATATCGATATTCCCAGGTATATTCGCAAGCTTGCAAAAGGCGAAATGGAGGATGCTGTTGCGGTGATCTGTGAAAAAGTACCATTTCCTGAAACGTTGGGTCTCATCTGTAACCATGCCTGCGAGGATGTCTGTCGAAGAGGATTGGTTAATCAGCCTGTTTCTATCTGTAGTCTTAAAAGATATGCCGCAAATTATGATAGTGGAAGCTGGAAGAAGCGCAGAATTGTCAAACCGCAGACGAAAAAACGTGTTGCTGTGATTGGTGCTGGTCCAGCCGGGTTGACTGCAGCATACTATCTGGTTAAGCAAGGCCATCAAGTCGTTATTTTTGAACGGAAAGATCTTGCCGGCGGGATGTTGCAGTTTGGCATTCCCAAATATCGGCTTTCAGAAGATATTGTTCAACGTGAAATCAGGGATATTCTTGATATCGGGATCGAGATTAAATATGAGACAAACATTACAAACCCTAAGCGGCTGCTTACAGAGGGCTTTGACGCGGTCATAGCAGCGACTGGAGCGCAATGCGGTTCCGCCCTGCAAATACCAGGTTACCGATCGGAAGGTGTTTTAACGGCGATTGATATTCTCGAAGCGACGGCTAGAAAAGCGGATATTAAAACTGGTGAACGGGTGTTTATAATTGGCGGCGGCAATGTAGCCTTTGATTGTGCCAGAACGCTAAGAAGACGAGGCTGTGAGCGGATCGATCTGGCTTGCTTGGAGAACCGGGAGTGTATGCAAGCTTCGGCGGAAGAAGTTGCAGAAGCGCTTGAGGAAGGCATTCGGGTTCATCCGTGTAAAACATTCATTCGGATTGTAACGGACGGAAAGCACGTCACCGGGGTGGAGACCGCTAATGTCGATTCTTTCTCCTTTGATGAAAACAATAAATTGCAGATGAAAATTGCAGCTGGAGAAAACCACATATACGAGTGCGATACGGTTATCTTTGCAGTCGGTCAGAAATCAGAAACATTTGATGATTTGTGCGGTTTTACAGTAGGAAAAGCGAACACGCTGGTCACCGAAGCAAACTCATGTCAGCTTTTAGGTTCGGATGCAATCTTTGCAGCCGGAGATATTACCACCGGGACAAAATTCGTGATCAGTGCGATTGCTGCTGGCAGGGCCGCTGCAATGGAAGTCGATCAGTTTCTGGGCGGGCAAGGCGATATTGATGAGCTGCTTTTAGATCGTGATGAACAGGAACATTTTATCGGTAGAATAGCGGGTTTCGATAAGCTCGAAAGGGCATCCGAGGAATTGCTTCCGGTATCTGAACGAATCTCTGGCTTCAAACAGACCACAAAAGCATATCCCGATAAAACGGCAACGGCAGAAGCGGTAAGATGTCTGCAGTGTGATTTGAGAAGAGATCTTGAGCGGGTGAAATTCTGGAATTCATATGATGCGGAACCAGCAGAAGAATGATGAGGATATGATAATGAGACATGAATTAAACAGCAACAATGCGGCAACGCCTGTTGTCACGAAGAAATGGGGGCGGATGTCTGGTAACAATATTGCCGAATATATCAATCTCGGGGGCTTTTCTGGTCTTAAAAACGCGCTTAAGTTAAATCCGGAAGATGTTATTAAGCAGATTGAGGTTTCCGGGCTTCGTGGAAAAGGTGGAGCCGGTTATCCGGCTGGACTCAAATGGAGCTCTTGTGCAGGGCAGACTGGTGAGAAATATATTGTCTCCAATTTCTCAAATTGTGACGATACCAATATGATTGTCAACACAATGATACATAATGATGTTTATGCTGCCATTGAAGGAATGATGATCGCCGGATATGCTATCGACGCAAATTTGGGAATTATATTTTTACGTAATACTCAAACAGTTGAGTATTACATCATCAGTGCAGCACTAGAGCAGATGCGATTCAGCAAGATCCTCGGGAAAGAGATTTTAAAATCCGATTTCCAGTTTGATATTCAAGTTGTTATGGGAAAAAATAACGCAGAAAAAGGACAAGAAATCATAATCTTACGTTCGTTGGCAGGATTATCCCCGGTAACAGTATGTAATCGGCCCCATGCCGCCGAAGCTGGATTGTACGGAAAGTCGACGCTTTACCATTCCATGGAAACTTTGGCTTCGGTTCCGGCCATCCTGGAAGAAGCGTATCTGGAGACAAAACTCGTACAACTTGTTGATACCGAAAATGAGACGATACTTATTACAGAGGTGGCTATCGGATCAAGTATTGGTGATATTTTGGTACGGGAAGGAATAACGACAGAGGGTATAAAGGCATTTTCATTTGGTGGTAGCATGGGGGCATTATTCCCGCCAGAGCGATTAGGCATGTTAATCGATTTTGACGAGATCAATCATGCTGGCGGTGCATTTGGTAATGCAGTCATCAGAATTCTACGAGAAAAAGAATGTCTGGTTGACAATGTCATGCATTGTTATGCGGTTTCATCAGCAGAGTGCTGTGGCAGATGTGTGTTCGGCAGGATGGGCACCGCACAAATATATGAAACGCTCAAGGATATTACAAAAAGCGTGGCAAATCGGATGATCTTGATTGTATGAGAGAAGTTGCAGAGGCGATGTTGCTTGCGTCGAGCTGTAATCAGGGCAAAAGTGCCGCGCAAATGATTCTCTCAGCGCTTGATTTTTTTCAGAACGAATTTGACATGCACATACGACGGAAAACTTGTGAAGCGCAGGTTTGTAAAGGGTATCTATCCTATTACATTTCTCCGGAGGGATGTGACGGTTGCGGTAAATGTCTGTCAGTCTGTCAGCGTGATGCTATTGAGGGTGAAGTTGATTATATTCATGTGATAGCGCAGGATATGTGCGACAGTTGCGCTGATTGTGTATCAGTCTGTCCAAACCAAGCGATCCGAATTGTCGGAGAAAGTACCCCGAAAATTCCGGAGCGTCCAATTCCGGTCGGATCGTGGAAACCGTCAAGACGTAGAAGGTAAAAAAAGGAACCGCAAAATAAGGGGTTAGTTTAAATTAAAATGAATCGGTATTCTGGTGAGAAGTTATATTTTCACACAGAAAATGGCGCAATATACATGTAATAGCGTTTTCTAAACGCTAAAAAACCATTGGAGGTATTAAACACATGAAACATAACGAGGCAGATATTCTTATCGTAGCAGCTGGTCCCGCTGGGCTTGCTGCAGCAGTCAGTGCTGCAGCAGCGGGTGCTAAAGTCAAGGTTTTCGAAAAAATGAAAACAACGGGAGGAACCGCAAATATGGCAATGGGTCCGTTTGGTGTCGAAAGCAGGGTTCAGAAAAAGCAGATTGAGCCATTAACAAAGAAAAAGGTTTTCGATATCTTTATGGATTACAGCCACTGGCACACAGACAGCCGGCTTGTGAAAGCGTATGTTGACAAATCTGGCGACACGATAAATTGGTTGGAAGACCTGGGTGTCGAGTGGTACGGTGCGGTTCGACATTTTCCCGATTCGGAAGCAACATGGCATTTGCCCAAACTCAGTAATGGCTCTTTCGGGCACGGAAGCGGAGCTGTTATTATGAAAGCTTTAAAAGACAAGGCGGATGAGTTGGGTGTTGAGTTCTTTTTGGAAACGCCGGTTAAGAAACTATTAACCGAAAACGGCACCGTCGTAGGACTCCAGGCGGTGACTGCTGATGGTAAAGAGATTGAAGAAAGAGGCAAGGCGGTCATCATTGCGACTGGTGGGTTTGGCAGTAATCCACAAATGGTATTTGAAGAAACGGGATATAAACTCTTTGAGACGCTTTATTCTTTTATGGTTCCCGGCATCGACGGAGATGGCATTAAAATGGCTCGGGAAGTCGGTGCTGCGAAGGACAATGTCAACATGGAGATGTGTATCGCATTTACCAAAGTAATGGAATATGAAACGATTGACGCAGTTTGTCGTCAGCCAAACCTACTCGTCAATCTTGATGGCAATCGATTCTTTAACGAATACCAACTCTGCAATACAACATATGCCGGAAATGCAATTACCCGTCAGAGAGGGTCGGCTGCTTATGTAATTTTTGATGAATCGACAAAACGATATTATGAAAAAAACGGTTATGACTTTAGAGCTTTGGATGTTACCCCCGCCAACATGGATAACTTTGATGCTGAAGTTGAACGTTATACCAAAGAAATCAATGGTAACGATTTTATTGTAGCGGATTCCATCGAAGAGTTGGCCGAAAAAACGGGTATCGATTTTGAAAATCTTTGCGATACGGTTGATGAGTACAATCAACATTGTGACAGTTATGACAAGCTTTACCACAAGGATCCGAAGTACATGCGCCCGATTCGGAAGGGGAAAATCTATGCCGGAAAAATAATTCCAATTGCGTTCGGTTCGCTTGGGGGTATTAAGATCAACGCGTATTGTGAGGCGATCAATGCCAATGCGGACATTATTCCGGGACTTTACGCGGCAGGTTCTGATGCGAATTCACTGCACCGGGATAGTTATGCGTTTGTTTTACCAGGAAACTCCATGGGCTTCGCTATTAATTCGGGTCGAATTGCGGGCGAAAGTGCAGCTGATTATGTCGAATATTTGAAGGAACAATAGCATCTAGCGCTTTGTACAGCGGTTACCATTGTTGGATTTTCAACTGAATATGTTCACATACATTTATATAATTTTGATTATAAACAGGAGGAAGCAATGTCAAAAATTTTGGAAGTCAAAGAATTGGTGGAAGCAGGGAAGTCAAAGAAGGTTGGCACAGTAGTTCAAGAGGCTCTCGATGCCGGTAGTCAACCGGCAGAAATCCTCGCGGCGATGGTCGAGTCAATGGGGGTTGTCGGCGATAAATTTTCAGCCGGTGAAATCTTTGTACCGGAAATGCTGATCGCCGCTAAAGCGATGTCAAAAGGCGTAGATGTCTTACGTCCCCTGCTGGCGGGGGACAACTCAACCTCATTAGGAACCTGTATCATTGGCACCGTCGCGGGAGATCTTCACGATATCGGCAAGAACCTGGTTTCAATGATGATTGAAAGTGCCGGATTTACAATGGTTGATCTGGGTGTCGATGTTGCCGATGAAAAATTTGTCGCAGCGATTAAAGAAAATGATAATGTCACTCTGGTGGCCTTGTCGGGACTATTGACCACGACCATGCCATCTTTAAAAAGTGCAGTTCAAACAATCAAAGACAGCGGTTTATCCGGTTTTAAAGTGATTGTTGGGGGAGCACCTGTGACGTCAGAATTTGCCGTTGAAATTGGCGCCGATGGCTATGCACCCGATGCCGGCAGTGCAGCGGTTAAGGCGAAAGAGTTGGTTAGCTAGGTTAAAAAAGAAATAAAGATGATGCTTAAGCAAACTATAATTTTAGAATTGCTAAGTAAGGATGTATTATAAAATGACTGAAAAAGAAAACTATTTAAAGGTTTTAAATGGAGAAAAAGCGGAGCGGGTGCCCAATTTTGCCGAGGTTATAGTATTTTTTCGCCACTTTCGGTTTTCGATACAGAAATTTTAGGAAGTGGAAATCTTGATAAGAAAATTGTCGATATTATTGGGAAAGAGTGAAATGATCGGGGGTGATGTTGAAAAATTTGGTTGGACTGCAGATGAAGCTAACAATTACAGAAAAACATTTTGCCAGAAGAATAATTGAGTTTTGTAAGTATGCAGATAATCCAGTTTTCAAATGATTGGATGTATTTGAATTAAATATAATTTGGACGGATTACAGTTGTTATTCTATGTCATAAGTAGTGTCAAATAGTCTATGAAAAAATATAATATTAGGAGAAATGTTATGAAAGAAGCAATTAAAACTGGTTTACTTGGTGGTATTATGGGATTCCTGATCAGTTTTCTGTTTAATTGGCTACTGACTCCGATTCCCACAACAATTCTTGCCAACGGACTTGGCAATGGTATCAGTGGTTTGATGAGTGGATTTATGGGAGGCTTCATCGGGCTTTATATGTACTTGAAAAAAACATCATCAAAACAAAATTAAACAGCAACAGACAAAACAACACGGTGCGCGATACTGTGTTGTTTTTAAGTTTACAAAGGAATTAAACAGGAGCTATTCAATTTTTGGACGAAGGGTGCTATACTGGTAAAAATACCAAATAGACCCAATAGGTAACATGATGACCAGTCAAACTGAAAACAGACAATCAGAACAGAAAAATAAACGTATCAGTGAGTTAGTCGACAACAAAACTTTCCAGGAAATTCTTGACCAGGTTTTTTCGTCGCCGCAGGGCATCCATCCCGACGCTAAAGCAGTGCTGGATTTCTGGTTCGATTCCCAAAACCAGCCCTTCTGGTTTCAGAAAAATCAAGCCTTTGACTTGGCAATTAAAACAAATTTTTATGATCACTGGGTTGCGGGTTGCAACGGCCTTTTATCAGACTGGCGGGATACCATTGAAGGACGGCTGGTCGAGATTATTCTGCTGGATCAGTTTTCCAGAAATTTAAACCGCGATAATCCCAAGGCTTTTGCTCAGGATGGAATGGCCCTGGTGCTGTCTCAGGAAGCCATTCGCCATCCTGATTTCAACCGATTGCCTCAGGTTTGGCAGCGGTTTATGCTAATGCCGTTTATGCATTCAGAAGCGACTGACATTTATCAGGTAGTTCTGCCGCTTTTTGAAGCGCTGGGCGATCCGGCAACCCTGGAATATGAAATAAAGCACCAGCAGATCATTGATCAGTTTGGACATTTTCCGCATCGCAATGAGATCCTGAAGCGGGAATCCACTGCGGCAGAAATAGAATTTTTAAAACAACCGGGTAGCAGTTTTAAAACGGTTGGTAAACTTGTCACTTCTTAAGATTTAAGTACAGTTCAGGTTAAAGCGACATGGGCCGATCCGGTTGAGAAAATGAGGTAAGCATGGAAATAAAAAAAGTAGCCATCATTGGCCTGGGTGCCCTGGGTATTCTTTTCGGAGCCCGGATCGCCCAAAAGATCGGGGACGATTTGACCATCATCGCCGATGAAAAGCGGATTAAAAACTATCAGAATAATGGCGTATCCTGTAATGGGGTCCCCTGCCGGTTTCACTATAAAACCCCGGAACAGGCACAAAAAAGCCGATCTGATTATTTTTGCGGTTAAAATAAACGGGTTAAGAGATGCTATCGAGACCGTTCGGCCGTGTGTCGGGCCGGATACACTGATGCTGTCGCTATTAAATGGGATTACCAGTGAAGCCATTATTGGGGAAGTCTTTGGGGAAGAAAATCTGATCTGGTCCTGTGCCCAGGGGATGGACACCCTTAAATCAGGCAATGCTCTGAGTTATACCAATGCCGGGATGATCTGTTTTGGCAATCGGGCGGATGATCAGCCCGCTGAGAAAGTAATGCGGGTGGAGCGGTTTTTTGATCGGGTGGGCATCGCCTATCAGATTGATAACCGGATGGATCGCAAAATCTGGTCTAAGTTTATGCTAAACGTTGGGGTTAATCAGGTGGTTTCAGTTTATGGTCAGAACTTTGGTAGTGTCAAAAAACCTGGTAAAGTCCGGGACTTGATGATTGCCGCCATGACTGAGGTCATTCCGGTGGCGAAGCAGGAAGGGGTGGCGCTGGATGAGGCGGATATCATCTACTGGCTGGGAGTGGTGGATGCCCTGAGTGATGTCGGGAAGCCTTCCATGAGACAGGATGTCGAAGCCAAACGCCCCAGCGAGATGGCACTTTTCTCCGGAACGGTGGTGGCACTTGGGCAAAAGCATGGGATTAAAACCCCGGTAAATGCCATGCTCTATGACAACATCATGGCCATTGAAAAAGGCTATGTTTAATGGTGCGGTTGTATTTCTCAGCAGCTTAATACATCCCAATCACTGTTCAAATCCGGATCACTATTAAGCATGCCGAAAATGAGAAACATGTTTAAGTTTTTTAAGAAATATTATTTATAATATGACGTTATGCTGTCATATTTAAGATGTTATAATTAATTAAAATTTATTATACAAGGGAGAAATGAAGATGGCCAGACCAACAACTAAGCCTAGTTTGATGGCAGAAGCAGATAGTAATTATCAAAAACTGAATCGGCTGATTGATTCAATGACCGAAAAAGAG
>JAHEYS010000210.1 GCA_023251475.1 Prolixibacteraceae bacterium
TATAGCATGAATACAAGATGGCAGGTAAACCCCGAAGTCCTCTCCAGCAAGATCGATGAGGAGGTAATTTTAATGAGTATTGAGGCCGATTCCTATTTTGGATTGGAACCTGTTGGGAGCCTTATCTGGGAGATGCTTTCAAAGCAGCCCGCCACTGTCAGTGAATTGGTTGTTCAGTTAATGGAAGAGTATGATGTGCAGGAAGATACCTGTCGCGAAGATGTACTGCACTTTATTAACGATATGTCAGAAAAGAAATTAATACACCAGTTTGTCGGGGCGGAGTAATGAACCATTTTTTACCCCGCCGCAGACTATCCTATGCTGAAGCAATTCTGATTCCGGAAGCGCTCATCCAACTCTTTATCTACAGATTAAGGGTAAGCTTTCGTCCATCAAGTGAATGGATGCCAAAAAGCTCCGCTGGTTCTTCAAAACTGTTAACCGGGGATAAACGGGAGAAAGTCAGGCTGGTTGCAGCAGTCATCAACGGATTGGCCGACCGTACCCCCTGGGCCTCCACTTGTCTTGTAAAAGCGCTGGCAGCAGCCTACATGTTGAATAAAAGAGAGATACCACAAAAGCTCCATATCGGTGTGGCCCGTACTCCGTCAAAAGATTTTAAGGCTCATGCCTGGCTATCTGTTGACGGAAAAATTATTGTTGGCGGGGGAAATCTGGAGGATTTTCATGAAATTTCCTGACAAATAACATTTAAATCGGTATCTTTACAATTATCGAGTAGTGATAAGGCTTTGAAATCATTTTTCATCAATATATCATACCGCGTAGCGGTTATTGGTTGTAGGAAAATCATCATGTTGACAATTACCGCGTAGCGGTTAAACTTTTACCGATGAAATAGCCATGGTTCAAGAATCACAAACCAGGAATGATAATCATCGTCAATCATGGCTGTTTCATTTGGCCGATAAAAAACAATTTATTATCAAATGAAACCAGGAACCTTCACCCAATTATATATCCAGTTCGTATTTTCACCAAAAAATAAATCAGCGCTATTAATACAACCTTTCCGGACCCGCATATTTGAGTATATGGGTGGTATTGTGTCAAACCTTGGACATAAATCGATTATCATCAATGGCACAACCGATCATGTCCATCTTTTTATCGGTTTAAATCCAAAAATATCAATTTCAGATACGGTACATGAGATAAAGAGGGGTTCGTCCTTGTTTATCAATGAGAACAAGTTGCTGAATTGTAAATTTGAATGGCAAAATGGATATGGCGCTTTTTCATACAGCCGGTCACATATTGACACTTTGTATAATTACATAAAAAACCAGGAGGCGCATCATCAGAAACGGACCTTCAGGGAAGAGTATCTCGATTTGCTGAAAAAATATGATATTGAATTTGACGATCAATATCTGTTTGAATTCTTTGATGATTGATTTTCTTTAACCGCTACGCGGTAATCATAAACAACTAATCGGTTATGTGGCACCACGATCCTACAAGGCTTTAACCGCTACGCGGTAATCATAAACACCTAACCTGTTATTTGGCACTACGATCCTACAAGGCTTTAACCGCTACGCGGTAATCATCAACACACCTAATCGGTTATGTGGCACCACTATCCTACAAGGCATTAACCGCTACGCGGTAATGGATTTAACGATACCGCGTAGCGGTTATTGTATTGTACATTGCAAATCATTTTTTACCAATTTTCATACCGCGTAGCGGTTATTGAATTGTAGTCAAACATCATATTTACGAGTACCGCTTAGTGGTTATCGTATTATAAAACAGTCTTTTACCAATTTTCATACCGCGTAGCGGTTATTGCGTTGTAGGAAAATCATCATGTTGACAATTACCGCGTAGCGGTTAAACTATTAGAATGAATAATCCAAATCCAACACCTCTGACCCGTGAACTTCTCTTTAACCGTCACCGGATGAGTCATCAGCAAATCGATGATTTCCTGGGAGAGAAAGAGTGCAGGAATTACAGATCCGAAAAGATGGAGAAGATGGTTCAGGTACATGAATTCCTCAAAATTACTGCGGCATTATCTGATGCAAAGATTGAATTTATTGCCTTGAAAGGACCACTCCTCTCCCACCGGATCTATAATGATTCAACATACCGCTGCTATAACGACTTCGATTTTCTGATCGGGATCCCCTCTCTGGAAAATACGATTGAAGTTTTAAAGAAAAATGGTTTCCAGACAATTATTTATGATTTTCCGGAGGATGAGTGCAGAAGAAAGATATTGCACAAACACATGAACGAGATTCACCTTTATAATAAGGATACAAATATTGGCATAGACCTTCACTGGCAACTTTTTTCCGGCGGACGCTTTGTAAATGAAAAAACCTTAAACCAGGTCATCGCCTTAAACCAGACCATCATCACCTTTCAGCAGCGGCAGTTTAAAGTTTTCTCAATAGAGTTTGAATTGTTGTACCTTATTATTCATGGCGGACTCCATTCGTGGCGCCGGTTAAAATGGCTCACAGATATCAGGGATATTCTCCGGAGTTTGGCCTTCGACGAGGAGGTGTTTCAAAGTTTGGTAAAAAAGTTAAACGCCCACCGCCTTGTGGCTGTCTGCAATGAGCTTCTTAAAATTTATTTTCCAGGCACGCGTCTGCTTCCGTGCAGTCATGCACCCTCAAAAAACCTTCTCAATTTTGCCCTTTACTCGATTAACATGGAAAAAGATGAGCAAAAACAATCGGTTACTGAGTATTTAAAAACCCTATGGAGCAATTCACAAGCCTTCCCTGGCCCTGGATATAAAATCAGTTTATTGAAACAACAATTCTTTGCAACAGACCTTGCTGCCAGTAAATGGATTCCATGTTCCACCCTGCTTTATTACCTGTTTAGCCCTTTTTATAAAATCATCCGTGGTTTCAGGTAAATCTAATTTGAATCTCCTCCACTAATACCGGTACCATGTTTAATTTAGCACAAATCCATTTCATTGTCAAGACCTTCAGGGTGGTGGTTAGTCACCGGCCCGCAAAGCTGGCACTGATTTTCCTCCTTACACTGTTGATGGGAGTGAATACCGGATTTTCAATCGTGTTGCTGATTCCTTTGCTGCAATTGCTCAATATTGGCGTTGGAGCCCCGAAAGAAGGGATGGCGCTGCTCTTTCAGAAAATGGCTGACAAAACGGGTATACCGCTGAATATCGAAACGATACTACTGATATTCACAGTGTTGTTAACGCTAACCGCCTTATTGCAATACTGGAAATCAATATTGGATGCAGGGTATCAGCAGACATTTATTTATCAGCTCCGCCGCCGCCTATTCCGGAAGATCATCCTTGCCGACTGGCCACTGCTGAACAACAAAAGTAAGACAAACCACCTGCAGGTACTTACCAAGGAGGTTCCCAACCTGGCCAATTACCTCTACTTTTACCTGCGGCTGCTCTCCTCTCTGATCATGACAACCACCTATGTGGCCTATGCAATGATGGTGTCGGTCAAGTTCACATGGATCATCATCCTTGTCGGTTTGGCGCTCTTTATCCTCCTGCGAAAATTTTTATTTAAAGCGTTTAGCCTTGGTGAAGGGGCAGTTAATTCCTACAATCACCTGCTGAAATATATCGATGATTTCTGGCAGACGGTCAAAATTGCCAAGGTACATAGCTCAGAAGCCTATTATTACCGCAAATTCGATGAAGCCAACACATCACTGCTGGATATTGAATACAGTATGGCGAAAAACTATTCACTTCCCCAGCTCATTTACAGCTTAACCGGCATTATTGTGCTGGTATTCGTGGTGTATGTGGGTAACCGGATTGACCAGGTGCCATTGGCCTCCTTTTTCATCCTTATCCTGTTGTTCTCTCGGATTTTCCCTCTTTTTGTCGGTTTGAATACCGATGTAAATATGATTCTGGCAAATGTGGCATCGGTAAAACTGGTTTTGCAGTTGGATGAAGATTTTACCGATAATGCTTTTCATCTTCCGGTCAGCCACCATGCCATTCACCTGGATAAAGAGATCAGACTCGAAAACCTGCAATTTGCCTACCCCGATGATCACAAACAACTTTATACGAATTTTTCCGATACAATTCCGGCCAAAAAATTGACAGGGATTATCGGAGAATCGGGCAGCGGCAAGACCACACTTATAGATCTGATTGCCGGGCTTCAAAAGCCGGACACAGGAAAGATACTGGTTGACGGACACCCCATCAGTGAAGAGATGCTCCCTTACTGGAAAAGCAGCATCGGTTACCTTCCGCAGGACTCATTTTTTATTGACGGCACATTCCGGGAAAACCTGGTCTGGGACAGCACACCGGAAATATCTGATGCAGAAATCATTCAAGTACTCGAACAGGTAAATGCAGCCCACCTGGTAAACCGTTTCAAAAACGGGCTGGATGAATATATCGTTAATTACCAGTTCAGCTTTTCCGGCGGGGAGTGTCAGCGGCTGGCGCTGGCCCGCGTATTGTTGCGTAAACCCTCCCTGCTGCTCCTCGATGAAGCAACTTCTTCCCTTGACCCTGAAAATGAAGCTCAAATCATGGAGGTTATTGGCGCATTAAAGAGCAGGATGACCATTGTATTTGTCACCCACCGCACCTCCATTCTTCCCAGTTTTGACAAGGTGATCAGGGTCTGAAAATGGATATTGATAAATGAACTGTCGCATCTGTCAAATAAGGTTCATAATATTGTTAATAATTATTCTAAATAATTTTTATCCCCCCCTTTGAATTTTAAAACTAATGAGTTATTATTGTACTCAACAACATTGCCTTCGATACTCAATCAAGTAGTGTGACTGAGGAGGCGAAGCTGTGAAACTGCACTATTTATTACCTGCCTGAAATATTCGTTATCTACCTAAAACATTTAAATATTACGATCTGAAAAAATCAATTCTATTGCTTTAATCCCCGAAAATGATTGAAAGTTTAATTACTTCAAAAACCCGCATTAAACTCTTACTTAAATTCTTTCTGAACAGTGAGACAAAAAGCTACCTGCGTAGTTTGGAAACTGAGTTTGGAGAATCGACCAATTCGATAAGGGTTGAATTAAACAGGCTGGAAAATGCAGGGTTACTGGACTCCGCTTTTGATGGCAATAAGAAGATGTTCTTTGCCAACACCAGTCACCCCCTTTTCCGGGATATTCAAAGTATTTTAAAAAAGAATATTGGCATTGACCAAATCCTTGAACGGATCATCCATAATATCGGCGATCTTCGGGCAGCCTATCTTACCGGAGATATTGCAACCGGGAAGGATTCCAAAACTATTGAACTGATATTGATAGGTGACCGGCTTGACAGTTCGTTTATTGAAACCCTGATAGAAAAAGCAGAACATTTTATCAGCCGGAGCATCAAATGCGATATCCTTACAGAGGAAGGGATGATACAGATCCCGTCCAAACAACCGGTACTCTTGATCTGGAAAGCGGATACAGATTAATAAAGCAGTTCAATTATTATCTATATTGAAAATTTGACGCCCCTGCGCAGTGAGATTCTTTATAAACTTTTTTGAGGTATCCCATTAAACCTTCGTGCAACTTTGTGGATTCTTTGTGTAACTTTGTGTAACAGCTATACCACAAAAAACACGAAGCAGTCACAAAAAACACGAAGTAATATGCGACATTTATTCCTGGCACGATTTCGTATCTAAGCGAAACTGGTTAAACCTCATCGGCAGAGCGAAATGAAATTATCTAAAATGACGAAAAGTTCCCTCGCGGAGCAGGAGATCTGCATGAAATGCGGAATGTGCTGTGATGGGTCGATGTTTAAATGGGTAGGTCTGGAGACTGGTGAGAAAGAGAACTTGTCTTCTGAAATACCCGTTATCTCAATGGATCGGGATGGAGCCGAAGGATTTAATCAACCCTGTCCGGTCTATCATGGGAAATGCACTATTTATCATTCCTATTACCCGAATGTATGCCGGAGTTTCAGGTGCGATCTGCTGGATGACTTTTCGAAAGATCGTATCAGTCAGACAAAAGCGTTGAAAATCGCAGAAAAGGCTGATTCATTAAGATCCAATATCAGGGTTGAGTTAAGTGATATGGATGGTATTGACGAAAAGGTTCCTTTATATGTTATTATAGAGGTAATTGAAAAATTACAGGTAGAAACGGAGGATAACCGGGAGTTTATTCAGGATAAGCAGGCCTTAATAAAAGACACCAGGAGGTTGCAGCAGATTATTTCAACAAATTTCAAACGACCGCCGGGGATCCTTAACCGGATCAAAATATTCTACCGGATTCCCTTGTCCGAAAAGCGGTTGTTTGTTGAAGCGGTGATATTATTATATAGTACAAAGTTTATTTTACTCACCCTTCCCCTTAAATATTGTGATAGATTATTTGGGTATGGAAGCCGACCGGAATCTGGTTTGAGTTCCGAATGTCAATTATCGGTCAGAACGGCCATTGGGCGTGCCGGCAAGGTGGTTTTCTGGAAAAACAGAAGTCGGGCGGAATCGCTCGCCACCAACTGGATGCTTCAGCGTCGGAGCTAATTACGAAAAAAATTTCATCCTTGAAGTTATTTGGATGATCTTACCCGGTTTGAGACTGACAAAAAAATGTTTGTAAAATTCACATTTAAACCCCAAAAAACCTCCTTTTTTTATCTCATCCGGTCATACCCGGCTATAAACGGATAAGATCGTTTATAATTTTTTTTTGTCCCTTAGGTGTGTTAAATTTAGTCGACAATTGGGATGAATAGCTGTTATTCATCCTTTTATGAACCACTAAATGTTTTAAATTATGAATTTTAACATGCACAGGGATTACAATTGCAAAGATGAGGAGTTGCCAGTTGTATGTGGTCTCTCATCATTAAGTCTGACCCGCGATCAGGCCGACTTTGCTGCCTACTCTCCGAGGTACACGCCGGAGTTTGTGACCAATTACAAGACTGACATTACGTCGGCGCTGGAATTGGTTGAACCTAAATCGGAAACGATGGAACAGAAGTTGATTACCAGGAGGATGTATTTCACCCTCGGACAACTGAGTGATCCGATCAGCCATCTCTCCGGTTACCTGAAGCTGGCCAATTCCCAGTTGAATCTCACCTCAACCGATTTCGGGATTACCCATTTAAGGCGTTGCATTACAAAAAGGGATGTTGAAGGGGCGATGAAAGGGTTGCAAACCATTATTGAAAAAATCAGCCGGCACAGGGAGCCTTTATATGCCCTGGGACTCAGTGATGATTTAGTCAAAAAGTTTACCGATGCTGCAGATTTAATCGCTGCGGATAAGCAGAAGCAGTACGATATTATCACCAACCGCAGAATGATTGTTGAGAGCAATATCGCCCTGTTAAACGGTCTGAATACCAAGCTTAACGAAATACTGGCCATTGGAAAGATTCTGTACAAGTCGACCAGTACCGCAAAAGCACATGAATATACATTTGCCGATCTGAAGAAACAGGTACGGCGGGCATCAAAAACGGTTGTCGATCCGCAACCTACTGTCAATTAACTATTAAACAGTCAAGACGCCACAGATCAACCAGAAAATCATCCTCTTCTGTGTGATCTGTGGCAAATTATGGAATGAAAATCCAGCATTGTCCTCTTCTGAATTAGCTTGACATAAAAACAAGTTATTATGGAAAAGTTAACACCGAACCTTACCGACAACATGGAGGGTTTCCTTGAGGAAAAAGTTGATTTGAGCAACTACGAGACCAGCTTTCGGCGCTGGTTAGTAGTTGAGATTGAATCAGGACGGATGAGCTGGCAGGAGGCCCGCTCCAGGTTTAAGTTGCCCTACCACTTTGATGCGCTTTACAAGCAATGGCAAAAGAAGTACAGTGAAGATATTGTTCTAACTTTGCCGCTTATGAGCGCAAAAGATAGGACGAACAACGAGGAACTTGAGAAACGGGTCAAGGATCTTGAAAAGCAGCTGGAGCTGGCCCAGATGAAGATTGTGGCATTAAACACGGTGATTGATATCGCTGAGAAAGACTATAAGCTTGAAATAAGAAAAAAATCTGGTCCCAGGCAGTGAGTGTACTGACGCAAATGTACCCGTCAAATACAATGACGGATATTTGTGGATTGTTTGGGAATAGCCGTCAGGCCTGGTACGATAGCCAAAAGAGACATGCAGCCTCAGATATGCAAGAAGTTTTTATTTTGAAACTGGCCAAAGAGCTGCGGAAAGAGCACAAACGGATGGGGTCGGAAAAGCTTCATCACCTGATCTCTCCCGCCTTAATTGAACATGGGATCAAGTATGGGAGGGATAAGTTTTATTACCTGTTGGGAGAACACGGACTACTTGTCAGGCGCCGTAAATACCGTCCTGCAACTACCAATTCGAATCACTTTTACCGGAGATATCCCAACAAGATACGGGATTTAAAACTGGAAAAGGCAGGCCTACTTTGGGTAAGCGATATCACGTATATCCGTACAAATCTCGGATTTGTATACCTGTCGCTCATTACTGATGCCTACTCTAAAAAGATCGTTGGTTGGTGCCTTTGGCCAGATTTAACCAGTGCAGGGGCACTTAATGCATTACGAATGGCCGTTGATACAGAAGATGTTTCATCAGGATTAATCCATCATTCCGACCGAGGCATCCAGTATTGCTGTACCGACTATGTTGCCTTTTTACAGGGATCTAAAATTGAGATCTCTATGACCGAAAACGGTGATCCGTATGAGAATGCTATCGCTGAGCGTGTCAATGGGATATTGAAAGATGAATATGATTTGCATACCACTTTTACGGATTATCTTCAGGCCAATGAAGCAGTAAAATCAGCTGTAAATAAATACAATAATCATCGTCCGCATGCAAGTTGCGACTACAAGGTACCATCTGAGGCCCATCAAGGTACAGGCGAGATGAAAAAAAGATGGTATCCTAAAAAATGGCAAAAGGCACCTGACCATGCTATTGAAGATGCAAAGATAACCTGACCGGCCCCGCCTGCAGCAAGGACAGGCCCTTCGGGTTTTTGGGGAAATCTCCACCCTCCGGGTCGTATTTTCCCAAAAATCCTTGCAGCAGACAGCCTGTCAGATTTTTCAGTGCATATCAAAATCATGGAATGAAAATCCAGCATTAAAAAAAAACGTGTATGAGAAAACAGGAATAAAAAACAGTAATGGACCACCATTAGGAATAAGAATCAAGACTGAAACAGGATCAGGAACAACAAAAAACCCGTTGAAAGAACAAGGAAGAAACTCTAGGGTGAAGAAAAAATCAGGAAATATTTAACCCATTAGAAAACAAATCAGGAATTAATTCTATGTTTGTTTTCTATTCTACAAATTAGTATTAATCCTGTCAAGCTATTTTAGGGAAGGTCACATTTAAAAAATTTGTGTGTGAGAAAACAGGAATAAAAAACAGTTCTAAACCATGTACTAAGGGTTCTGAAGCACACACTAAGGGTTCTAAAGCATACACGAAGGGTTCTGAAGCATACAGTAAGGGTTCTAAAGCATACAGTAAGGGTTCTGAAGCATACAGTAAGGGTTCTGAAGCACATAGTAAGGATTCTGAAGCACATAGTAAGGGTTCTGAAGCACACAGTAAGGATTCTGAAGCACAAAATGATTTAAAAAGGTCATAAAGTAATCATTTGGTGAATACTCACTATTAATACAGCACACCATCCAAATCCCCCCTGGCCACCCTTTATGAAAGGGGGAGTTCTGCCAACTTAATCTATTGTGCTAAATATGATCCTATTAATTACATATTTGTGAATAATAGACCTGACACTAAAATTAACCCACTTGGAAAAAGGGGGAATAGAAGTGAAATTTTAAAATATAAAGGAAAGAGTGGTCCACAAATCGAAGATCAGCGAAGCTAATTACCACTAATTAAAAAAAGGAAGAAAAATTTGTATGCTGTACGATCAAAGAACAATCTTCCAACACGAATCACCTTTATCCCGCCGCAGGCGGGATGCCAATTTCCACAATTTCGATTCGTGTTAATTCGTGTTAATTCGTGGACCAAAATTTTTTGGACCCCAAAAGAATTAGTGGACCCCAAAGAATCCCCGCTGCCCGGGGCAGGCAGTGGACCCAAAAGAATTAGTGGACCAAGCAATAAAGCCTTGTTCCGGCAAATAACCACGAATAAAAGGTGCTCCAACAATAAAATTAAAAAAGAGTGGTCCACGAATTTTCACTAATTACCACTAATTAAAAAAGGAAGAAAAATTTGTGTTCAGTACAATCTAAAAAACAATTTTCCGATACAAATCTCCTTTATCACGCCACAGGCGGGATGCCAATTTTCTTTAATCTCCTTCGTGCTAATTCGTGAAAATTAGTTGACAAAAAAAATCCCCGATGCTCGGGGCAGGCAGTGGACCCAATTAAATCGTGGACCAAAAGAATATGTGGACCAAAAAAGTATTCGTGGACCCAAAATAAATAGCATTCTTTCATTTGTTCATTCCTCTCCCTCCCACCCTGAATGTTTTCTGAATGTCCAGGACAGGCATAAATGCAGAGTTACAAGCGAGGGATATACTATATTATTAATGTAACTTTGTGGAAAAATTGGAGCTATGGAAACGACAATTATAATTAATACTGATTCAATTACACCCGAATTTATCGAAGGAATTCAAAAGCTATATCCTCATAAAACTGTAGAAATTTCCATACAACCAGCCGACGAGACCGATTATATTTTAAGTAATCCGGTTTATGCACAAGTTTTACAGGATAGAATTGCTGAGTATGAGGCTAAGAAGCAGGTTATTAATGTGGACAGTAAAGGTTAGTATTTTGATTAAAAAGTTACACCTAAAAGTATGAATAAAAGAGTGGTCCACGAATTTACACGAATCGAAGATCAGCGAAGCTAATTACCACTAATTAAAAAAGGAAGAAAGATTGGTGCTTAAAACGATCAATAAACAATCTTCCAACACGAATCTCCTTTATCACGCCACAGGCGGGATGCCAATTTCCACAATTTCGATTCGTGTTAATTCGTGTTAATTCGTGGACCAAATTTTTTTGGACCCCAAAAGAATTAGTGGACCCCAAAGAATCCCCGCTGCCCGGGGCAGGCAGTGGACCCAAAAGAATATGTGGACCAAAAATTAAGTTTAGATGTCTGACCTACTTTATAAAAACGAAGTCTATCAACTAATTGGCGCCTCCATGGAAGTCCATCATCAATTAGGTCCCGGTTTTCTGGAACATGTCTATCAGGAGGCTTTGGAACTTGAGTTTCAACAACGGATTATCCCCTATGAAAGAGAAAAGTTGTTGAATATATTTTATAAAGGGATTAAACTGACCAAAACATATACCGCCGATTTTATTTGCTTTGATAACATAATCGTCGAACTAAAAGCCTTATCTCAATTAACCGGGGATCATGAATCACAATTAATCAATTACTTGAAAGCCACAAAACTTCGTGTCGGCATACTGATCAATTTCGGAGCGCAAAGTCTTGAGTACAAAAGACTGATTTTATAGCATCGTATTCTCTCCACAAAAAAAGAGCAAAAAAGTTGTCCACGAATTTTCACTAATTACCACTAATTAAAAAAGGAAGAAAGATTGGTGCTTAAAACGATCAAAGAACAATCTGCTAACACAAATCTCCTTTATCACGCCACAGGCGGGATGCCAATTTCCACAATTTCGATTCGTGTTAATTCGTGTTAATTCGTGGACCAAAA
>JAHEYS010000493.1 GCA_023251475.1 Prolixibacteraceae bacterium
AGATCTCCCTTTCTTTCTCATCTTCGAGCGATTCAATGTATTTACAGGTAAGTTCAGTCCCGGGTTTTAAGAACGGGTAGGTTTTAGCGAGCTTTTTGGTCACTTTTTTAGGAGAACTCTCGCCATATCCTTTTGCCACCAGACGTCCTGGTTGTATCCCTTTGGAAATCAGATAAGCAACCACTGATTGTGCCCTTTTCTGAGAAATTTCGGAGTTGAGCGCGTCGTCGCCGCGACAATCGGTATGGGCCATTAATTCAATAATAGTGGTGGGGTTAAGTACAAGCAACTCAGATAAACTGTCGAGTGCTGCAACCGACTCGGGGAGCAGGTCCCATTTCCCGAATGCATAATATATATTGTCAACACTGATGGGAGCATCGGCAGGGGTGAGCTCCAGTCTCATCTGAAATTGTTTTCCCTCCTCCATTCCCACCGTTGATGCCATCATCTTGGCATTCAGGAATCCCTTGCTGTAGGCTGCAACAATGTATTCAGCCTGAGGTTTCAGTTTAAACCTGAATTTTCCGTTTTCAGCCTTCAATTTAAGCATCGTGCCGTCAGTGCCGATCAGTTTTACCGACGCATCGGTTATCCTTATGCCAGTCTCCTTATTAAAAACCTCACCTTCGATCTGGTAAACTTTTGGTGGAAGTATAAAGCTGTAAATATCATCTTTAAGACTACCCTCCCGGTTACTGCTGAATAATCCCCGCTCCTCACCGGGGTAAAATGAGATGGCAAAATCATCACCTGCAGAGTTGATGGGCGATTTCATATTTTCGACGATCCACTTCCCCGTTTCTCCCTTTCTGGCCATGAAAATGTCGAGACCACCCATCCCGACATGGGCATTGGATGAGAAATAGAGTGTCCCATTATCGCGGATGCAAGGGAACATCTCATCACCAGAGGTGTTGATCTCTGGTCCTGCATTCTCCGGTTTTTCCCATCCCTCACCTTTTTTGCCCACGGTAAACCAGATGTCTTTACCTCCATAGCCCCCCTTACGGTCGGAAACAAAATAGAGGGTGTTCCCGTCGGCGGAGAGGGCAGGATGAGCTGCCATCAGTGAGTCTTTACCAATCTTGATCTTTACAGGGTTTCCCCATAATCCCGATAGCTGAGTTGAAGATAAGATCTCGGCTGTCCGTTCTTCCGATTTTTCGTAGCGGCAACGGGTAAAATACATTGTGTTCCCGGTGGCATTAAATGAAATGGCCCCCTCCTCATCAAAAGTGTCGATCACTTTTAGCTCATCGACAAGCTGGGGCTTGTCCCATCTGTTCTTTTGAAGATTGTAACTGCTTCTGAAAATGTCGGCGTTGTACTCTCCCGTGATGGCGCTTTTCATCTTTCCGGTAGCCCCTTTTCTGGAAGAGGTAAAGAAAATCTCATTGTCGTGCACCCCTGCATACGAGGCGCCGTAATCATTTGCATATGAGTTGATTTCTTTTAGATTTTCGATCTTGTAACGGGTCGGTTTGCTTAGCCACTCTTTGGTTTTCACCGCTGATTCAATACCGCTCAGGGCCATCTGATCACCCGGAACAGAATCGAGATAGGCGTTATAATTTTTGATTGCCTCTTCGTATTTTCCGTTGGCGCGAAGCACTTCCGCATAATGAAGCCATGTAATTGCTCCGCCGGCATTTCGGATCAGGGCGCTTTTAAAGTAACTTTCGGCAAGGTTGTACTGACCTATCTTATAATAGGCTTCGGCAATTTTAAACTGAATCAGCGCTTTTTGTTTCCTGTCTTTGGTTTCGGCAGAAACTTTCCTTAACAGGGAAATACTTTTATTGTATTCCCCAATCTCAAATGAGGTCATAGCCGTCTGGTAGTGCCTCGAAACAGTACACGATCCGGCAGCGGTGAGTAGCAATATAAAGAGAAAGTGACGTATTTTAAGATAACCCATGTTTGTAAATCAAATTATTCAAATGGTCGGAAAATAGTGAAGTTATTGACAAAGATAAATCTATTGAAAGATTATTTATAAACGGTGATCGCAAAAATTACCGCAATTTGGACAAAAGGTTGTAACTTTGACCCTTTTAAAAGTAATATTTATGATTCAAGCTGAAATTCATACAGTAAAAGGGGTGATGAAGGTTGATTTCTTCGAGAAGGATGCCCCGGGAACAGTAGCCAACTTTGTGAAACTTTCGAAAGAGGGTTTTTATGACGGGCTTACTTTTCATCGCGTGATCCCCAATTTTGTGATACAGGGGGGATGCCCAAAAGGAACTGGTGTTGGCGGACCAGGATATTCCATTAAATGTGAACTCACGGGTGACAACCAGTACCACGACCGCGGAGTTTTATCGATGGCCCATGCCGGCAAAGATACAGGCGGATCACAGTTTTTTGTTTGTCACAGCCGCGCAAACACAAGTCACCTCGATCGTAAACATACCTGTTTTGGTAAAGTTTACGAAGGTTTAGAGGTTATTGATGCTATCCGTCAGGGTGATAAAATCGAGAAGATCGTGATTATCGAGTCTTAAACGACCTGTCTGAAGGGTTCAAACCATAAAAAACCGTCCCGGAATTCGTTTCAGGGACGGTTTTTTTTATGGTTAATAATCTGTGGTATTGATATAATAATAAACCATAAAATAAATTTTTCAATAATTTTTAAAATATTGAACCCGAATCGTCGAACTGTCAATAATAATTTCTAAATTAGGTGAATAAAATAACATCATGAACCGGTCTGAATTGCTGTTTAAGGTAAATGGCATTAACCCGGAAAAATTAACGATTCTGTGGTTATTGTCTGCAGATTGTTTTGCCGGTTACAATGTCATTACAAACCAATTTCCCTGTTGCAAACCATAACATAATGATTGCCAAAATCTTTTTGAAAATTTATCTCTACAGTTACGGCTGCAGTCTGAATAGAATAAAGTTGAATGAAATCTTTTAAAATTTAAGGAAATGGAAAACAGAATTGATGTTGTACTGACACCTGAAAGCAAAGAGACGATATTTCAGGCTTGTAAGAGTGCCAAAGCAGGCATGCCCTACTTAACTAAACTTTCTGAGGAAGAGCGCAAGACGTTGCAGAAAGTGGATGATGGTCGCAAACCATTTGTGCAGAAAAGTCTGGAGTTTGCCACCAATAATGCTGCACTAGATCCGGGATCAGACTTGCTTCGGGGAATGCAGAAGGATATTGAACTCTATGCCTTTCTTTCAGCTGTTGAGCATGAGCTTCATCAACTTCTTGAAATGGTGAATGATACCAAGCAATTAGCCGGATCGGAGGCATATGATGTTGCTCGGTTCATTTATATGAAGGCAAAAATGAATGTCAAGATGGGTATTCCCGGCTCCCAGGCAATTGCTGATGAACTTGGCAAGCTGTACAAACAGAGCAGTAATGTGACCAAGATAAAAGAACTGCCTCATTAGTCGAGGCAAAACGCATGTCATGGTTAATCGCACCATTGACATGCGTGTGTCGGGCGTATTTTATTCGCCTATTATTATTTCGCGAATGCAATTCGCGGGGCCCGATCACGCACCAAATTGGCGGATAATTAAATCCTGCAAAATATAAACCACAGCCCCGGTGAAAAATCCGGTTAATGCCAGCCAGCTCATATTTTTGAGGTACCAAAAAAAGTTTATTTTCTCCATTCCCATAGCTGCCACCCCTGCTGCAGATCCAATAATCAAAGCACTTCCGCCCGTACCTGTGCAAAAGGCAAGAAATTCCCAGAAATAGTGGTCAGTCGGATATTGGGTCAGGTCATACATTCCCTGCGCAGCTGCCACTAATGGAACATTATCCACGATTGATGAAAGAAGTCCGATGGAAATTACAATAAT
>JAHEYS010000494.1 GCA_023251475.1 Prolixibacteraceae bacterium
CAGGTCAACAGGGATATCAATGCATCAGGATTCCGGCTGTTATCACCACAGGTAAAGGTACTGTACTGGCTTTTGCGGAGGGGAGGAAAGATAACTGTGGCGATTCCGGTGATATTGATCTTGTGGTTAAACGATCTTCTGACGGTGGGAAAACCTGGTCCCATTTAACGGTTGTATGGGATGAAGGGGCGAATACCTGTGGAAATCCTGCCCCGGTGCTTGACCGCAAATCGGGTAATATTCTGCTGTTATCAACATGGAACCTGGGAACAGACCATGAATCTCAGATCATAGATGGTAAAAGTAAGGATACCCGAAGGATATTTGTCCTTACCTCATCTGATGACGGGACAAGCTGGTCAACGGCGCGGGAAATCACATCAGGGGTGAAGAAGCCGGACTGGACCTGGTATGCGACAGGACCTTGTAACGGGATTCAAATACGTTCAGGAAAACACAGGGACCGCCTGGTTATTCCCTGTGATCACATCGAAGCAGAAACGAAAAAGTACTTCTCACATACCATTTTTTCGGATGATGGCGGAATCACCTGGGTATTGGGCGGAAGTACACCTGCCGACCAGGTGAATGAATGTACCGTTGCGGAGTTGCCCAAAGGAAAGTTGATGTTGAATATGCGTAATTACAACTCCGTTCGTTTACGTCAGACCTCAACAAGTCGGGACGGGGGAGCGACCTGGACTTCGTTAAAAACCGATAGTGCCCTGATTGAGCCTGTCTGCCAGGCAAGTTTACTCTGGTATGACCACAAGGGGCGAAAACCGTTCCTCGCTTTTTCGAACCCAGCAAGCCGGAAAACCAGAACCAATATGACCGTAAGGATCTCTTTTAATCAGGGGAGATCGTGGAAACTGAAAACTGTATTATACGAAGGACCTGCGGCCTACTCCAACCTTGTTGTTCTGCCCAATGGAAACCTGGCCTGCTGCTATGAATCGGGTATCAAGAATCCCTATGAATGAATTGTTTTCCAGGAAGTGCCTTTCGATAAATTTAATTAATAAAGTCATCGCCAAATTTGTACATTTGTTGCGCTGATTTTAAGACTTTTCATTGGTCAACTAAACTACTTTCTGTTCAAAAGATTAAAATAAGGTTCAATAACCTTGCGAATGATTCGAAATTGCCAGGTTTGTTAATGTGTCTTAAATTCAGGAAAACAAAGCTTTAATTGAATATTGTCAATTTTGTCATTCACTCAGGTGAAAAACTATGTTTTAATTTTTTTACAAATAATCAAAAATGGGATTTGTTAAAACGTTAATTAAAAGATATGGCAGACCGCACAATTGCAGGAAGTTTTTCCTTTCCGGTTTCCTTTTTTTATCCCTTTCGTTTTCTTTTATTCCTTTGGTAAAATCCAATGTAAATGTTGAGATTAACAACCTCAGTTTTGATCATTATTCCAGTCAGCAAGGTCTTTCCAATAATAAAATTCATTGCATTTTACAGGATAGTAAAGGGTGGATGTGGTTTGGTACGTCGCAGGGAGTTTGCCGTTTTGATGGTTATCATTTTACCGTGTTTAAGTTCGATTCGGATGATTCAACAAGTTTAAAAGGAGATTTGGTCAGAGTCATTTTTGAAGACCATAAAGGACAGCTTTGGATTGGAACTGAGAATGGCGGGCTCAATAAATTTAACCGGGAGAAGGAGACTTTTGACCATTTTTTTTACCATAGTACCCCGGCTTTGCTGAAGAATGCCTCAGTAACTGCCATACAGGAAGATAAAGAGGGAAATCTTTGGATTGGTACCAGGGCTAATTTGTACCAGATGCTCAATGAAAATAAACTGAAAGAGATCCGGCCTTCAAATCTTCCCGGCTTTACAGAGTATTTCAAAGTGATACGTATTGATCGGGAAGGCAGATTGCTGATTGGCACGAGTAACGGACTTTTTGTATATTCCCCTACCACAAATCTTGCCGAAAAGGTGAGATTCAAGTCAGCCTCTTCAAGTTTGGAAATCTGTGTAGTTGTTCCTGAGGAAGATGGGACATTCTTGATTGGAACTGAATTAGGTGGAATGTATGTTTTTAATCCCAAAACCATTGAGGCCACGCAAATGATCATTGACCCGAAAAATGAACGCAGTAATTCTGTCCGGGCAATTTCAAAAGACAGGGAAGGAAAGTACTGGATTGGTACCAGGGGGGGATTGTATACCTACGAAAAAGGGAAAGGTGTGGTTGCTTTTTATTATAGCGACAAACGGGAACCGAGTAGTCTGGGCCATAATTCGGTTTCGTGCGTCTTCCTTGACCGGAAAGATGATGTCTGGATTGGTACTGGTGACGGTGTCAATTATCTGGATAAGGAACGACAGAACATTATCCCGTATAAATCGCTGATAGATGACGACCATTTTTTAAATAACAGTGAAATTTATTGCTTCTGGCGGCATCCTGACGGGGAAATCTGGATCGGAACCGAAAGTGGAGGAATAAACATTCTGAACAGGAAAACCGGCAGATTCAAATACCTGATATCAAATAAAAACAATCCTAATTCCCTATCCAGTGATTGCATTAAATCAATGATTGATGATGGCCAGAATAACTTATTGATAGGGACATATCTTGGAGGATTGGATATTTATAATTTAAAGTCAGGGATCTTTAAACATTTTAAAAATGATCCAAAAGATCCGAATAGTCTGTCAAACGACAGGGTGTGGTCGTTGTTACACGACTCCAACAATGACCTTTGGGTGGGTACATCCAGCGGGCTTGACCGGTACAATCCACTCACGGCAAGTTTTATCCATTATACGGACCTGGTTAATAATCAGCATGTAAATTGGCTGGCGGAAGACCGGGATCACTGTTTGTGGATAGGCTGTAAAGATAGCCTGGTTATCTTTAGTCTCAAAGATAAGAGTGTTAAAAAATACGGTGAGGCCACAATTTCAATGTATATTGATTCGAAGAATCAGTTCTGGCTGACTACGCCAAGTCGCGGATTCGCACTCTTTTCAAAAGAAAAAGGGGTGATCCGATATTACAATGAAAAAAATGGATTGGCCAACAATCAGACCAAAGCGATACTTGAAGATCAGGAGCATGTCTTATGGATAAGTACTGCTGCCGGTCTGTCAAAATTTAGTCCGGAGAAAGAACATTTTCATAATTTTTACGTTAAAAACGGATTTCTGAATGATCAATATAATTACGGCGCAGCACTTAACCTTCCATCGGGTGAGATGATCTTTGGCGGCATTTCGGGATGCAATATCTTCGATCCCAAAGAGATGAAATCCGGAGATTTTTCGGCGCCTATTGTTTTTACCGACCTGAAGATTATGGATAAAAGAGTTAAGATCGGGGATGCTGAAAATAATGTCCTTACAAGGTGTATCTCAGAAACCAGGGAAATCAAACTGAAATACAAGCAAAATTCTGTTGAAGTGGAGTTTGCTTCACTTGATTTTTCGAATATCATGGAGATTCAGTATTCCTATTTTTTGGAGGGATTTGACCAGGATTGGAGAGAACCTTCGTTTAACCGGAATGCAACCTATACCAATCTCAACCCCGGAAGCTATACCCTGCATGTTAAAAGAGTTCCGGGTGATATCAATGACGATAAAAACGGCGCTTCGCTTCGAATAATTGTGCTTCCGCCAATCAGCCAGACCTGGTGGTTCAGGGTTTTAATATTGGTTACTGTAATTGGGATCATCTTATTGCTGATCGTGTTTATCAAGAAAAGGGAGATATTAAAGCATAATATTGAATTTGAAAAGATTAAAGCAAAAAAAATGCATGATCTTGATCAGTTGAAACTTCGGTTTTATACCGATATTTCCCAT
>JAHEYS010000007.1:0-1562 GCA_023251475.1 Prolixibacteraceae bacterium
GGCAGCCTCAACACCATAGCTGTTCTCCACAAAAGTTGCGGTAGCCAGCGCAATTGCAAAAAGGAGCAGCAGAAATCCGGCTGTTGCAATTGAAAAAAGGAAATTAAAAAAATTCTTCATTCGGGTAAATTATTTAGAGTGCTGAACAGATAATGCATAAAGGCCGGTGATTGTTCATCGGCCTTTGCAAAACATGCTTTTTAGAGTTATAACTAAAACAAATCTGTGTTATCTATTACTATCAATTCCAAGTTGAAACAAAACTGCTTCTATTATTTCAATTCTTTTAAATAGCTTGTATGCTATATAAGTTTCCTTGCATTACTGATTAATAAAGGTATTCCTGCCGGTTCTTTTCCTCCGGCGGTGGCGTAAAACGGCTGTCCGCCGCCACTCCCATTGACCGCCTTGGCAAGATCACGGATCACTGCGCCTGCATTTAGTCCACGTTCTTTGACCAGGTTATCTGCGATCATCACATGGACGTTTGCCTTACCATCAATTTCGGCGGCCAGCACAAGAAACAGATTTTCAACTTCTCCCTTTAACTGGAATGCGATATCCTTAAGGATCGCCGCGCTTTCAACCTTCAATTGCTGCGCCAGAAAATTGATACCGTTAATGGGTTCCACCTGAAGCAGCAGTTCCTTTTTCAGTTTACCGGCATTCTCCTTTTCGAATGCTTCAACCTGCTTTGTCAGTGACTGATTTTTGGCCATTAACTCGTCCACGGCCCCCTTCAGATCAGCAGGGTTATTAAACAGGGAGGCAACTTCCTTCAGCGTTTTTAAATTACGTTCGATATATTCCTCTGCCTTATCTGCGGTGATCGCTTCGATCCTGCGCACGCCGGCGGAGATGGACCCTTCAGAAAGGATGACGAACTGACCGATTGATCCTGTCGATTCAACATGGGTCCCGCCACACAATTCAACAGATGCTCCAAATCTGACTACACGGACCGTATCACCATACTTCTCACCAAAAAGAGCAATTGCCCCCATCGTCTCTGCTTCGGCGATCGGAACTTCACGCCGTTCATCGCGCTTCTCATTGGCCCTGATCAACTCATTAACCCGGTGTTGTATCCGCAACAGCTCATCTTCGGTGACCTTCTGAAAATGATTAAAGTCAAAACGGAGCCCTTCGGGCGAAACCAGCGAACCTTTCTGTTCAATGTGCGTTCCGAGAATTTCCCGCAACGCATGATCAAGCAAGTGAGTTGCCGTGTGATTATTTTCTGTAAGCCTGCGGTTATTTATATTAACGACAGCCCTGAATGTCGATTCAGGATTCTCCGGAAGTTCTCTGGTGAGATGAACAGTCAGGTTATTTTCTTTGACGGTATCAAATATTTCAACTTTATTCCCATTAATTTCAAGGGTTCCTGAATCGCCAACCTGACCACCCGATTCTGCATAGAACGGCGTATTATTAAACACTAACTGGAAATACTCCCCTTTTTTACCCTTAACTTTCCTGTAACGGTTTATTTTAACATCAGCTTCAAGGGTATCGTATCCAACAAAACCCGCTCCTTCCGCCTGTTGCAACTCTATCCA
>JAHEYS010000007.1:1572-3829 GCA_023251475.1 Prolixibacteraceae bacterium
ACCGGTTTTTCTGTGCATCCATTGCCAGTTCAAACCCGTCGCGATTCACGGTAAGCCCCTGCTCCCGCAGGATCAGTTCGGTAAGATCCAGCGGGAAGCCGAAAGTATCATAAAGTTCGAAGGCGACATTGCCGTTTACTTCAGTTCCGTTTTTCTTTTTTGTAGCTTCGATGATCGTATCGAGCATCTTTATGCCGGTTTCAAGTGTCCGAAGGAACGAATCCTCTTCTTCACGAATAACATTAACCACCAGCTCCTGCTGCCTGACAAGTTCAGGGAATGCTCCCCCCATGTTCTCCGTCAACGCTTTCACCAACTGATGAATAAAAGGTTTTCTGAAATCGAGAAAGGTATAACCATAACGTACTGCACGGCGAAGAATCCGTCGGATCACATAACCAGCCTTGTTATTCGAAGGCAGTTGTCCGTCGGTAATGGCAAAGGAGATGGCGCGCAGGTGGTCGGCAATCACGCGCATGGCGATGTCTGCTTTTTCATCTTCGCCGTATTTTTTCCCGGCGAGGTAACCAATCCGTGTAATCACATCCTGAAATACATCGGTATCGTAGTTCGATTGTTTCCCCTGGATAACCATGCAGAGCCGCTCGAAGCCCATTCCGGTATCAACATGTCTGGCAGGAAGTTCTTCAAGTTGACCATTCGCTTTACGGTTGAACTGAATGAATACCAGGTTCCAGATTTCGATCACCTGGGGATGCCCCTCATTGACAAGATCACGTCCGTTGATCAGTAACTTCTCCGCTTCATTGCGGATATCGACATGAATTTCGGAACATGGTCCACATGGTCCGGAGTCACCCATTTCCCAGAAATTATCTTTCTTATTCCCTTTCAGAATCCGTTCCTCGGGCAAATACTTCCGCCAAAAGCTGTGTGCTTCCGTATCCATCGGAACGCCATCTTTCTCATCCCCTTCAAATATGGTTACATACAGTTTATTTACAGGAATTTTATAAACATCAACCAGCAATTCCCATGCCCAGTCGATCGCCTCTTTCTTAAAATAGTTGCCAAACGACCAGTTACCAAGCATCTCGAACATGGTGTGATGGTAGGTATCGTGTCCAACCTCTTCCAGGTCGTTATGCTTTCCCGAAACCCTCAGGCACTTTTGAGTGTCGGCAATGCGGGGATTTTTAGCGGGCGAATTTCCCAGGAAAATATCCTTGAACTGGTTCATCCCTGCATTGGTAAACATCAGTGTGGGGTCATTCTTTACGACCATCGGTGCTGATGGGACAATTGCATGTTCTTTGGAGGCAAAAAAATCGAGAAACGTTTGACGTATCTGTTTTGAGTTCATAAAATTTATTTGTTAAAAACCTTTAAAATCGACCTTTAAAGTAAAAATGAGCCCGCAAAATGAATAATTTTCATAGATTTGCGCCCGGCCTTAATGGGAGATTTTATCAAAAACGTTGCAAAATTAGATTATTTCGTTAATTTTGGCCATACTGAATTAAAATAAAAGCGTTTTAAGATGGGTAAACCCAATTACAGATTCAATCCGGATACGCTGAGTTTTGATAAGATAGAACGAAATATCAAGACGCTGTTGAAACGGATGCTTGGATATTTGTCAACTGGTCTGGTCTCAGGGGTGATTTTCTTCTTTATTTTCCTCCAGTTTTTTGACCCGCCTCAAACCAAAAGACTCAGGCGGCAAAATGAGCAGCTACTTTCGCAATATAATCTGATGAATAAGGACTTTGAGAAAATTTCGAAGGTCCTGGAGGATATTCAGAACCGGGATGATAATATTTACAGGGTCATCTTTGAGGCAGAACCTATTCCGTCCACAGTGAGGATGGCGGGATTTGGCGGGGCAAACCGTTATTCGAAACTTGAGGAGATGGATAATTCCGAACTGATTATTAATACAACCCGGAAACTTGATATCCTTTCCAAACGTGTGTTTGTTCAGGCCAGATCGTATGATGAAGTTGCAAAAATGGCGATGAACAAGGAGAAGATGATTGCAAGTATGCCCTCCATTATGCCGGTATCGAACAATGACCTTAAAAGGACAGCTTCCGGATGGGGAATGCGGATTCATCCGATCTACAAGATTTTACGTTTCCACTATGGCATGGACTTTACAGCAGCTATTGGCACCGATGTTTTTGCAACAGGTATCGGTGTGGTTAAATCGGCTGATCGTGAGACCGGTTATGGCAACACCGTTGTAATCGACCATGGTTACGGATATGAGACCTTTTATGCACACCTGAGCAGG
>JAHEYS010000211.1 GCA_023251475.1 Prolixibacteraceae bacterium
TTTTTTCCAGCTCTCGGTTGTCGTATAAGGAAGCCATGTGAGTGGGAAGGGATACTTGTTGCCATGCAGTGCGATGGTTGTATAACCTTCCGGACAGATCTCCTCAGGTTTCATAAACCGCTTCAGGCTATGCAATGGGGGTGCAGCAATCCGCGTGTCTTCACTTGCGAAATTGAGGTAGTCGTAGCCCGGAACGAACCACATATTGGTGTATCCATGGGTATTTCCCTCCCTTGGATCGTTCGGATTCATCCCGAAATAGGGGCTGCTCACCTGAAAATAGCGGTCAGGATCGAGCTTTTTACAAACTACCTCGACAGCTTCGGCAGATGGAAGATCGGGCCATGGACCATGGTCGGTGAAATCACTGTTATAGTCTTCGTGAAACCATTGTGCCGCTTCATTCGGGCCGCACCACGAAAGTATCGAAGGGTGATGTTTTGTCTTTATCAGAAAAAGTGTCGCCTTTTCGACACACAAAGCTATTTTTTTCTCGTCGAAGCCCCAGGGCAGACCCGCAAATTCCTGCCAAAGGAGAAAGCCCCGTTCGTCGGCCATTTCGTAAAAGCGGTTTTGTGGTGAAGGGGCCGGACCCCACACACGAAAAATATTAAAGTTGGCATTTTCGGCCAATTCAAAAAGCCGCTCTTCGCGGGGCTGATCCCACACATCGCTCAACAGGTTGGGCGTCACCCAGTCGCCACCAAGCAACAAAACAGGAACGCCATTCACTTCAAAATGGAGCAGCTTTGGCATCGTAATTCTCCGGAATCCAATGGTCCGAAATTCGCGCTGGTGTGGTTTTCCTTCTGCAACAAGGAGAATCTCAGCCTTATATAATTTCTGGTCACCATAGCCTCTCGGCCACCAAAGTTCCGGATTTGAAATATTTATAACCGACTGCCCTTTAAACTCGCCGCTTTCGGGAACTAAAGACACGTCTGATTCGGCCGCCAATTTACTGTCCGGTCCATACAGGTTCACTTTCAGCTTTAGCTTTGTTAATCTGCTCCTGCCCTTCACCTCAATCGTGACGGAGCCCCTGGTTAATGACTCATCCAACAAAAAGCTGGTCACAATCTCTGACATCAAACTGCCATCGGTATGCTCCAAAACGACACTGTCGAATATGCCGGATGTATAAATCATTGGATTAGGTCCAAGATAGGTACCCAAAGGGTAACGCGAAGATGGATCAGGCCCCTCCGGTTTTCTGTCGGGTGCAGCTTTTGAAAAATGGAGGATAAGCGTATTTTCAGACAACAGCCGGCCGGTTACATCGGCAATCAGCGGGACTGCCATATCCCGGTGGGAAGCAATTTTCTTATTGTTAAGGTAAACTGTCACAGCCCCTTTAAGGCCGTTAAATACCAATCGGCTTTCACCTTTTGTATTCTTTGCGGAAAATGTTACCCGATAGACCCAATCCTTTTCGGATACCCAATAGCATTTCTCCATCCCAAAGGGCTGAACCGGATCCGTAATTTTTTTGTGGTAAAGAAGAATCTCGTGCGGCATGGCTGGCATTTGCGGAAGGGGGAGCCATTCGTTTTTTTGATCTGCAGTTGCTGCATCAGTGAATTCATTTGCAGTTAAAGCGTTCAGCGGAGGAATGGATTTTATTTTCCAACCCTCACTGATCCGTTGGTTGTCGACAACTCCACAAGTTGCAGCAGGAATATTGACCTTTGCGGCAAAGGAAGAGAGTAATCCAGGTACGGCCAGCGTTCCCCCGGCCAATGCTGTTTGTGCAATAAAACGTCTGCGGGACAGACCATCATTGCCATTTTCAGGGACATTTTCTGTACTCATGATCTCAAAAGTTTGGTGTTATATTTTATCTCTCAATAACTCTGCAAAACAGACGTCGTGCGCACGCCAGGGAAACCGGTAACTAAAAACCTTTTGGACTTTATTTTCAACCAGTTCATTAGATGATCAATAATTTTTTTGTTTTGGAATTTATTCTAACAAAATAGACCCCTTTTCCTACGAACACACTTGCCGGAATGGTCATTTCGGAACCAAAAGTTGAATTTACATAAACAATAGCTCCTCTTGCGTTAAATATTGTGATCATCGATTTTTTTGCATTCAAACGTGTTCTCACAAAATCGGTTGCCGGATTTGGAAACAGCTCGAAATCATCCTCAACCGACAGCGAGGAGACCCCGGTTCCAACCGCAACAATAATCTCTTTCGAAACATCGGCAGCCGCATTGTAATTGACATTTCCGCCTTGTTTAGCCGTAATAAAGGCAGAACCGGCACCTTTAATTTGAATTAACCCATTTACAATTGCAGCAACAGCCGGATTTGAACTTGAATAGGTGCAACTTAATCCGGAGCTGGCAGTAGCCCCCGTTGGAAAATCGGAGTCACCTGTTGATTTTGGAGGTAGTACAGAAAAATTTATTTGCTGATTTCCCTTTATAACAGTGAGTTGCTGAGTTACCTGAGTGGCCGGAAGCGTGAGGTCATTTCCATCCTGGTAAGCAATGATATTACAGGTTCCCGCACCAATGATATGCACTTTCCCATTAAATATGGTCGCTACATTTGAATTGGAACTAGCAAACTGCACCGTTAAACCTGTGCTCGCTGTTGCCACAACCGAAAAATCGGGATCCCCCACCGATTTTGACGAAATTGATGGAAAAGTGATCGTTTGTTTCTGTAAATTCAGATCACTCTCAACGACCATAAAAATTGTCGACAATTTTGGCATGGTTAGTTTAATATCTCCGGTCAGGCTGGAGCTAAATGGCTTAATAACATCATAATTGGAGGGACCACCACCATTATTAATGGATGATATCCCATTTACATAAACCTTGCGGGAGAAATCACCATTATCCGTCCCCCCGGTTAAAAGGTAGTAATAGTACCTTCCTCCCACTTTGAAGTTATTGATTTTTAAGGAAACAACCTGTTCCGAAGCACCCTTATTTACCAGGACAATACCACTTTGGCCTGAAGAAAATTTTGAAGCATAACTGATTACATCGGTACTGCCGGTCACCGTAGATTGAACCAGTTTATCCCCAAAAAATTTCTGGAAATAATACATGTAGAAAAATGGAGCCCTTGGTGTATAGCGTGCAATTCCGGGTTCTCCATCGGCAAATAATCCATGACTGTTACCATCGTCCCACCCATTCATAAAATCCCAGCGGCTTCCCTGCCCGAACTCATTTTTTATTAATTCACCCAAAACCAACGTGGCGTGCATTCCGTTGATGTACGAAACTGCCTGCCCCCCTAAAACTGCAAAAATATTCCACTCGGTTAAAGCCAGCGGAAGGGGTGCATGATTGACATTCGTTTTGAGCCCGTCAGTAACGTACGTTTTTAAGTTTTTTGTATTAAAGGCTGAATTTAAAACTGTTGGAACGGTCGAGTTTTCGTTGTAGGGGGTGTAATAGCTATGAACAATCATAAAATCAGCCTCATTTGCTACTTGCTTCATCATCCCTGCGTTCCAGTCTCTCTGAATTACATCATACGAAACATAGGAATCCATGGCGACGACGCCAATTTTGATATCATTTCCTACCTCCCTGGCGGCTTTTCGCATCTCCTCAATGAATACCTTACAATGTTTTCCATATAAATCGCCATTAATCGTAGCCGGCTGACCGTCTTTATTTAGCTTCTGATCAATGGTATAACCAGTTTCCCACTTTCCATAATTTTCGTTCCCGATTTCCCAGAATTTCGTCCGGCCATTATCGTACCTGACCCAATCTGCCGCATATCTTGCCGCCACAGCAACCGGGTCAGAACTTGTACTGTAACGGGCATAAGCGTAATTGACGGTAATAATTCCTGTTGAATTGGTTTTAGCAAGCAGATCGTAATAGGAATCGAGCGACATCGTCCAGCCACTCTTATTGGCACCATATAATAAATCGGTAAAGGCAAAAGTCGGAGGAAGATCTTTTGGGCAGATTGCCAGACCGGTTGCATTCCAGAAATAGTCGTTTGACATATTACCACCCGGCCACCGGATTACCTGTGGAGCCAGATTCATGATGTCATTGACCAGTTGTGCATTTTGTTCCAGTTTTCCACCCCACCCGGCCGCATTGTGTCCGTATACATACCGGCTGACTTTTGAAAGTATAGCTCCGGCATCAATGGTTACAGTCGCCGTAGATGGCTGAACTGTTTGATTTACATTCTCGTAATCTTTAATTTCAATACTTTTTGGCAGCCAGCTGTCTAAATAGAAGCCCTGTGGATTGGTTTGTGCCATCAAGGAAAATGGTAAAAACACCATCCAAAATAAGAGGGAAAGAATACCCCGTTTTGCTACAACAGATCCAGTTTCAAAATTCATTCTTAAATTTTCAGTAAACATTTTTTCAATAGCTATTCATGGGCCAATACCCTTACTTTTTGTGTAGAGATGTAATTATAATCCAATGCCAATGAATAGGTTGTCGGAGGAAAGAACGGACCAGTGGTACCTTGTCCTCCAACTTCATCGCCACCCAAATCCCGTAGAAGTATCCATTGTCCATTCAAATATTCACCTTCCTGTACCGATGTAAGGCTAATCATCGGTTTCTTTTCAATTTTGGAAACAATCCGGGTAACGGCAAATCCACAACCGGAGAATACATACTCATTATCAGACAACTGAATAATAAGGCCATATCCCAATTTATTGCCTGAACCCGGATTAACTTTGTAAGTAATGATGAATTTAAACGCGTCAAATTCAATTGAATCTATTTTGCCCGTTTGCTGCATAAAACCCCGAAGCTTATTCGTTCCACGAAGTTCGTTAATCAATGGCATCAGTTGGTTCAGGTTTTTGTATGCCTGACTTAGCGGATGCGCTGCATTGTATAATTTCGCATCGATGGCGAAAGGGGAAAACCCGATTGCATGTTCTTCGGCGATCGTATAATAAGCCTTTGCCGGTGCGCTTAGGGTATCCTTTAGCCAGATAGCACATGCTTCAGGAATCATCAATGGGTTGCCGTTATGTTGGTGCAATTTGCACGATTCCTTGAATTCGGGAACGTAAATATCAGGCGAAAAGATGTCGATATTTTTGCTTGCCGCCCTGTAAACATCCAGATTAAAGGCCGTCGGTCCACCGCTTGGATAAGTTCCGGGCTTATCGGTATCTTTTGCCAGCCACGCATTAACATTCATTACCAGGGGATATTCCTTTTTGCCCGCCTCCGCAATATTATCGATATAACGGGCATATTGCCAGGCCATAAACAGCTGTCCGCAACTTTCATCCGATCCGAAGACAGCTGACCAATTCCCCTCTTTTTTAAAATGGTTTACAGCCCAGGCTTTTTTGAGGTAGGGTGTGAGCCTTGAAGTATCGCTTAACATGTATTTCATCAACTCCTGAGGTACATCCTTCCTAAATGCTGAATTGGCCAACTTGCTTCTATCACGCGATCCCCTCATCAACCCAACCTCATTTTCAACCTGCATCATAATGACGGTCTGCTCAGTCTGATCAATTTCCGCAATATGTTTCATTAATGCGGCAAAAGTTTTGGATTCAGCATGACATAGCTCGATGCTTAAATTACTGAGAACTTCCAGATTGCGACCTGATGAATCCTGCATGCGGGGAAAACGGTTCAAATCGCTCAGGACCCATTCGGGAGCATATCCCGACATCCCATTTTTCCAGGCACCAAACCACAGGAACCCAATTTTAATCCCATTTTTACGCGCCTCCCGGATCAAACCATCAACAAGTGTAAAATCATACTTTTTCTCGGCCGGCTCGAATTGACGCCAGCTAATACCCATAAATAAAGTATTGAGATTAAGCTCCTTCATTCGGGGCCAAACCGGATTCAAATATTCGAGCGATGTTGAACTGGAATTAAACAATTCACCGCCAAGGATTGTGAACGATTGGCCATTTACAATCAGCCGGCTAGCCGATCCTTTTTTGCTCAGGTGTGGCGCATTGCCCACCTGGGCTTTACACAGTGTAACAAGAAACACCGCCGTAAGGAAGAATAAAATACGTTTGAACATGATTCTTTTAACTGGTTAGGTTAGTTTACTTTTAATTACTCTACAACCAAAACCCTCTTAATCAGGTCGACAGATGATTTTCCGACCTTAATTTCAAACTCTCCGGCTTCCTGGGTATATTTCATGTTGTAATCCCAGAATGACATCCGTGATGGATCAACCTTAAACTTCACGGTTTTTGTCTCTCCAGCCCCGATTGAAATCCTTTCAAAACCTTTAAGTTCCAACACCGGGCGGGTTACTGAGGCAATTTTATCATTGATATAGAGTTGCACGATTTCGTCTCCCATCACTTTTCCGGAATTGGTCACATCCACCAAAACCGTGACCGTTTCGCCAACTTTAATTTTATCCCGCGAGAATCTCAGGTTGCTGTAGGTAAAGGTGGTATAGCTTAATCCAAATCCAAAGGGATACCGGGGTAAATTATCCATTGAGACATAGTTCTGGTATTGTGCCGATGGCTTATGGTTGTAAAACATCGGCAGCTGGCCAACCGATTTTGGAAAAGTAATGGTGAGCTTCCCGGAAGGATTCACATCACCAAACAAAATGTCGGCAGCAGCCGTTCCGGTTTCCTGACCCATATACCAACCTTCGAGAATAGCTGGCACATTCTCCGCGATATAATTAATTGTCAAGGGTCTGCCATTGGTAAGGTAAACAATCACCGGTTTTCCGGTAGCCACCATGGCTTTTACAAGTTCCAATTGTTCGCCCAATAAATCAAGGGTCATGTTGTCTCCCAAATGTTCCTTGCTCCATGCCTCACGGCACAAATGTTCTGTTTCACCGACCGCAACAATAACAATTTCAGCCTGGTTGGCAACAACAACAGCCTCATCTATGAGCTTCAGATTCGTGCTCCGCGGGGTAAACTCAATTTTGTTAGTGGTCCAGTTGGTGTGGTTTAAACTCAGGTTGTCGACAATTTTACATCCCTGTGCAAACAAAACTTCGGCTGTGTTACCCACCTTATTTTTAATCCCTTCAAGAAGGGTGATTTTTTGATAGGGCTCCCCCGAATAACCGCCCATAAACAGTTCATTGGCACCTGGTCCAACAACTGCAATCTTTTTATACTTCCCTTTTTGCAGCGGCAATAAATTGTTCTCGTTTTTTAGCAAAACAATAGACTCGTGTGCCGCCTTTAATGCCAAGTCCCTCGATTTTGGATCTTTACTCACTTCAACGGCTTTGTTCAAATCGATTGGAGCACTTTCGAAAAGCCCTAATTGAAATTTCAGGCAGAGCACCTGATATACCGCGGCATCAATATTGGTCTGTTTTACCTTTCCTTCTTTCACTAATTCAGGCAGATAAAGGTAATAGTCGGCTGTCGGGAACTCACACTGAACCCCGGCATTAAAGGCTTTCATGGCGGCATCTTTCTTATCTTTCGCAACAAAATGAAATGTTTGCAACTGATCGATAGCATGCCAGTCGGATACAATCATCCCTTTATAATTCCATTCCTTGCGAAGAATATCTTTTAGCAGCCAGGAGTTATAATGAGAAGGTTTTCCGTCAATCTCGTTATATGATGGCATCACTCCGAATGGCTTCACACTGTCGATGGCCATTTTGAAAGGGGGAAATTGAAACTCACGCAAAGCCCGTTCCGAAATACTGGCAGGTGCTTTATTGAGTCCCCCTTCGGGTTGACCATGACCGCAAAAATGCTTTAAAGTAGTTGCCACATGATTCGGGGCGATCGCACCCGTTGCTGTTCCCTGAAATCCTTTGACGGCAGCACAGGCATAAACACCATTGAGGAAAGGATCTTCGCCATAAGTCTCCTCCACGCGTCCCCAGCGTGGATCGCGACAAACATCGATAACTGGCGAAAATGCATAAGTAGTTCCACGTGAACGCATTTCGTTTGCCGTAGTGGCATAAACCTGTTCGAATAACCGGGAATCCCACGAACAGGCCAGACCAATCGCCATTGGGAAAGCAGTTGCCTGGGGTTTCATCAGTCCATGCTGGCCTTCATCAACAAAGATGGCCGGAATACCCCAGCGGGTTTTCTCCAAAAGGTATTTTTGAATCTGATTACGCCCTTCAACTGTTTCTTTGATATCGCCAAAAAAAGGTTGAACGGAGTGGATTCCCTTGCCAAAAGCCTTTCGCATTTTTGCACTATCGGCAAGAAATTTAGCGTCAAAGCGAACCGGAGATCCATCCAAAGCTGAGGCAATCTGATAGATTTTTTCCTCCGCACTTAAACGGCCGAGCAGATCTTTTGCCCGCATTTCGGGCGTTAATTTCGGATTTTTATAAGGCAGGTTTTGAGGCATTTTAGCATTTACTTCGGGCGTTGAAAGAATAATGGATAACGCTAAATACACCAGAATTTTAGAGACTTTTTTCATCTATAAGTTTTATATTTATTTCAGGAATCGACTGTCAACACCTTCCCGGGTAATTTTCACAGGTTTTATAAATCCATTTTCATCAAAATACATCCGGTCAATACAGGTTTCGCGATGGTTTCCATCCTTTGTCGTCAAAGGACGACGATGATACACAATATACCAGTCGTCGGTATTTGGAATATTGATCACAGAATGGTGGCCAGCGCCCGTTGCAATCGTCGGATCCTGTTGCAACACCTTATCAATCCGTTTAAAAGGACCATAAGGTGAATCGGCCATAGCATACGCGACCGAATAATCGGGTCCGGTCCAGTTCCCTTCCGACCACATCAGGTAATATTTCCCTTTACGGATAAACATAAAAGGACCCTCCACATAATTTTCAGGGGTAATTTCCTTAAAAACAGAACCATCAGAGTGCGGCAATAACCCCGTAAAATCATCCTTAATCTTCACGATGTTACAATGTCTCCAACCGCCATAAATCAGATAATACTGCCCATCTTTATCGTGGAATATAAATTGGTCGATGGGTTGAGCCCCGTTGGCAATCTGATTGATCAGTGGCTTGCCCAGATAATCGGTAAACGGACCACCTGGATCATTGGATACTGCAATCCCAATACCCCCCGTCTGGTCGCTTGATTTAATATCGTTGGCTCCGAAAAACAGGTAATATTTGTTCTCTTTTTTTATAATGGAAGGTGCCCAGAGTGAATAGGCAGCCCATGAAACATTCTTCACATCAAGTATATGCGAATGTTTCTCCCAATTTACGAGGTCTTTGGATGAGAACGCATTGAAAAAGGTTTGCAGAAGGAATGGCGCCCATATTTTAGGATTACGCCGTTCGTTCTTCTGCCAGTCGGTTAACACCGCTGATGAATCAGGAATCTCGGAATGGGCCGAATAAGTCGGATAAATCCAATAAGTATCGCCAAAGATGATGGCCTCAGGATCGGCATACCACCCTTTAAATACCGGATTTCCAATTTTTCCCGCCATTGAACCAATCTGTGAAAATGATGATAAACAAGATAATAAGACAATAAACCCGGAAAACAACTGTTTAATCATATTTTGATTTTCTAAAATTAATTGCGTGATTAGTTTCCTCCGGTGATCTCTTTCACCTTGTTGAAGAAGGCTTTCTTCCGATCCGAATTGATTCCCCAATCAACAGGTACGCTCTGGTAACCCTCCTTTATATCGGTTTCACCAGGAAACCTGAAATCGAAATATCCCCACGACACATAATTTTTGATTGAAGTAGTGAAATTGTTAACCTCTTTGTCAAAGTCGAAATGATCATCCTCGTTGTTGATGACCGGCATCTTATGATAACCTTCCGTCTTCCGGGTATCATCCGCCAGTTTTTGAATCTGAACGGGATTTTTTGCTCCGTTGCCGTGAACCAGTAAAAAATCTGACGACTTGATGACATTGGGTGTAGGAACCGTTATTCCGCCAAAACTTGTTCCGACCAGGTACCGGTAGCCGTTTTTCTCCATCCCCTTCACCAAATCAATCAATTCATGAATGCGGTCGGGACGGAGGATTTTATGGTCGTAACTTTTAAAGTTTGTTTCGTTGGCGATTTCAATGATGACATTCCTGTACCCTTTTTCAAACAGCCAGTTGACTAAATTTTTTGTTGCATTGGTTACCGCAGCTTCATCTGTCAGGTACTGATCCTGGCCAAAATAAAATATTCCCAGGATAACAACCATCTTTAGCTCATCGGCCTTTTTCAGAATCTTATCCAACCTTTGCAGGTAAGGTTCCATCAGCGAACCATCCTTGTTAAATCCAGTATTAAAACATTTGGAGGCTCCGTAACCAACAGGGCTCCCACCCTGCATATTCAGCGTAAAACAATTCAATCCAAACTTGTGCCATTCAGTCATTGCGGCGACAAATTCGTCGTTATTCCGGTTGGCATCCCATTTTTTGGTATCCGGATAGGCAAATGAATGAACTGACACAGGATTCAAATCGTCAAAGACTCCCTGCACCATACGCGAATTGATCAGCAACCCCTCAATTTTATTCCCGTTCCAGATACGTCCGGGAAAGGTGGGCTTTCCATCGATATAAAACTGATCACCCTGAATACTTACGACTGTTTTGGAAGAAACAGGACTCAGATCTCTGAGTAGAGCTGAAGTTTCGGTTGGAAATTCGGAAGGAAGTTTTTGTTTGACCTTTCCTGTAGCTGCCCATTCTGTGCCGCGTGAAAAGGTCACCTGAAAACCAACATCCTGAACCGATTCGCTAAGATTGGCGGCTGTGTGCCCAAAGACAGTCTGGAAAATCCTCCCTTTCCCATAAGTAATGGTAAACAAAACAGGCTCTTCCTTGCCTGTGCCACCGGTTTCTTTGGTCGAAAATGCAGTGGCCAGCACATGAATGTTCTGAGCCGGTCCGCGAAGATTGCCGTACAATTCGTCGTTGTTGTGCACCCATTTTGCGGGTAATCCCCTGGTAATGGGATGCTCCGTATTGCGAATGTTGATGACAACCGGAACACGTTTGCCATGTGAACCACCGGCGCCGGGTGAATTGTCGGTTACATATTTTCCCTCTTTCCAGAAATAATAAGGGCCTGATTTCTCATTGCGGCCACCCCAGCCACCCAGACCGGTCATCAGGTTATACGCTTTCCAATTTGGACATGCATTGTTGGCTTCGTGAACAACCACCACTCCCCCACCGTCTTGAACATATTTTTCGAAAGCTGTTTTGACTTTTTCGGGCCATTCAGGGATGTTCAGATCCAAAACAACGACTTTATACGCAGAAAAGTCAGGGGAGAACTGATTTAGCGCCTCACCGGTGGCAGGAAACAAGACAACATCGGTGCTGAAAATTTTCTGCTGATCGAGTGCCGCTTTCAGATACGATGAGGTGACCTGCCAGTTATGATATTTATCGGTTTGCCCCGTCAGCAGCATCACCCTGATCGGTTTTGCCTGTATTGAAAGGGTTAAGATAAAAAAAATAAAGAGAATAATTTTGATTTTCATTGCTTATTAACTTTTATAAGAATTTTATAGGTTTACCATGTTTTTGCCGAAGCATTCAATAGTTTTCAGTTCAGGCTTGCCACCCATCTCCTCGCAACCGGATGCGATGTAGAGTTTCTTTTTATACCAGATGAGCTGAGTTCCGTGCCTTCCGGTATTCAGGGAGGGCAAAGTAGTCCATTTACCAGTTTTGGTGTGGAGGCATTCGACTTGGTTGTGCGCCGT
>JAHEYS010000212.1:0-6599 GCA_023251475.1 Prolixibacteraceae bacterium
GCTAATACTTCAGCTTATCAAACCCCTTCCCATAGACCCCCATTACCTTATTGAGCGAAATAAATGCGTCGGGATCGAGCTCCTTGATCTTGCGGAAGATTTCAGGCGACTCCCGCTGCCGGACAACAGTCATGATCACCCTGACATTCTGACCCGTATACCAGCCGGTCCCGTCAAATACCGTTAAACCCCGCCGTGATTCCCTGGTGATAAAATCGGCAATCTGTTCATATTTTTCTGAGACAATAAACAATTGAACCGATTGCTGGGCGCCTGACAGGAAAGCATCAATGGAATAAGCCACCACCCACATGGAAACATAACCGTAAACCAGTTTTTCGACCGAATGGAGCACAAAAAACGAGGATGCAATGATGATTACATCACAATACATGATGATCCGGCCTGGACTGATATTGCGATATTTATTGATAATCATGGCAATAATATCTGTTCCCCCTGTACTCCCCCCTTCGTTGAAGATCAGACCTATTCCCACTCCGCCAAGGATTCCGCTCAGGACAGATGATAAAAACATATCATTCAGTATCGGCTCATGAACATATCGTTGCATCACATTCAATAATATCGCGATGATCGACATGCTGAAGATGGTCTTTATCCCAAAGTTTGCCCCCAGCACCTTTATTGCAGCTAATATCAAAAAAATATTGATGATAAAATAGGTATAGCCTGTCCCAAAACCGGTGGCATAATAAACGAGCATTGAAATTCCCGTCACCCCCCCGGCAGCAATTTTCAGCGGGATCAGAAATGCGGTAATTCCAAAAGCATAGAGGGCGAGTCCGATAACCATGACCGTGTAGGAACGGATTCTCATAATCAATTTAGCAGCCATAAATTTCTGAATTTTCCGCAAAAGAATAATTAATTATTTATTAAAACACTGATTTTTAATCTGTATTTTGACTAATTTGTAAATTTCATCTTTTTGTTCAATTTTTTCAGATATGGTAAACAATTTAAAACTATTTTTGAACTTGAATGTTTATATTGATAAAATAATTTTATCAAAGATTTCACAGCAAACTAATTAGAATAGTACATAACAAATCAGTCCAGAAATGAAAATTCATGAGTATCAGGCTAAAGAGATTTTAGCACGCTATGAGATTCCCGTTACCAATGAAATATTGTGTTATTCTGTCGGCGAAGTACAGGATGCTGCGCAGAAATTAGGATTTCCTGCAGTTGTAAAAGCCCAGGTCCTCACCGGAGGGAGAGGGAAAGCTGGCGGAGTTAAACTGGTTCGCAATGGCGAAGAGGCAACAGCTGCAGCTGAAAAGATTCTCGGTATGGATATCAAAGGCTTTATTGTAGAGAAAGTTCTTGTAGCACAAGGTGTTTCGTTTGTAAGTGAAATTTATGCAGGGCTGACAATTGACAGGAATACCAAATCGGCTGTTTTCATGGTCAGCCGTGAAGGGGGGGTTGAGATTGAAGAGGTTGCCAAGGATAATCCGGAAGCAATTCTCAAATTTGCCATCGATCCCGATTTGGGGATGGCTCCTTTTTTCGCACGTAAAATTGCTTTTGCCCTCTTCGACGATATGAACCTGGTTCATCAGGCCACCGATCTGTTTCAAAAACTCTATAAGGTATTCATCGATACCGACGCATCCCTTGTTGAGATTAATCCGTTGGTTATCACTTCTGAAAACCAGCTGCTTGCCCTTGACGGAAAGATGACTTTTGACGATAACGCCCTGTTTCGTCAGCCTGAGATCCTCGCCCTTAACGAGCCATCCGAAGATGAAAAAAAGGAGATCGATGCCAAGGAGAAAGGTTTATCCTATATCCGGCTTGATGGTTCCATCGGTTGCATGGTGAATGGCGCCGGGCTTGCCATGGCTACAATGGACATGATCAAGTTATATGGTGGGGAACCTGCCAATTTCCTTGATATTGGCGGTAGCTCCAATCCCCAGAAGGTAATTGATGCCATGAACCTGATCCTTTCGGACAAAAATGTGAAGGTGATTATGATCAATATTTTTGGTGGAATTACCCGTTGCGACGATGTGGCAAAAGGTTTGATTGCCGCCCTTGAACAGATAAAAATACAGATTCCGATCGTGATAAGGCTCTCGGGAACCAACTCAAAAGAGGGGCTCGCAATTTTAAAGAGCGCCAATTTACCAACTGTTGAAACAATGTCTGAAGCGGCACAGAAAGCAATCAGCCTGAGCGTTGATTTTTTAAGATAATCAAATAAAAGCATTATATATGAGCATTTTAGTCAATAAAAATACAAAGCTGCTGGTTCAGGGTATTACCGGTCGTGACGGGAGCTTTCATACCAAAAAAATGATTGAATACGGGACCAATGTAGTTGGTGGCGTATCTCCTGGCAAGTCAGGACAATCGGTACATGGGGTACCTGTTTTTAATACCGTGGCAGATGCGGTTAAAGCTACCGGGGCTAATACATCGGTCATATTCGTCCCTGCACCCTATGCTGCAGATGCGGTACTTGAAGCGGCTGAGGCAGGAATCGGACTCGTGATCGCCATCTCTGAAGGGGTGCCAACCCTGGATATGGTCAGGATTACCCCTTATCTGCAAAAGAGAGGGACAAAACTGGTGGGCGCCAATTGCCCCGGGTTGATCTCCCCTGATGAGGCGATGGTAGGTATCCTTCCGGGAAATATATTTTTAAAGGGAAACATCGGATTGATGAGCCGGAGCGGAACCTTAACCTATGAAATGGTCTACCAGCTGACAACAAACGGATTGGGTCAAAGCACATGCGTGGGAATTGGAGGCGACCCCGTAGCCGGGCTATATTACGAGGAGTTGTTGCAGATGTTCGAAGAAGATCCCGAAACCGATGCAATTGTATTAATCGGAGAAATCGGAGGCGATGCCGAAGAGCGGGCAGCCCAATATATAAAGGAGCATATTACCAAACCGGTAGTCGGATTTATCGGCGGTCTTACTGCCCCTCCGGGTAAACGGATGGGACATGCCGGGGCAATCATCTCCAGCGGGACAGGAACAGGCGCCGAAAAAATTGCGGCATTCGAAGCGGTGGGTGTACAGGTGGCCAGACAGCCATCCGAAATTCCTGAACTTCTAAAGAAATTGCTGAAAATATGATTTTAATTGAACTTGAAATCATTATTCAGGTTCGTTTGCAAAACCCGGTTAATCGCCGGGTTTTTTGTTAGTGAGCGGGTGACTGTACATGTCGTGCACAGTCACCCGCTCACCTCACCCGGCCGATAATCCCTTCGCATCATTGCCCCTCCTTATAATGAACAGAAAGATATTTGATGATCATCATTCTTTGCTCATTATTGATCTTTGCCTTCTTTTGCATCACAGGCATTACTTTAGCCCACTCTTTTTTTGTGAATTGTTCGGCCCGGTGGAGGCTATGACAACTCCCGCAACTATTTACATAAAGATTTCTCCCAAGTGCAAGGGTGTCGGCTGACACCCCTGCTTTCTGTGAATCGGCTAATGTTGGAATGTATAATGCCGGGCTACAAGCCAGAATTACCAACATTAAAAAAAGAATAGAAATTATAAAACGGAATTTAGAATTCATAAGAGAATATTAAGCGGGTTTGCAGACGTTCATGATCATTCAGTTCCAGTCCTCCCCCTTTTAAATTGGCGATCTGAGGCATACAGGTGAGGTTAATCCAGAACCCGTTGGTTGAATAAGATAAAGCAGGCCCCATTAACAGGACCGAATTCTCCCATTTGGAATCCGACACCGGGTTTTGGTTCATTGCCTCTAATCCAAGACTAAAGTGATCTTTAACTTTATAGGATAAACCATAATTTAGCTCAAGGGTAAATTCGCCTTCGTTTTCGGATCTTAGTTTATTTCCATCGGGAGTGAATCCATGTTCAATCTCATACTCTCCAACCAGGTTAAAGGCATGAGTGAATTTACCAATCTGCTTGTCGAGAATAAGTTTCCCTTCAAATGCAGTTTCTGTCGGGGCCAGTGAGTACTCAAAGTAGAGCGCCGAACCGATCCTGTTTGCCACAGGATCAGAAAGCTTTAGTTTCCATTCATTCGAAAAACTGTAATCTGTGGAATTTGACAGGATTTGAATACCGTTGTCCTCCACAACAGCGCTACTTGTTCCGTAATTCAGGTAGAAGGAGGTCTGCAATTTCCCGCCAAGGCCAATTTCGAATTCCAACTTATGATCCAGTCCTTTATAGAAATTATTCCTGCCACCCGAAAGGGTTGACCACACTTCAATCTCTTTTTGTCCCTTATTTAAAACCCCACTCTGATAGGTGTAAGTAAAAACCCGGTCCTGAGCCTTTGCTCCGGCTACAATGAAAATAAGCGCTAATAAAAGTAAAATCTTATTCATAACTAATAGTTGTTTATTAATTATGCAAAATTAGATCTTACCCGTGCGGGCTGCAATCCCAAGATGTAATGATTTATATAAGGTCAGAAGTGCTTATTTCGTCAATGTCGATGATCTTTTTCAAGATGGCGTACATGGTCAGGCCGGAGGCAGATTTGATACCGGTCTTTTCTGAGATATTTTTCCGGTGTGAAATTACCGTGTGGATACTGATGGAAAGTTGGTCTGCAACTTCCTTATTAGCCAATCCTTTGGAAATGAGACGCAATACATCTACTTCGCGCCTGGAAAGTTCATCCGGTGTTCTCTCGTCATCCTTTGATCCAAAAGCTGTCAGATATTCATCAACCTTGGTAACTATCAATGTTTGATCATCATAGATGTTAACGCTGCCTTTTGTCGATTCATTGCCAACCTCAACCTCAAGATACAAATACTTATATTCTTTCGCACTTGACAATACCCGTTTCAAAAATCCCCCGTTCTTCTCTGCCACTTTACCGGGAAGAATCAGCAGAACGTATCCCAACAAATGGGGATAATCAATCAGCTCATTTGACTGGTGCAATAAAATAATGTCATCGGAATGACAATCGGATAATATTTCTCCCATCCCTTTCAGAATGATATCCGAATTACAGATAACGACGATCTTGTACAAATGATTATTCATCTCCTTTAATCATCTTTTCAAGTTGTCTGACCTTAGGCACTAAAATTTTGTCTTCTATGCGGGAATGATTTTTCGTATCCTTCTCAAACACAAAAAGACTGGCCAACAGAGAGTTTCCAATATTAAGGTCATAATTTGGAGGCAGATATTTAATAATTATATTTTTCAGATCCAGCATTTTTTCATCCATATCACTATGTTCCTGCTCAAATCCTTTAATCGTAAAGTTTTTAAATTGATCTGACAATACTGATTTCTTCGATGGGTGCTGAACCATTTCGTTTAATTCAAGGATATAGGGAAATACCCGGCTCTCCTCAAATTCGACATGGTTAATAAACTCTTCCCTGAACTTATTATAGAATTTTTGTATTAATTCATTCTCTTTACACCCATTCTGACAATTGAGAAGAAACAGATCAATTAACCGTTCCTGTTCAGGCAGGACATACTCCAGGTAGTATTTATGGGTTTTCAGTAAGTAATCAATCACGACGGTCACTGAAAAATCAAGCAGTTTCTTCTTCGAAAAATAGCTTTCATTATGAAATACATTAATAATTTCCACAAAGAAGGTAACATCAATTCCTTCCCTTACACATAACTGCTTTATGGTTGAATCGCCAAAGCCCAGTTTTACGCCAAGCCGGTTGATTACCGGAAGCAAAGTATGATCTTTATGGATCACCGTGGCAAGCTTACTATTTTCATTGAATAACTCCATCTTAAAATTCTGGTTTTAATATGACTTCTTGCAGCATCCAATTATAAAACAACCATATTGCACAGATTGTTGCTGAAAAAACAAGGTTATCAGGATTACCAACCCGGGTACGAATGACCCTGACCAAACCCGGGATATCGTAGAGGTTGTCTTCTAAAAAGGCAAAAAAATAACCGCAATGGTCGCAAAGGATATACACAAAGGTCGCAAAGATCATAAAAACAATGACTTAACTTTGCGTTCTTTGTGCGTTCTTTGCGCACTTTGCGGTTAAAACAGACTTTTTAGACACCCTCTACAGCAATGCCTTGTCTCTACGATGTTCAATGTGCAATCTATTGAATCACAGCATCCACGATCTCGTTTATTTCATTGGAAGCTGCAATCATCACCTCCCTCACCATGGCAGGCAAACCGACTGCAAGTCCTGCCCCATCCAGCAGGGCAACATAGGTTTTATTGTCCTCTTTCAGGTAAATGGAGATCCTGCAGGGCATCATCACAGATACAATCCGCTCATCGTTTTTCTCGAGCATTTTTCCCGAATATTCAGGTTTGCAGACTTCGAGTACTTTGACCGATCGCACACTTTTACCTGATTTGGCCAGCGATTGCTGCAAGTCGTGGATCGCAGGGATCATCCAGCTCCGTCTTTCTGCCTCTGCTGTCAATAATTCAACCGTCTTTTCAAAGTTCCAGGGACTTACTTTCTCTATAATCAATTGATTTGTTTCCATTTTTCACTAATTTAAATCTAAAATTAGTCTAATTTTTTGGAAAAGCAGTGAAAAAAATTGATTTAGAATTTAGCGGGAATTTTAGCAGGGGAAATAGTATC
>JAHEYS010000212.1:6699-11647 GCA_023251475.1 Prolixibacteraceae bacterium
GGGCAATGATCCTGTCGTAGAACCACCCATCATACCAATGATTTTTATTTTCGGTCATCGTTTTTGTTGATTTAAGGTTCTATTCCACATAAGATTAGAGATGCTGATTTAAGATACCTGCCAGCTGATTTTTACTGACAACACCCGATTGCCTCCAAACGATTTGGCCGCTCTTAAAAACGATCACGGTGGGTACACTCTGAATCCGATACTGGTCAGCTACCTGTTGGTTTTGATCAATATCGATTTTTATAACCCTGATACGCTCTCCAAATTCTGATGCCACCTCCTTTAAAATTGGAGACTGCACTTTACAGGGGCCGCACCACAAAGCATGAAAGTCAACAATAACAGGTTTAGTGTCGTTTATGATCGATTCAAAATTCGCCTTCATGGTAAAGAATAAAATGATATCGCATTTAATATTAAATCCTTAAGTCGATAAAAATTTCTGTTGCCACCAAAGAACCAAAAAGGCACTAAAGGTATTCTTTAGATGTATTTTGGTTCAAAAGTGATACTATTTCCGCAGGTACTTTCCGATCTCCTTCTCCAGGTCCGCCCCATGCAGGTTTTTTGCCAGAATGACACCCTTACCATCAATTAAAACGTTGAATGGTAATTCCTGAATGTTGTAAGCCTTGGCGACCGGAGATCTCCAAAACTTTAAATCGCTTACCTGGATCCAGTTTATTTTATTTTTGGCTATGAAGTTTTCCCAATTCGGTTTTTTTGCTTCCAATGCAACTCCATAGATTTCAAAACCCTCTGAATTGCCAAATGATGCCTGCTGGTATTTTTTGTACAACCGGGCTAATTCGGATTGTTCCTCAACACAAGGAGAACACCAGGTACCCCAGAAGTCAATCAACACTAATTTACCCTTCAGCACAGATAATTTGATAGTGTCCCCATTGAGTGCAGGAAGTTTAATATCGGGAGCCTTGTTCCCTATTTCAAGCCCGGTGGACTGGGCAGTTAAGGTAGAAAGACGACCACCCATCAGCAACAGCGCGAAAGCCAATGCGAAGATTTTCATAAATAAATGATTAATAAATTATTCCGACATTGGATAACCCTTATCAATCCAGTCAACCTTAACGTTTTGAGGCAGGTTTAAAAGTTTATAATTCGTGAATTGCATGCTTTTTAGTAATTCCATGGCAGGCCTGATATTGGGGCACCTTGAAAACGGACAACACCCGCAGTAAACGACGATCTGTGAATTCTTTGATAATTTGCTTAACTTTTGTTTCAGAACATTCAGGTTTTCAGCCCTCATGGTTGGACCAATATCAATCGAATTTTTAATAATTGCCTGCATGCCAATACTGTAAACAATTGGCTGAGCCGTTTTAGGATTATTCAGAACTTTGGCTAGATCAGCCGGCGCTAACAACTGCTGCGGTGTCCACGGATCATTCTGACCCTGAGAAAAAATCGGATTCGTTACAAGCACTGAAGTTGTAAACACAAAGAGTAAAAAAGTTAAGATTTTTGTTTTCATTATTTGTAAATTATTAGTAATTAATGTTTAATATTAAATTTTATAGGTTAAACTACCATTGGGGCATGAGGCGACACACTCCAGACATTTGGAGCAGGTGTAACTATCGCCAGGTTTAATTGCTGACGGTTTATACAAGCTGTAATTCGTTGGTTCCATCGCCACAATATAACATTTCCTGTCGCAAATACCGCAATTCTTACAGGTATCTTCATTGAGTTTAATTCTGAAAATTGAATGTTTATTCAGGAATCCGGAGATCCAGGCAATGGGGCAGCCCACTTTATGATACTGGTACATCTGCCGGATCTTTCCGTCAGGACTCAATCCCATCAACATTTCCATAATTAATCCCATCGGGCAGACCCAACGGCAAAATACCTTCCCGAAGACTACTCCAAGACCTACCCCTGCCACAAGAACATACCAAAGCGAAAGATGATATTCCGCAATAGCCAGATAGAGTGAAACCCCTAACACCGAAAGGATCATTATCCGGCTGCTGACCAGAAATTTAAGCGTTTTTCTCATTATCCTCATATTTATAACCCTGGTAACCTCGGAAATTTCCCAACTTTAGTGAGCTTTGAGTAGACACCCCACCCTTTTTTCAACCAGTGGCCAAAAATTGGCATTGGAATCAGAAAGGCGCTTTGCCCATTTCTGAACACAAAGGCAGCGCCATCGCCGGTATCCATCACACATAAAATATTCAGGTGCTCCTGGTATCCCTTTCTTTTTGGGGTTCCGTTCTCCATTCCGATGATATTATATGCGGCATTCCTCCCCATTAACTCCGCAATATGGCCCTGTTTGGCAATCCATTCAGGCCCCTCAAAAGCTGCTATATCACCGATCGCAAAAATATTCGGGTACCCGTTTACCTGGCAAAAATTATCGATTTTAATAAAGCCACCTTCGGATAACGGGAGGTCTGATTCTTTCAGTATAGCGGGGCCGGCACCTGCCGCTATAAACATTGTAAAATCCGACTCCAGCTTTGAATCATCTTCAAAAATAACCCCATCACTTACGAACTCTTTGATCTTTTTACCGAATTGTTTTTTGATTCCGTACCTGGTAAACATTTTGTCCAGCATCACCAATGCCCCTTTACCCATTCTGGCCCCGGGCTCATCCATTGGCGCAAAAAATGTAAGATCAAAATTCTGCCTGATCTTTTTACTTTTCAGGTAGTTGTGAATATTAAACATCAACTCAAACGCGGGGCCGCCACGCACGGCCGATTTTTCCTTAGGATTGCCTCCAAAACCCATGGCAATCCGCCCCTCCCCTTTCTGGACCAATTCATCAATTTTAGAGCGGATCTCCAGTGCCATTTCAGGTTTGGCACAGATGGATAAGGTGTTATTGATCCCTTTATGTGCCATCTTCTCAGAACCAAAGGCAACAACCAGGTAATCAAAGCTTAAAGTATGATCCTGGCAGATAACCGTTTTTTCCCCAGCCTTAATCTGACTAACCTTATCAACGATGAGTTTAAAGGGGTATTTTTTCTGTATGTTGGCGATTGGAACCTTTACATCTTCAAATTCCTTCTTATGGACAGGAATCCAGATAGAGATAGGAAAGAGATAGAGATAATCTCTGTCAGAAACGAGCGTAACATTAAATTTTCCGCTTTTCTGCAATTCGATGGCCGTTTGAATACCGGCAAAACCGCCTCCCAAAATTAAAATTTGTTTCATCCTGATTGAATATTGGTCCAATGAATAACCCGATCTTTAAAATGTTTTATCTGCGCATCATCATTTGCATGATTCCACCGCCGTTTTTTACGTTCGTAAAACCCAGCTGTTGCAGCACCCGCTGACCATAACCGGAACGTGCACCGGAGGCACAATAAAGGGTAATCTCTCTCGAGGTACCCCCCAGTTCACCGATGCGGTGCTGTAGTTCATCCACCGGAATATTGATTGCCCCGGGATAAGCACCCCCCGAAAATTCCCCGGTGGAGCGAACATCCACAACAACGGGCTCATTTGAAACAGCAGGTACAGAAATTCTTGTGTTTCTTTGGGCCATCATGGTTGCAATACCACCACCATTTCTAACATTGGTATAACCAATCTGAGCCAGCATACGCTGTGCATAAGCCGAGCGGGCGCCTGAAGCACAATAAACAACGATATCACGTGATTTATTATTTCCCAGTTCACCGTAACGTTCCATTAATTCATCAAGCTCAATGTTTATAGCTTCCGGATAGGCGCCCGATTGAAATTCATTTGGAGTTCGTACATCAACAATAATTGGGGAATTCACATCAACAGTCTTTTCTGTAGTTTTCTCTGCTTCCTTAGAAACATCTTCCTCCAAAGTTTTCAGCGTCACAGGTAGGAGATCTATTTTAAGATGTTTAAATCCGGCTGTGCGCTCCTGCCGTTGCAGGGAGGTATGCCCTCCCGAAATATTGGTTACCTCCCTAAAGCCGGCGCCAACAAGGGTACGGAGTGCCTGGTGCCCTTTCTTGCCTGTTTCGTCATAAACGATCACTGGACGACCTGAGGGTATTGTATTGATTTGTTGTGACAACACTTCCAGTGGCACATGCACAGCACCCTTAACATGACTTTTCTGAAAGGCGAAAATATCCCGAACATCCACAAAAACCGGATTCATACCTTCGATAAAATCGTCCAGTTCTGAAACTGTAACGGAAGGACTGAACCCTGAAAATCTGTTTTCGGCCGTATAGGCAGCCATGTTGATCGCATCATTGGCTGTTCCAATAGGTGGGGAATAGGCAAAATCAATATCGGCCAGGTCACCGATTGTCAGTTTTGCGGCGGTTGCAGTTGCAATCACATCAAGACGTTTATCAGCACCCTTGTATCCTGCCGCCTGTCCGCCAAGGATAATTCCAGTGTCACGGTCGTAAATCAACATCGTTGTAACCGTTTCTGCGCCTGGGTAATAGGAGGTATGATGTTCCTTATGAACAACTACTGCATCGGCATCCATTCCGGCGGCACGGGCCTGTTTCAACGAGAGACCGGTTATTCCGGCAACAGCTTCGAAAACACGAACCACTGAAGTTCCAAGGGCCCCTTTGTAATTATGATTTCCGCCAAGGGCATTTTCAGCGGCAATACGACCCTGCCGGTTTGCAGGTCCGGCTAAAGGAATACGAACTTTTTTACCGTTTACACGATGTTCAATTTCAACCATATCCCCGGCTGCATAGATATCCGGATCAGAGGTTTGTAATTGTGAATTAACCAATAATCCTCCCGCTTCCCCGATTTCAAGACCCGCCTCTTTGGCCAGTTGCAACGTTGGGCGAACCCCTATTGATAAGAGTACCATATCTGCCTCAAGGATTTTCCCATTGTCGAGTTTTACAGCATGGGGCATAATCTGGGTAACACCTGCACCCGTGTGAATCCCCACACCATATGAAAGCAGTTCATTCTCAAT
>JAHEYS010000495.1 GCA_023251475.1 Prolixibacteraceae bacterium
TGTGCCATCTTTCCAAAGACGGGTTATCCGGCAACTGACCTCAGCGAGTGGCTTCGTATTTTCAACATTTGCCGCGCTCACGGACTGAACCACATGCGGTTCCATTCGTGGTGCCCGCCCCAGGCTGCTTTTGATGCGGCCGATCAGACCGGTTTTTACCTGCATGTGGAGTGCTCCTCGTGGGCGAATCAATCCACCAGTATTGGCGACGGAAAACCTTTCGACAAGTACCTCTATGAAGAGAGCGAACGGATGATTGAAAATTATGGAAACCACCCTTCATTTTGTATGATGGTTTACGGGAATGAACCGAAGGGAAAAAATCAGGTTCAATTCCTGACCGAATTTGTCAATTTCTGGAAAAATAAAGACAGCCGCCGGATTTACACTGCCGGAGCTGGCTGGCCCGCAATTCCTGTAAACGATTATCTGAGTTCACCCGCGCCACGTATTCAGGGGTGGGGACAGGAATTGAAAAGCGTCATCAACAGTGAGGCGCCACGCACCGACTACGACTGGTCAGCATTCAATTCAAAATATCCTCAGCCAATCGTCAGTCATGAAATTGGACAGTGGTGCGTTTATCCCAATTTCAGGGAGATTGTCAAATATAATGGGGTAACACGTGCCCGTAATTTTGAAATTTTCCATGAAACATTGAAGGAGCATGGGATGGAACAACTGGGCGACAGCTTTTTACTGGCCTCAGGAAAATTGCAGGCATTATGCTACAAGGCAGATATTGAAGCGGCACTACGGACCAAAGATTTTGGTGGTTTTCAACTGCTTGATCTGCACGATTTTCCGGGACAGGGAAGCGCATTGGTTGGAGTACTTGACCCATTCTGGGGTGAAAAAGGGTACATCACTCCGGCCGAATACAAACGGTTTTGCAACAGCACTGTCCCTTTGGCACGTTTGAAAAAATGTATTTTTACCAATAATGAATCATTTGAGGCATCCGTTGAAGTGGCCCATTATGGTGACGGACCAATCTCAAACTGCACCCCTGAATGGAAGATAACCGATCAGTCCGGAAAAATTATTCAATCAGGGAAATTTTCAAAAACCAATGTTCCCGTCGGAAATGGTTTTAAACTTGGTGACATCTCTTTCCCTTTAAGTTTGGTTTCAAAGCCTGTGAAACTGTCGCTTGAAGTAAGTTTGAACAGCTTAAGTAACAGTTGGGATTTCTGGGTCTATCCGGCCAGAAACGAACCCATCTCAGGAGAAGATAATATCCGTATGGTTCAGCGGATTGATCCCTCAACGGCTCAGTTTCTTGAAAACGGCGGCACGGTATTGCTTAACCTGAGACAAGGGACGCTCCTCAAAGAGATGGGTGGCGATATCAAAATCGGATTCTCAAGCATTTTCTGGAATACCGCCTGGACCCACGGGCAGGGACCGCATACCCTGGGGATTTTGTGTAATCCCAAACACCCGGCGCTGGCCGATTTCCCTACGGAATATTACAGTAACTGGCAATGGTGGGATGCAATGAGCCATTCGGGAGCCATCAATCTCACTACTTTCCCAACTGAAATAAAACCAATCGTCCGGGTGATCGATGACTGGTTTACTAACCGACCGTTGGCACTCATTTTCGAAGCAAAAGTGGGAAAAGGAAAGATACTGGTTTCTGGAATTGACCTCACACAGGATCTGGAGAAACGTCCTGAGGCACAACAGCTACTTTTTAGTCTGAAAAAATATATGGCAGGTAACCTTTTTAACCCTTCGAACGTAATTGAGCTGAAAAGCGTGAATGCTTTGATTAAGTAAACAATATCATTTTAATATCGTTTTAATATCGTTTCAATATCATTTTCATCATTTATAATGAAATCAATACTTAACTTTTTACTTGCATTTGTCCTTTTTGCCGTTGCAAATAGCAGTAATGGGCAAACAATAGCTGCAAAAATGAAATCGGTGACCCCGAAGCATGTTGAATGCGGCTTTTTAAATGCCGCCAGTTTCGGATTTTCACCCGACGCCAGCGGTATCGACAACACAGCAGCCTTACAAAGAGCCGTTGATCAGGGCGGAACGATCATTGTAAGTCAGCCCGGCACCTACAAAACGGCAGGCACAGTTTACATCGGCAGCAATACTTCCCTAATCTTCGGCAACAATACATTCCTCAAAAAAGTCGATGAAAAAGGAACGTTCTCTCACGTGCTGATTAACAAAGGTGCACGTACAAAAACCTACGATAACCATATTACCGTAGAGGGGCTTCAAATTATTGTCAACGGAATGGATGTAAGGAAGTTCGAGGAAGCTTACGGACTTCACGGACAGCTCGCATTTTTCTATATCCGGGACTTGCGCATCGACCGGTTCCGCTGCATGGACCTTGGAAAGGCTCAGTATGGAATCCATGTTTGTACCTTTGAGGATATTATCATCAATGATGTGATCATTAAAGGGGATAAGGACGGTGTACATCTGGGAAGGGGGAAGCGTTTTACCATCAGTAACGGGATTTTTCAGACCTACGATGATGCCGTGGCACTCAATGCCCACGACTATTCTGTTGGGAATCCTGAGTTGGGCTGGATTGAGGATGGCGTAGTTGAAAATTGCCATGACCTTCGTGATGGCAAAAATCCTGTCGGGTATTTCTGCCGCATTTTAGCAGGAGCATGGGTCGACTGGCGTCCCGGGATGGAGGTTCAACAATCGGATGCAGTTGTTTCTAATGGGAGGCTTTATCGCGTACAGGCAAAACCCGATGGCAAAATTTACAAGTCAGTAACACGGCCAACTCATGAAAATGGAAGTATGATGCTCGACAGTATTAACTGGGGAGTGGTGCAAACCGACGTAACCTATACGGCCGGTGTCAGGAACGTTGTTTTCCGTGATATCTTTCTCGAAAAGCCGCGTACCGGCTTTTCGGTTCACTTCGACAACGACAAATACAGTCGCTCTTACTATCCCGGAGCTGAAATCCCCAAACAGGAACAGCTAACCTTTGACAATATCCGTGTAATTTATGATGAGCCAACGGTTTTGTTCTCCATCGGAACACCAGTCGATGTGTTAACCATTGCAAATTCAAGCTTTAAAGACAGCCGGATTCTCTTTCATGGCAATAAGGCAATGCCGGACTACCTGAAAACTAAAATCAACATCTATGGCTGTGCTTTCAATAAAAAAGGGCCGATGAACCTGCTGACCAACAGTGTTGAAAACAAAGAAATCATGTTGAAAACCTCTTCAAATACTGAGCTTTACGACGACTTTTCGGCAAACGTGATCCCGGGAAAAGGGAAAATTATTGTCGAGTCTGATCTCACCGGGTTAAAGTAAAAACACTGACACTGTTTATTTTAAATTAAAATAGAAATCAAATGAAAAAAAATTCAATCGTTTTCGTTTTGGCATTTCATATTATCTCTTTTCTCGTTTTTGTACCGGAAATTTCTTTTGGTTCAGGAACCGGAAATTCAGCAAATGAAATAATCACCCCACAGCCGAAACCACAACCCCGTATCAATGGTCCGCTGGTATATGGCTGCCGGCCGGGTCACCCATTTTTATACCGGGTTCCGTGCCAGGGAGAGCGCCCCCTACTTTTTAAAATAAAGGGGCTCCCTCCTGAATTAAAGCTTGATCCTTCAACAGGTATCATTTCAGGCACCGTTCCTCCGAAAGGGGATTATGAAATTACGATACACGCAAAAAATTCAAAAGGGAAAGACACCAGGAAACTAAAGATCGTTGCCGGCGACCGGCTTGCCCTTACACCTCCGATGGGTTGGAACCACTGGTATGCCCATTACAACCG
>JAHEYS010000213.1 GCA_023251475.1 Prolixibacteraceae bacterium
TTCGATCCACAGGTTGAATATGGCTATTTCCCGGGAAGCAATGACGTTATCGGAAATAAATCTACTCTAAGTGTTTCCCAATCATTCTATTTTCCAACGGTTTATTCACGTAAGAAGACCGGGGCAAAACTTTCGGGTGAAAAATCAGGTGAATTACACCGATTCAATACCCGAAATGTTTTGAATGAAGTAGCTTCTCAATATTTAGAGATGGTTTACCTCAACAAATACGCCGTTGAATTGAAGAAACGGGCTGCCGATGCCGAAAATGTGAAATCATTGTTTGAAAAGCGGCTAAAAGCAGGTGATGCAAACCAGATGGAAATTAACAAAGTACGCATCGAAGCCGCGCGATGGGCCAATGAGCTTAGTTTAAACGAAGCACGACGAACAGAAAAAATACAGATTTTAGCCGCGATGAACGGAGGTAGGGCATTTGTGTTTACAAACCCCGATTACCCGATTTGGCAATTGTTACCTGTTGATTCAATCCTCTCAAAAGCTATCCAGAGTGATCCTGTATTAAAAGCGATGGGTTACGAATTAAAGATTGCTGGCAATAATGTGAAACTACAGCAATCGCTTTGGTTACCACAATTCAAGGCCGGGTATGGGCAGGAAACAATCTTAGGTGGTTCGTACCGTGGCGTTCAGGCAGGTATCAGCATTCCATTGTGGCAAAATAAAAACATGGTGAAATATGCCCGGTCGCAACAACAGGCCACCGAAAGAAACGCTTTTGCGTACAGTCAGCAACTGAAATCGAACATTGTCGCAAAATATCAGGTAGCCGTTTCGTTAAGAAACAACTTCGACGAATACCGGAAAATTGCTGAAAGCATCCAAAGCCAGGACTTGTTGAAGAAATCCTTAAGTTCCGGCAACATTTCGGTACTTGAATATTACCGCGAATTATCATCCTGGTATGAAACTTATGATCGATACCTGGTTTCCGCAAAAGATTATTACCTCGAAATGGTATATCTAAAGCAGTACGAATGGTAGAGAATTAATTTTGGGGCTTGTTGGAATGAGGCAATTTCGGCAAGCCCGGCTTCTTTAAAGTTCAAAAATTTGCGCATCTTTGGATAAAACTCGTTTATGAAGCGATTTGCGATAATTACAGGTATTCTTTCCGGGTTTCTCTTTGGAATTGCGACACCCTTTAGCAAATTGTTGTTGAATGGATTAAATTCTTTTCAACTGGCCGGTTTGCTTTATTTGGGTGCTGCTTTGGCGATGCTACCTTACATTTTCAGAAAAAACAGCAACCTGAAATTGCTCTTTCAGCCAGGTAGTCTGGCAAAAACAATTGGTATTATTTTCTTCGGCGGATTCGCGGGTCCGTTGCTATTGTTAGCTGGTTTAAAAACAGCCAATGCGGCATCGGTTTCAATCTGGTTAAATATGGAACTGGTGGCTACAGCTATTTTGGGAGTTCTGATCTTTAAAGATATGCTTGACCGAAACACGTGGATTGGAGTCTTTCTAACCATTATCGCCGGAATTGCAGTATCCCTGGGCGAAGGTGCAAGCGGTATCTTTTCAGGATTACTCATTACTGCTGCCTGTATTTGCTGGGGAGTTGATAATCACTTAACAGCCCTTACCGATGGGGCTTCGCCTCAAACAGTCACCTTCGTAAAAGGAATAGTGGCTGGTTCTGTCAATTTACTGATCGGATGCTTTATTGCAGGTAATGCGATGACACTTGGGAATGTGGTTCCGGCAATCATTGTTGGAATATTTGCCTATGGTTTTAGCATTGTGCTTTATGTAACCTCCGCTCAAAATATCGGGGCTACCCGTAGTCAGATATTGTTTTCCACAGCCCCAATATGGGGTGTGCTTTTATCCTATTTGTTTGTTCACGAAGCATTCCAATGGGTTCATCTTATTTCGATAGTCCTTTTATCACTTGCCGTTATTATTACAAATCTACTTTCTCACAGACATATGCATTCCCATGTTGTTATGGAACACATCCATTACCATCAGCACACAGATGGGCATCATAACCATACACACGATGGAGCAACAGTTCCGGAGCGCAAATGGCATTCTCACCTCCATACCCATAATCCAGTTGCACATGAGCATCCTCACGATCCTGATTTGCACCACAGGCATGGACACATTTAGAATTTTCCTCCAGCAAGGTTACATTTCCTGCAACTTAAGAGGTTTGAAACCTCCCCCCTCAAAAAATTAAAATCCCAACCTGCTGTTATACCTTGAATTAGAAATAAAATGCAAAACAGGATTCTAACTCGCAAAATGTTATATATTTGATATGTAAACTCATGAAATGAAGGCCAGCACCAAGAGTAATAAAAAGAGAATGATCCAACGGGACGAGTCATTTAGCAAAAGCATCCAAATAGAATGAAAAATTATGTCCATATCACTGCCGGTGATTCAGCGGGGTGCTCCCTTAAAAGTAGTTTTGAATTAAGGGGCATTCTCCTACTTGAAGTAATATCATTAAATGATGACCTGCGTGTGGGTCCGCTTACGGGAATAGATACCATGACCGGCTATGACAAACGCCGCAAATGGTGGGAAAGTATCACAGAGATGTGTGAAGAGCATGCGTTTCTTGATATGTTTTACAGCGACCTGGAAAGATTGAATCGCATCAAAAAATTAGCGGATGAAAATAAAAAAATCTGTATCTGGTATGGCAGTTGCCTGTTTGATCAATTAATGAAGGACCGCCTGGTTCATTTTATTAACCCTTCAACTGAAAATATTTTTGTTGTTCCTGTATCTGATCATCCTGCAACGAACACTGACGGAACCCATTTCCTGCCCGAAACATTGGTGGTATTGAATCCCGAACAAATCGCGGAGCTTTATCCTGATTTGCGCCCCATTACACAGGCAGAAATCAGCGAGGCTATTGCAACCTGGAACCTGATCGGATCAAACAATGCCACCCTGCGTGTATTGAACGGCACAACTTTAGAAATGCAGGAAGAGCACTATTTTGATACAGCGTTGCTGGCCAATTGCAACCATGAATTTCAAAAGTCGGCCCGCGTGGTTGGAATGACGTTGATAGATACTGGTTTTAATGTGAGTGATACGATTCTGAGTTGGCGCCTGAAAGAACTGGTCAGACAAAATAAACTGGAAGCCAAGGGAATTTTACGAAACATGCGGGATTATGAAGTGAAAACAAACCCTTTTTAACGAATATACAAACAGAACTGAAGTACAAACTATTAATAGATTGTTTAAATTTATACTTTCAATCCCGTCAGGGATTGAATTTGGGTAGAAAACAGAATGAAATGCAAACAAATGTTAAAAGCTTTATTTACAGCTATTTTCGTGTTGCCATTGGCATTCCAAATCATATATGGCACTAAATCCATCAATGGAAGTTTCAGATTGAAATTATGGCAGGGATTAGTCGTGGTCGTTATAATCGTCCAGTCAATTGTTTACTTGCTGAAAAAGAGGAGGGTTGGCTGATAAATTACAAAGGAGTTTGCAAATTATTTAACATATTAATATCTTTCCCTTCCGCTTAAAGGAATTGTGTAGATTAATTAAAATGTTTAAGTTTGATAAAACAGTTCAATTATGACAACAGTAGATTTGAAAATTGAAATTAAAAAGGCGATCGAGGAGGTTCCGGAATCTGTCTTGGTCGACATCCTGGAATATTTAAAGCAGGTCAAAGCTTCTCCAAAAGAAAAGATTGATTTATCGCGTCATTTAGGTTTAATAATTCGGGAAGATAGAGAATTATTAAAGCGTTTAGCATTATGATTGACATTCAAGATGTTGTTCGAATTCATGAGATTTTAATCGACAATTTCGGTGGTAGTAAAGGAATTCGGGATTATGGACTTTTAGACTCCGCCATTTCAAGGCCTTTTCAAACATTCGATAAGGTAGATTTATAATCTAATGTAGTAGATAAAGCAGCAGCCTTGATTGAAAGCATTTTAATTAATCACCCCTTTATTGATGGGAATAAGCGGATTGGCTAGGTATTAATGCGGCTGATGTTAATGGAGTTTGGATTTGATATTGTTGCCAACGAAGAGGAAAAATATGATTTCGTTATTAAAATTGCGGAAGGCAAATTTCACCATACTGAAATAGTTGATTGGATAATTGACAATATCAGTGAAAACAATTTCTAATAAACTCCAAATGCATTGCAGGTTGAAAAGTTATCTATTTTCACCCTGTCGACAATACAAAACAGACTAGCCCTAACCAAAATCATAAAGCTGCCGGAAACCAGGCGAATGAGATCAAAAGAAAAGGGATAACACAAAAACAAACAGTTCAACAGGAACGGATTAATTAACATTTATACGAATGAAAATATTATTTCTAATATTGGTTACTTCTCTTTTGATCAATTGGAAACAGGGAGAAAATAATGATGGTGCGATCGCTGATTTAAATTCCGATGCAGGGAAAAGCCGGGTGGAAACCGGAATTTATGATTGTAAGATGATTAAAAATCATGCCTTTTCAAATCCGGATCAAAAAGACACCTTTAAACTGTTATACAACTGTGGGAACCTTGCGGATTCAATGATTTTTCAGATTATTAGTTTTTCCGGCACTAAGATTTACGAAAAAAGATTCACGGGGACATCATTTTACGATTATGGCAGACCCTGGTATGACTATATTACAGATCCCAAAAGGGGGAAAGGTTTTAATCCGGAAAATCTAAGTACCGGGGTTGCAGACAGTTTACATAAAGCAGATTTAAGGTATATTCAGAAAAAGATGCACGAATTTTTCAATGAGGATAGGTACATCGTTAACCCGATTCTGAGATTTAAGAACGATAAGCTAAAGCTGAATATGTCGGATTACAGTGGAATAACCGAAGATTCAACGGTGATCGGATATGCGATACAACTTTCAGTAGAGGGATTTGAAATGATTGCTTACTCCCGAAAGATGAAGAAAGTGATGTTTATTGCGTCCTCTGATTGAAAAACAATCATACATCTGCTCGCGTTGGAAACCATGGATTAATTACCAATCCGGCATTAATTTCGGCCAGTTTATCGGTCAAATCGGGTAAGGAGTGATAAACCGGATTAAACCGCAAAAGCCAATTGAAGCGAGTGGTTGATTGCATCGTTAAAAATGCAGAAATCGAAATGCCAAGGAAATTTTGAAATGTGAAACAGAAGATATAAATATCAGATTATGAAAGATTTAGGTAAAAAACAAGAGAGGTTTTATATCAAATGGAAAGAATGCAGAAAGAAAAAATTTCTTTTTATTTTTCTACGCGGCACCGTTTATCTGGGACTTCCCATAGGAGTACTATTGTTTTTTGTAGACAGTCATTTTAAGACAGAAAATATGCATTTATCCGGATTCCTAACTTCAATAACTTTATGCGGGATTGGAGGATTATTTTTTGGTCTGAATCAATTTGAAAGAACAGAAAAAAAATACCTAAACTTAATTGAAGATGAAGAGATTCTAAAAGGAATCAAAATATTGGAAACTGGAAAAACCTGGGATTATGAAAATCTTGTCATTAATAAGCAAGACAATGAAACCCTTCTTGTGAAAAATAAATTATTTTGGCTTGATGACTCGAATGCTTTATCAGAGAATCTGGATGAGTGTTTAAATTTAGTTATGAAAGATTTTGAACGTCTAAAAACGAATACTGATTTTGATCTATTTTCTAGCAATTACAAAGTAAGAGTTCAAGTATATAACAATTCAGAAAAAGAGACACCATTAATTGAAATAACTATGTAAAATTTGTCCGTGGACACGTAGTGGGTTCTCCATTAAAAGAACAGTATTGGCCAACCTGCTATGGGGTTGAATTCCTTGTGATTCATTCCGTTTCACTGCACCGGAGGTTATTTACAGGTAACTTCCCCGGAGTTTCTCAGCAAAAACAGACTGATACATAGGATCAACTTAAGACATGGTACAGGGAGGCCTCCAAAGTCCTTATTTACCACTTCTTTTTTTTGTGAGCTAACGGACAGATTAACACAGATTAAATAGCGTCCGCCTAAAGGCAGACTTTTTTTGTCCACGAATTTTCACTAATTTTCACTAATTCTTATGGTTCAGTCACTTCAGCTATCAGATCGGGCGTTAACAGTGAGTGATGGCAGTCATCAGGTAACCAACCGGACCTTTTAACAAAGTGATTGAATCCAAAACATACGATCGGCTATGTTTTGGATAAACTATGCTTGTTTCGTTGCCCGATTGGTCAGGTTTTTACTCCGTTTGGCTAGGTTTTTTCTCCGGCAACAGGGTACCTGACCACGGATTTAAACAGTAGCTCATTTACCAAACGATATGGGCAGATTCACCGGAACAAAGCGGTGACAAGATTGTTGAATAAATAAATGCTCATCCCTTAACTTAAAAACCAACATATGCCTATATACATGGATCGTCATGACGTATCGGAATCTGTAACTGCTGAAAATGTTGCTCAACTGCATCAGGAAGATCTGAAAATTCAGACCCAATTTAACTGCCGCGGATTAACCTATTGGTATGATGATATTAAAAAAATAGCCTTTTGTTTAATCGAAGCTCCTGACAAAGAATCAATACACAATATGCATAGTCATGCCCATGGAGAAGTACCCAATCATATCCTTGAGGTAGATGAAAAGATTGTAACATCATTTCTGGGACGCATCGAAGATCCGGTTAAATCATCTTCCTCCGATTTAAATATTATCAGTGATCCGGCCCAACGGACACTCATGGTCGTTCGGTTTAAAACAATCTCCCTTACAGGTGTTCAATATTCCCGTTCAAAATCAAACATGCAACAAGCGATTAACGCAATTGCTGATTTACTAATAAAGTATGGGGGACGACTTACAGAACATAAAGAGGGATACCTGTTAATCTCATTTAAATCTGCCCACAAATCCCTCCGCTGTGCATTGGAGTTAGAAACCTTACTTACTGAGAAAATAGCTGGTTCATACCATTCAAATATCAGCGTTAAAATTGGATTGGCAACGGGTATGCCGGTAGTGGCAAACAAAAACTTTTTTGAAGATACCATAAAATTAGCAAATCGACTTTGCTTTATTGATAAATCCAATATTGTGATTTCAGACGAAGTTCACAATTTATTTATTACAGAAAACTTAAATGCACCTTTCGATAAAGACAAAATACACGCCTTGCCCCTATCAGAGGAAAACTTTTTAAATAAATTAATCGATTTTATTGAAGGTGAATGGTATAAGCCTGAATTAAAAGTTGATGACTTTGATCTTCCTTTAGGAATGAGCAAAACACAGGTTTACCTGAAAGTAATGTCACTGACCGGAAAATCACCAAATAATTTTATCAGGGAATATCGTCTGAATCAGGCGTTGGAACGAATTAATCAAAACAGGTATACCATTTCAGAAATAGCCTATGAAACCGGATTTAACAGCCAATCCTATTTTTCAAAATGTTTTCAGCACAGATTTAATATTCTGCCTTCCGATTATATTAAATCATAATTCAAAAACCATCATCAACCGGAACCAGTGAATTTTAAACTAATTGTTCACTTAATAAACCTAAATGTACTAATCACAGGGTACTGAATGTTGTATATTTGGTATAAGTAATTTATCAGCGTTTAATTACTTCAAATCAAAGATAAAAACAACTAATTTTCTCAGTATTCAACCTGTTAATACATTAAATTATGACAACGACACAAAATTCAAAAGCTGATGTTTCTTTAAGTCTTTATGAACGACTTGGAGGAGTTGAAGGAATTACCCTGATTGTTGATGATGTAATCGAAGCTCACATGAACAATCCGGTTATCAAAGACCGTTTTATACCATACAAAGCTCAACCGGAACGTATGACTTCAATTCGTCAGCATACCATCGATTTTTTCAGCGCAGGTAGTGGCGGCCCGGTTGAGTATAAGGGACGGGATATGCCAAAAACACATGAGGGTATGGGTATCAATGCAGAAGAATACATGTGCGTTATGGATGATATTTTTGGCGTTTTGGATGAACATGGTATCGATGAAATGTCAAAAAAGGATGTACTGGCAATTCTCTGGTCTTTAAAAGGAATGATAATAGGTAAATAAATCCGCTATCATTGCTTACTTTTCCCCTGCAATTTCCCGGTATAATCTGAAATCCGTCAGCACACAGATCGGATAAAAGGGCGAAAGTTTGAAGTAAAAAGGTTACCCTTCAATTCAGGATACGATGTGAATGTCTCAGCTTTTAAACAGTGAAGAGGGTGTCTGAAAAGGCAAAGGAGTAAACCGCAAAGGTCGCCATGGAATTTCGCAAAGTTCATAAAAACTACAACTTAACTTTGCGTTCTTTGCGCCATCATCGCGCACTTTGCGGTAAAAACAGACTTTTCAGACAACCCCTTCACTTCACCCCCGAGGTCTTGTACAGCCCGGCCTGCAGGGGTGTAACCGGATTAACCATTCAATTATTAAACTACAGGCACTTTAGCGGGTATACTTTTACCATTTCCTGATCACACATTTTCTAAATGGCATAAGGCTGTTTTATACCGCAAAAAAGCAGGCTACAGGGGCAGGAAGCACATTTCCACTATATACTGGATATTATCCGATTTTGTTTCATTTTTGGAAAAACCATTTTTCAAATCATTTTATTTTAAATCTGTAGTCTATACGTAATTCAATCTCACTTCCCTATTTCAATGATTGATCCAAGTATCGACTGAAGCTCCGCATTGCCCGCACCGCCCCGGTGGATAATCACTGAATAATTTAAAATTAAAGGTTTGGTTTTGGGAAGGTCTACCGTTCTGTTTCCGGGCCAGGCACAGTTTTGCATACTCCTCTCCTTCCGGATAATCCATTTCTCGGGAAAATCGGGATTGGACCGGTGACAGATCATCATGATACCTGCCATTTTGCCATCTTTTCCGACTGGGCCCGAAATATCCATCTCCGGACCGGCTGTAACGGCAAGATTCTGAGGAATAACCTCTGCTCCGCCACTGGTAAATTTCATACCCGTTACCAAAGGGATGCGCACCGAAAACCCGCTGTACCCTTTTTCATCCTCTGAGCCTCCTATCCTGATCCCCTTTTCGAGCGCATTGAGCTCAATCCGGAAATCGATGCGCCGGCAATCGTTGGTGACCGGGAAGATGGTAATCTTGGTATTTTCAAGGATAACAGCGCTTTGTACCCCCTTTTTCAAATACAGGGGGCTCTTCCAGAGCACGTTTACAGTGAGGATACCCGTTGAATGCTCCCCTTTTTTAAAATTCAACCCGGTAACTTCCTGCGAAAAGTTCTCACACATCCAGGGATCGCCCAACCGCAGACTGTCGCACCAAAGCTGATGCCAGGTCCAGAATATTCCCCGGTGATGAAAATGATCCAACGGAAAATCTTCTGTCATAATTTCCCCGTCCAGACCGTAAACCGGATGCAGGTAGTTGGATCTTGCATATTTGCCATCCAGCGATTTGGGGAGCCGCTGATAGAAAAACACCTTCTGATTACCGTCCTTAATCCATGCCCCCTCTTTCGTTGCCTCGATTGTAATGGGCTGAGACCTTACAGCAGAAGCTGCGGCAATAACCAGAAAAAGGAGAAGAAATTTATTGATCATAGTCATTTAGAAACTGTTTAAAATTGGTTCTATAATCCCGTGAGGGATTTAATATGGGTAGAAAAATAGAATTAAATGCAAAGTTTCGTCCGCCAACTGACGGACGAAATATCGGGCTAAAATCCTAGTCCTTCCCACATTTAGTGCTTACAACACACCATTTGAATGCTGAATAAAAATCAAAAAAACAGGAATCTTGAAATTTAAACAGTTTCCTAGTTTTTTTCTGACCATTATTCAGAGCCGGACAATGAGATCCGATAAACGGAAAGAGGGGGTCTGATCAGGCAAAAATCCCGCAAAGGCGCTAAGCTGCAAAAGAATAAAACTTTGCGACTTTGCGACTCTGCGGGAAAAACAGACTTACCTGGGACCCCATCCACAACTTTTTAGCTGAGTGTGCTTTGCGACCTCTTCGCGGTTTAAAAGGGCTTATAAGGCAGCCTCTGCCGAAAAATAAAAGTTAGCTCAGTGCCCCGGTAAAATTAATATTTAAAGACCTTACCCCCCGCCATAACCTGTTGTGTCTTCTCGTCGAAGGTAGCTTTCTGACCTGTGCGGAGCGCCGCGGTGGTCATAATATTGGCTATTGAATGGCTGTAGCCTGCATCAACAGGAGCGTTGGTTTTTGGATTATTCGCGCGGACGCAATCCATCCAGTTCTTCATATGGGCATTGGTCAAAGCATCAGCGCCGGTATTTGAATTGGTCTCCACCTTTTCCTGCGGCAACTCAAAATCGGGCAATAGATTCGGTTTCATCCCCATCTCCTTGGCATACTTTTCCTTTAAACCACCTTCGGAGGTCACTTTATTGGTATCAAGATCAAGTTTCCCCCCGTTCGAGAAATACCACTCCTTGGTACCGCCCGACTCGTTGGTCTGACGTGAAGAGTAGATTACCTGGAATCCCTCCTCCATATTATCCAGTGGGCCGTAATCGAAAACTGCAGTCATGGTATCGAAATTCCTCCGGCCATCTTTCCATACATAAACCCCGCCATTGGCTGCAACCGAGCGTGGATGTGGCAAATGAGAGAACCAGTGAACCGTATCAATCTGGTGGGCCATCCACTGTCCGGGAATACCTGATGAATAGGGCCAGAAAAGCCGGAATTCCAAATACTTTCTTGGATCCCACTTTTCGTAGGGGCGGTTCAGTAAAAACCGTTTCCAGTCGGTATCTGACTCTTTAATTGATGCGACCTCTTTGGGGCGACGCCAGCGACCAGGCTGATTGACGTTCCAGGTCATTTCGACAGCGCAAATTTTGCCAAACTTCCCGGCCTGAATAAAATCATGAGCTGCCTGGTAATTAGGGCCTGAACGACGCTGAGAACCAATCTGGACAACTTTACCGGACTCTTTAACCGCTTTTTTTGCAAAAATCGCATCGTCCATGGTCTCAGCAAAAGGCTTTTCGCAGTAGACATTCATCCCTGCCTGTACCGACTGCCCGCACAATACGGCATGTTGAAAATCGGCAGTTGAGATAATGACCGCATCCATCTTCTGATTATAAAATTCATCGGTATTCCTGGCTTCGAGCGGTGTAGTCCCGTTATGTTTTTTAACCCAGTCAATACCCTCCTGGCGACGTTTATTCCAGATATCGCAAACAGCGGCAAATTCGAAATTCATCTCCTTTGCATATTTCTGAAAGGCAAGTCCCAAAGCCCCTTCAAACCGGCCTGAAAAGCCAAGGATTCCAACCTTTACGCGATCATTGGCGCCGATAATCCGGCCATAACTTTTGGCACTCATCGCCATCCCCCCCAGGGTCAAACCGGCTGCACCAAGAGCCGATTTCTGAATAAATTCTCTTCTGTCCGACATTTTATTAATTTTTTAAATGTTTGATCATAAATAATTACAGGTGATTTTTCTGACGCATCCAATTCCCGTGTACGATAACGCC
>JAHEYS010000214.1 GCA_023251475.1 Prolixibacteraceae bacterium
TGTTGTTCAGTCTGCAAGTGAAGAAAAATATAATCAGATAATTGTCCCTTACGGCAAATATGTGAGTATGCAGCTTTCCGACGGGACAAAGGTCTGGCTTAATTCGGGTTCACGCATGGTCTATCCTCCGGTCTTTGCCGGAAAACAAAGGGAGGTCTATCTTCAGGGGGAGGGCTACTTTGAGGTGACTAAAAATGCGCAGAAGCCTTTTTATGTGAAAACAGACCGGATAAAAGTCGAGGTGTTGGGTACAAAATTCGATGTTCAGGCCTATGAAAGGGAACATACTTATTCAGCGCTTTTACTCGAAGGTAAAGTTTCAATCTCAACCAGACAAAAGTTTGGTCTGAATCAGGAAGCGATTATCTTAAGCCCCAGCGAGCGGGGCGACCTGTCAGAAAATTCAAACCATTTTATTGTACAAAGAGTTGAACATCCTGATAATTATATTGCATGGACTTACGGGTATCTCAACTTTGAAGAAGAGACGCTTGAGAGTCTCCTGAAAAGAGTTTCAAGATATTATAATATAGATATTCAATTAAATAGCAGGAATGGGTCATTTAAGATTACCGGGAAACTCGATTTAAAAAATGATCCGGAAAGGGTTTTAAAAGGGATAACTGTGATTGCAAAACTCAAATTAACAAAAAAGGAAGGAGGTTTTACAATCAGCAACTAACTTAAAAAATCCGGTCAGTGCTCGATACACTAACCGGATCGTGATCAATAACAAACTGCCGTAGGGCAATCATTTTTAACTTCAAAACAAAATTATGAAAAAAATTCCAAATGGATCTTGTTTTTCGTGTGGAAAAAGGATCCGGCAAGTACTTCTTGTTATGAAACTAACCACTTTTCTTTTGCTGATCGGAGCTTTATCCTTGTCGGCAAGCACTTATTCACAAGTAACCAGGATGGATCTGAAGATGGAAAACTCTAAGATCCAGGATATATTGCACTCTATTGAGAATAGCAGTGAGTTCATTTTTATTTATGATGCGGCGTATCTCAATACTGTTTCTGCCATATCAATTAATGTCAAGGCGAAAACAATTATTGAGATTTTGGACGAATTGTTTAAGGATACCGGGGTTGCTTATTTGATTGATGACAGGCAGGTAGTTCTTTATAACAGCAAAGATCTCACTTCATTAACTTCAGCAAGAGCAGAAATTGCTGTTGCCCAGCAACAGAAGAAGGAACTCTCCGGCATAGTCAAAGACGGCAAAGGGCTCTCGTTACCTGGAGTAAGTGTATTTGTAAAGGGTACAACTACGGGAACAGTCACCGACTCCGAAGGAAAATTTACCCTTTCGATACCAAACGAAGCAAAAATACTTGTGTTTTCATTTGTGGGGATGAAATCCCAGGAAGTTCAAATCACTCAGAAATCAACAGTAAATGTAACTTTAGATGAAGAAGCAGTTGGTGTTGATGAAGTGGTTGTTGTGGGTTACGGTACCCAGAAAAAAGTAAATCTAACCGGAGCAGTTGAGGTTGTTAAAGGTGATGCGCTGGTAAACCGTGCCACAACAACAGTGTCGCAGGCATTACAAGGTAAGGTTTCGGGGATCAATTTCAGTTCGGGTGTTTACGGTTTTGAACCCGGCGCTTCATTAGCCATTCAAATCCGTGGGCAAGGTAGTCCATTGATTCTGATTGACGGTGTAGCCGGCTCACTTGATGGCCTTAATCCTAATGACATCGAATCGATGTCCGTACTGAAAGACGCTGCTGCAGCAGCAATTTATGGTGCTCAGGCGCCTTATGGTGTAGTCTTGATTACCACCAAGTCAGGGAAAAAGGATGGAAAATTAAATATTGAGTTTTCCTCTTCCGTTTCAGGTATTAAACCGATCCGGATGCCCCATCTTGCAGATTCATATACTACTGCATTAGCATTAAATGAGGCTTCTATCAACTCCGGGATAACGCCAATTTACACCAACGCCACCATTGACAGGATTATAAAATACCAGGCCGATCCGATAAATACACCGGAAACGGTCCCTTCAAGTGCAAATGCAGCTTTATGGGCCAATACATATGAGAGCAATGCTAATTATGACTGGTTTAACGTCTATTACGGCGAAGGGACCAGAAATCAGGAAAACCTCTCAGTCAGTGGCGGATCAGACGCATTTTCCTATTATGTATCAGGAGGACAAATATATGATGAGGGAATTCTCCAGGTTGCCAAAGATGATTACCACCGGTATAATACCATTGCAAAATTCGACGCCAAACTTACCAAATGGTTCAAATTTTCGTTAAACACCCGCTACTACAATACACTCCGCACACGACCTGCCTATGATAACCAGGGTGATTATGACTTGTTATTCCATCAGGTAGCCCGGACATTTCCATCTCAGTACATGAAATCACCTAATGGAATATTATCCATTCAGTCAAAAATTCCATGGGCCCGTGATGCAGGAGATGAGACCTGGAATACCAATGAATTTGTAAATCGGTTTGCAACCGAAATTACCCCCTTAAAAGGTTGGACGATCAATGCAGACTACTCCTTCCAGCTCACAAATTCAGAGTACACCTCCAATAATTACACTGTTTATGAAGATAAGGTGGATGGTTCACCTGTTATATCAGGAAGTACATCTCCATCGTTCGTAAAAAAATCACAGCAGAACTATTTTTACAAAACACTGAACGCTTATACGACCTATAAAATTGACATTAAGGATATTCACCACATCTCCGTGATGGCGGGATATCAGCAGGAGGAGTCAAAGACATCCTATCTGTGGGCAAAAAAGAATGATATGGTTTCACAGGAAGTACCTGCCATCAATACTTCAACCGGAACAATCGATGCGACAGACAACCTCGCACATTTTGCGACACAAGGCTACTTTACCCGTTTGAACTATAATTTTAAGGACAAATACCTCGTTGAAGTGAATGGCAGGTATGATGGAACCTATAAATTTGCCAAAAATAAAAGATGGGGGTTTTTCCCTTCACTATCAATGGGTTGGAATGTTTCGAACGAAAAATTCTGGGAGCCGGTCAGATCCAGGATCAACATGTTTAAGATTCGCACTTCATGGGGTGGGCTTGGCAATCAGGTGACTGCTTCCGCCTACCAGGATCTTCCATTAATGGGAGTCGGCTCTAACCTGGGATGGATTATTAATAGTCGTCGCCCGGGATATACCACAGCTCCAAATCTGGTCAATGCCGACGTTACCTGGGAAACCTCCAATACAAAGGATCTTGGAATTGATTTGGGAGTATTGAAAAACAGACTGACTTTTACCGGTGATATCTATAAACGTGACACCTACGATCAGTTAGGTCCTGCCGATGCGCTGCCGGCCGTTATCGGGGTAACAACTTTACCCAAGTCAAATAACATGGAAACGGTAACCAATGGATGGGAACTTTCGCTGACATGGAAAGACAAAATAGGCAAAGATTTCAGTTATTCTGCCACTGCGATGATGTTCGACTATCTCACCAAGGTAACCAAATATAATAATCCGACGATGATCCTGACCAATCCCTATTCCGGACAAACGGTAGGTGAAATTTGGGGCTTTGTTTCCGATGGTCTGATTCAGACCCAGGCAGATGCCGATGCAATTAACACGGGTGGGACTCAAAAAGCAATCTCCGGTCAGGTATGGAAATCCGGTGATGTGAAATATAAGGATTTAACAGGTGAAGGGATTATTAACTATGGCGCCAATACTGTTAACGATCCGGGTGACCGTAAAGTGATTGGAAATGCAACCCCCCGATATCAGTATGGATTGACGTTATCGGCAGGTTGGAAAGGTTTTGATTTTTCAGTTTTCATGCAGGGGGTTGCCAAACGTGATTTGGCAATCAGCGGAAATATGTTCTGGGGCTTCAGCAGTGCAGTACAGGGTTCAATATTCCCGGGTCATCTGAACTATTACAGGGATGTAGCGGCAACAACTTATGCCGGCTTAGGTATAAACACAGACAGTTATTTTCCTCGTCCTTACACTGATGCGAACATGAATAATAAAAACCAGATTACTCAAACCCGCTATCTGCAAAACGGCGCATTTATGAGGCTTAAAACGATGCAGCTCGGTTATACGTTACCTAAGGTGTGGCTTGACAAAATTAAAATGCAGGGTATCTACCTATATGTCTCTGGAGAAAACTTGTGGACGATCACAAAAATGGCTGAATATCTTGATCCTGAAACAGCAAATGTTGGAAGCAGGGGAAATGCCAAATCCTATTTCTCGCAGGCAGCCGTAACAGTAGGTCTTAACGTAAAATTTTAAAAAAAGACAATCATGAAAAAAATAATATTATTCATCGGAGTGATTTCACTACTGGTTTCCTGTAGTAATTTCCTCGATAAAGAGCCGCTTGATCAGATATCTACCGATCAATACTGGAAAAATGCCCATGATCTTGAAAATTACACCCTTCAATACTATCCCAACTTTCCAACCGCCAAGAATATTTCATCCGGATATACCGGCGCAATGGGCTGGGATGCTTTCAGAGGTTCAGATCACCAGATTATTCAAACTCCGGCTACCCAATTAAACGGGACCAGGACAATAGTTCAATCCGGAGGGAGCTGGAGTTGGACAGCTATTCGTTCCGTCAATATTTTCTTTGAAAACTATAAAAAAGTAATAGAAACTCCAGCCAATATCCAACATTTTATCGGGGAAGCCTATTTCTTCAAAGCCTGGTTCTACTTCGAACTCGTAAGGCAGTATGGTGATGTGCCATGGTATTCAAAATCACTTCAGATGGATTCGCCTGAACTTTACAATCCCCGGACTCCGAGAACTCAGGTGGTTGATTCTATTTTATGGAACCTCGACAAAGCTGTCGAAAATCTCAAATTTCTCAAAGATGCAGATGGGGGAAATAACAGGTTGAGCAAGGAAGCAGCATTGATTTTTAAATCGAGGGTTGCCCTTTTCGAAGGGAGCTGGCAGAAATATCATGCCGGAACACCCTTTGGAACCCAGGGAGCCGATCCTGCCAAATATTTTCAGGCTGCTGTTCAGGCTGTAACCGAATTAATGACTGCAGGTAAATATAAAGTTGGGATATATAATACTGGTAATCCTATGGTTGACTATAACAAGATATTTTCATCCACGAATTTGTCTGCCAATACGGAGGTTGTTCTATGGGCTAAATTTGATAAAACACTCACTACCTTATCACACAACTTCCAGCAATACGTTACTTCATATACTTCACAGGTAAGTTTAACACTCGAATTAATAAAAAATTATCTGGGTAAGGATGGGAATCCATATGATTATACGACGCTCAGTTCTGCCACAAAGGGAACTGCATTTCTAAGTAAAATTGCAACTGATTGCGACCCAAGGCTTGCACAGGTTATTTGGACTCCCGGTCAGGTGATGTGGGATAACTCTGGTGGACGGGTGTTATTTACCAAACCATATCTGGACAAATCAGGCGAGGTGAAAAATCATACCGGATTCCAGCTACGAAAAGGAGCTGATCCGACAGATCCAACAGCCGGAGGAGCACAGGGATTCAGTACTGCCTGTGAAACCGGGTCTGTTATTTTCCGTTATGCCGAGGCCTTATTAAATTTAGCAGAAGCACAGTCAGAATTGGGAATAACGGTCAATTATGCAACAACTATTAACCTGCTCAGAAAAAGAGCCGGTATGCCGGATTTCAAAGTACAGTCTGATCCCAACCGATCTGGTTATGCTGCTTTCGGATATACAATCAACGATGAATTATACGAAATACGCAGGGAGAGGGCAGTTGAACTTTCCTGTGAAGGATTCCGGTTTGATGACTGGAGGAGATGGCGTGCCCATAATTTGTTTAAGGCCAAACGTCCGCTTGGATTTCCATACCTGAAATCAGAATATGCTGTGAGCCTGGTTGTAAATACAGATGCGAACACTTTCGTGGATGCCTATCAGAAAATACTGGTTAATGGTTATCAGTTTAACGAAGCAAGAGATTATCTCGATTGTATCCCGACCAATGAAATTACGCTTAATAAGGGATTGACCCAAAATCCGGGATGGTAATGTTTTTTTTCAAATCTTACGCATAAGGTTTGTAAGGGATGCCTTTCGGGGTGTCCCTTAGTTTTATTACTCTTATAATTATTTTTCCTAATTTTATAAACTCAGATACACTGAATAAACTTAAATTGCCAGGACCATGAATACCAGGATAATTATTTTTCTCCATCTTGTTTTTGTCCTGCCGGCTTTGGTAAACGGACAAACGACTGCACAGGTAATCCCGAAGCCACAGAAAATGGAACTGGCTCAGGGAGTATTTAAAATTACCCCTGCAACTTCAATTCTGTCCCAAAAAGAGTTGTTAACCAGCGCAAAACAACTAAAGGGGTATCTTGAACCCGCCCTTGGTTATGATTTGGCAGTTAATCCAAAATCAGGAAAAAAAAATGTTATCAATTTAAAACTTGACAAATCCCTGGTTCAACTTGGTGAAGAAGGTTACAAACTCGGGATCACTCCTGACAATATTACTCTGGCTGCTTTCAGCGAAAAAGGAATATTCTGGGGAATACAAACGCTCCGGCAGTTATTACCCGCTCCGATTTTCAGGGAGGCACAGGTACAAGAGATATCCTGGGAAATCCCGTGTCTGAAAATTGAAGACTGCCCCCGTTTTAAGTGGCGTGGCGTGATGCTTGACTGCAGCCGGACCTTCATCACCAAAGAGGAGATTAAGAAGTACCTTGAAGCGATGTCACTCTTTAAGATGAACGTCCTTCACATGCACCTCACCGATGATCAGGGGTGGCGTCTGGAGATCAAAAAATATCCTGAGCTTTCCTCCATCTCTTCAAGATTCCATGAATCCTTTAAAGAACCAAAAGAATATGAGGGATTCTATTCGCAGGATGATATCAGAGAACTGATCAAATTTGCTGCGCAGAGAAATATTATGATAGTCCCTGAAATTGAGATGCCCGGGCATACAACCGAAGTATTTGCAGCTTTTCCACAGCTATCCTGCAAAGGGGATACCAATAAAATCCATCCGTGGACTAAAGGATACGGGGTTCATAATGAGGTATTTTGCGCCGGGAATGAACAAACATTTGAGTTCCTCCAAAATGTATTGAATGAGGTATCTGCACTTTTTCCTTCTGAATACATCCATATCGGTGGAGATGAAGCCCCGAAAATGCACTGGAAAGCCTGCCCGAAATGCCAGAAAAGAATGGCTGACGAAGGTTTAAAAGATGAAAATGAACTCCAAAGCTGGTTCGTTAAACGAATTGAAAAGTACCTGAACAGTAAAGGGAAGAAACTGATCGGCTGGGATGAAATTATGGAAGGGGGTCTAAGCAAAAGTGCAACAGTGATGTACTGGAGAGGTTGGGTGAAAGATGTTCCGCAAAAAGTAGCTGCTCTCGGGAATAATATCATTATGACACCAACTTCACACTGTTATTTCGATTATACCTATGAAAAAATATCAACCGAAAGGGTATACTCCTTTAATCCGGTTCCCCCGGGATTTGACGAGAAATTCGTCGAAAAGGTATTGGGCGTTCAGGCAAATTTCTGGTCACATCTCGATCGGACTCCTCCACGAATAGACCGGCAGCTATTTCCCCGCTTGCTCGCTTTGGCCGAAGTTGCCTGGACCAATAACGATAAAAAAGATTGGAACGATTTTAAAGTCAGGTTGCAGTCAAAACTAAAAAGTCTTGAAATTTTAGGAATCAGTTATACCATCGGGAACTACTAATTTCATGATCGAATATGCTTGTTAAAAGGTTAAGAGATGTATCTGAAAATCAAATCAACCACTACTTACTTTTCCTGTTTGCCAGCATTTCTTTTGGCGCTTTTACCTGCTAAAAGTAACTGTCAGAGTGAAATTCGGGCAGATAGCAGGCCCAATATCCTGTTCATTATGGCTGATGATCATGATATTCAGGCCATCAGCAGCTACGGGAGTAAACTGATTAATACGCCGGGGATTGACAGGTTAGCGCGCGAAGGTGTCAGGTTTACCAACTGTTTTAATGTGATTTCGTTATGTGCCCCCAGCCGGGCCGCCCTGATCACAGGGAAATACAATCGCCTTAACGGTGTATTAAGAATTGGCGATCCTTTGGAAGAGAAGCAGGAAACTTTTCCGAAATTACTGCAACATTCAGGTTACCGGACTGCACTGATCGGCAAATGGCATTTGCTGACTGAACCTCAGGGATTTGATTATTACAGCGTGCTGCCCGGACAAGGTATATACTTTAACTGTCCCATGAAAGTGAAGGGTCAACCCTGGGGTAATGGGAATCAGGGCGGTATTCCAACTAAGGGATATATAACGGATGTGATTACAGACCAGGCTATTGACTGGTTAAAACAAAACAGTTCCGGAAACCCTTTCCTGCTGATGATCCATCACAAGGCGCCGCACTCTCCACATGAATATCCGGAGAAATATGCAAAGCTGTTTGAAAACGATCTTCCGTTCCCTGAGACTTTCAATGATAATTACTCGGGAAAAAATCCGGGTTTGTTAGTCAGTAATGCAGGTTATTCGAGACTCGACCATATCTACCCCAACCATTTCACCGAGAAAGTCCCGGAAGGAATGGACAGTGAGACGTATAAAAAATGGGCATATCAATCCTTCTTTAAGGGTTATTTACGTCTGGTGGCATCGCTGGACGAAAATATAAGCAGGTTGCTCAGGTACCTCGACGAATCGGGCCTGGCAAAAAAAACAATAGTTGTATATACTTCCGACAACGGTTTTTTTCTGGGAGAGCATGGACTTTTCAATAAGATGTGGATGTACGAAGAATCGATGAGACTCCCTCTGATTGTGCGTTTTCCCGGAGTTGTAAAACCAGGATCGGTAAACAATGAAATGGTTTCAATCCTCGATATTGCGCCAACATTTGTTGATTTTGCCCATGAACAAATACCATCTACATTTCAGGGGAAAAGCATAAGACCGTTAATTGAAGGTGAAAAACCAAAAAACTGGCGTGAAACGATTTACTATCACTATTTTACTCAGTACGAGGTTCCTGAACACGACGGGATCCGCACAAAAAAGTACAAATTAATCAGGTTTTACATTCTCAATGGTAATTCATTCAATGAGATGTATCATCTGAGTAATGATCCGGGTGAGCTGAACAATCTTTACCTTAATCCAAAATATAAATCAGTGAAAAACAGGCTTGAAAATAGTCTGAATGAAATGAAGACAACATTTGAAACAGAACCTGGAACCAAATATTAATAAGGAAATATCAACAGATCATTCACCTTACAACATGGTAAAAACTGAACAAATGAATCCACTAAACCTTCATTCAATTTCCAAACGAAACATCTTCCTGTTGGGATGTATCGGGCTGATGTCAGGAAGTCACTTTTGTTACCCGCTATATGGAAAATCACCGGAAAAGAATGGAAAACGGATTAATATCCTTTTTCTGATGAGTGACCAGCACCGGGGTGACTTTGTGGGTGCAGCAGGTGCTACCTGGGTGAAGACCCCGAATCTCGACCAGATGGCCCATGAGGGTGTTTTGTTTACCAGGGCTTACAGTTCTGTACCATCTTGTTTGCCTGCCAGGACAAGCATCCTTACAGGCATGAGTCCGTGGCAAAGCGGGCAACTTGGGTATAATCCAATCCCCGATTATCCTTTCGAAGGGCCGGCAATATTTAATGCAGCCGGATACCGGACTCATGCAGTGGGGAAAAATCATTTTTCTCCGATGAGAAATAAGCATGGATATCAGACAGTCGAGCTGGAAGAGGGGTGGTATACTTCACAGAAAGATCACGAGAAGTGTGACTATACCATCTGGTTTGAAAAAAATGCGCCAGGCAAGGATATCAACGGCTCAGGACTTAATTACAATGATCAGCGGGGTGGAATATGTTTTCCATATGATGAGTATCTGCATCCTACCCATTGGACTGCAGATCGGGCTATTGATTTTCTGAAATCCTATAACGGAGACTCCCCATGGTTGCTGAAGGTCTCTTTCCAGCGTCCCCATTCTCCCTACGATCCGCCGGAAAGGTGCGATAAGGCATTCAGAGAGCAGCAAATGCCATCACCCTCAGTGGGAGCCTGGGCGGAAGCCAAATATGGCGCCGATAAAACGACGGTGGCAGTGAATAATAATGCTTCTCACGGTGTTTTTCCAATATCTGAAATTATCGAATCACGTCGTTCCTATTCGGCGAGCCTGGCCTATGTTGACGAACAATTAGGACGTGTGCTTGAAGCACTGAAAGCAAGAGGAGAGCTTGAAAATACACTTATCCTTTATACCTCCGATCATGGCGACATGTTAGGCGATCAATACATGTGGCGCAAATGCCGTCCCTACGAAGGGTCAGCCCGGATTCCAATGATCATCCGGTTGCCCGAAAATTCAGGTTTGAAAATTAAAAGAGGACAGACCCGAAATGAACTGGTGGAACTGCGGGATGTATTCCCGACATTTATGGATGCTGCCGGGATCCCAAAACCATCAGTGATGGATGGAATGAGTATGCTCAATATTTTGCGTGGGAAAAAATGGAGGCATCAGCTTGATCTTGAACATGCTCAGATCTATGAAAAAGATAATGCCTGGGTAGCGCTCACTGACGGAAAATATAAATACATCTATTTTACCTTGACGGGACAGGAACAAATGTTTAATCTTAACAGCGATCCGGGCGAGCTTAATGATCTGGCATTATCAGCTGCCAGTGAAAAATTGTTAAAAACCTGGAGAAAAAGGATGGTGGAACACCTCAGCCAAAGGGGTGAACAATGGGTAAAGAATGGGAAACTTGTCATTCAAAAAGAATCAATTCAATATGGAACCAACCATCCAAAATTTAAGACACCAGCATATTCCAATCAGGGAAAAAAGTTAAAAACAAATTAAGACGATGAATAAAGTTCTTTTAACAAGTACATTGGCAGCAGCTCTAGGCGGACTCTTATTTGGTTACGATACAGTGATCATTAACGGAGCCATGCTCGACCTGGTAAGGCATTTTCACCTTTCTCCGCAAATGCATGGATGGACAGTGAGTTCGGCTTTGGTTGGCTGCATTTTAGGAACCATGTTCATTGGAAAAGTAGGCGATAAATTTGGTGCTAAGCTAATGCTGAAAATTTTTGCAGTTATGTTTTTTGCATCTTCATCCGGATGTGCCATTGCTGAAAATATTGGTGTTTTTATTCTTTTCCGGTTTATTGGTGGCCTTGCTATAGGCGCTTCATCCGTCATTTGCACCACTTACATTGCCGAAATTTCTCCACCCAAACATCGGGGATTACTCGCTGCTACGTTTCAATTAGCTATTGTTGTCGGAATTTTAATGTCGCTAATATCAAATTATTTATTGCTGAATATTGGAGATCAGAATTGGCGCTGGATGATGTTTAGTGGAGCTATTCCTGCCGTTTTGTTCTTTCTGATGCTTTTTTTTATCCGGAACAGCCCTCGCTGGTTGGTAAAAAGGGGAAGAATTGATGAGGC
>JAHEYS010000496.1 GCA_023251475.1 Prolixibacteraceae bacterium
ATAAATATAACTATTACAAAAAGGGCCAGTCCCCCTGCAACAAATAGTCCTAACCTTATTTTAAAATTATCGGTGTGCGTTTGCATATTTCTATGATATTAATTTTAGGATTCAACAATTAATTATTTAAAAAATGATTTGATTAATGGATCTTTTGATTTTTCGAAACGCTCTAAATTTCCTTCCAGATATACCTCACCATCCTGTAGCATAATAATGCGGTTTGCTGTCTGACGGGCACATTCAATATCATGGGTGATAATAATGGAGGCGGTTTTATACTTTTTTTGAATTTTATTAATGAGCAAACTTATTTCATCAGATGTTACCGGATCGAGCCCGGTAGTGGGTTCGTCATACAACATGATCAGCGGATCAACAACAATAGTACGGGCAAGACTTATCCGCTTGCGCATACCTCCCGATAACTGTGATGGCATTTTATTAATGGCATCAGCTAATCCCACATTCTCCAAAACTTCTTTTATCTTCTCATCTCTTTCTGCCTTGGTCAGTACTTTTCTTATTCTGCGAAGTGGAAATTCCAGGTTCTGTTTTACGGTCATCGAATCATACAATGCACCACTCTGGAACAGAAAACCAATTTTTTTTCTCAATTCGCTTAAATCATCCGGATTTAAGGTACCCACATTTTCACCAAATACATTTATAGTTCCGCCCTCCGGATTTAATAAACCAACAATACATTTAATAAGCACCGATTTCCCGGAACCCGATTTCCCAAGAACAACCAGATTTTCGCCATTAAAAAGCTGAAGCGATAAATCCTTTAAGACTTCCTGACCACCAAAGCTTTTCCTCAGGTTTTTTATTTCGACTACGCGATTGATACTATTTGTTTTTGCCGGAGTAATCGCGTCTGTTTGGGGATCAATCATTTTGCAGCTATTTGGTGTTTAGAATATATTACTTTATAACAAATCTGTAATCTGCACCGCAATTACATCCACAATCAGCACCAGCAGTGAAGCCAGCACCACCGCCGAATTAGCCGCGATTCCAACGCTCTCAGTTCCGCGACCTGCATTATACCCTTTATAGCATCCCACAAGTCCGATTACAGCCCCAAAGAAAATAGATTTTATAAAGGCGGGTACAAAATCAATAAAATCAATATGGCTGAAGGCCTGCGAGAAAAAAAGGGTGAATGTTACATCGCCCTTAATATTTGCCCCAATCCAGCTTCCAATTATTCCAAGGGCATCGGCATATAAAATAAGTATCGGAATCATCAGCGTTGCAGCCAATACCCTGGTCACGACTAAAAACCGCATCGGATTAGTAGAGGATACTTCCATCGCTTCAATTTGTTCGGTCACCTTCATAGAACCTAATTCAGCCCCCATTCCGGAACCAATTTTACCTGCGCAAATCAACGCCGTAATTACGGGGCCCATTTCTCGGATCAACGAAACAGCGACCATACCGGGAAGCATCGCATCCGCTCCGAATTTCGCTAAAGAGGGACGCGACTGAATAGTAAGTACCAGTCCCATTATGATTCCTGTAACTGAAATAAGGGGCAAAGTTTTATTGCCGATTTGAAAACACTGGAGTAAAAATTCCCTGAATTCAAAATTGCGTGAAAATGTCTCTTTTACAGTACGGGTTATAAACAATAAAACATCAGCAAAATCCGTTAAAAAATTACTGGCCTCAGCTGTTCCGGCTAACGTTTTTTCACTAAGCTTCATGCTGATCTCCTTTGCCTTATGAAGGTCAGGGACAAGCCTGGTAACCGGTGCAAAATTTTTCTTCATACAACGCTTTCTTGATAGTATTATTGCAATAGTTTGAAAAGACACCGTTCAACAATGCTGTTAAACAATGACTTTTCAAATTAAACGACAGATTAAAGTGCTCCAATAATCCTGTATAGTTCTTCCTTTGTTTTCCCGAGCTTAATCTGAAGTTTCCCTAACATCTCCACTTTTCTTCCCTCTTCAAACATCAGGTCATTATCGGTTAAGACTGCAAATTTCTGTTTGAGTTTCCCTTTTTGCTCATTCCAGTTTCCCTTTACTTCTGTGGTGTTCATGATTTTTATTCTAAACGTAAATAATTTTAATATGCAAATATGTGTCACAAAAGGGGTTTAGAGGTTACAAAATTCCAAATTAGAGTTACATGATTCACACGTTCAGCTTTTAAAATGGAAACGGTTTCAAAACAATCGCCTCAATGCCTTCCAAGAAAAAGAGCTGCCCGGTATTACCCGGACAGCCCAATTAAAAGAAGTAAATTATAGTTTAAAGTTACTTTGCAGGCAAAATATCAATGATAACAGTACGGTTATAAAACCGTTCCTCTGGATACTTATTTTCAAAAGGCGCCAGATTTTGATCCTCACCAAATCCGTGAACTTCGAATTTAACATCCGTTCTGCCTCCTTTTGTCAGACCACTTTCGATGATGTTCCTGACATCTTCTGCCCTGGCTACCGACAATTTTAAATTACTATCTTCGCCTCCGATAATATCGGTATGGCCATGGATAATCACGGTGCCGCCTGAAGGTATCTTAGGTATAACTATCTCATTAATATACCTTTCGTATAAGGTGATGGCTCTGGATTTATTGAATTCATAAAGTATGCTGAACCTCATCATCTCCTCTGTTTTGGAAGGTGTCCAAAGTACCATATGTGCTGAGGCTTCTTTTTTTGCAACCTTACCACTCCTCGTCTGACCAATCATGGTCAACTTATAGTCTCCTTCAGGACGATCTCCCAAAATGGACTTTCCAGGAATACTCACTTCTGCCTGTGTATAAGGTCCAAAATATTGCACTTTACCTGATTCATCGGCAATCTCCAGCGACCATGAAGAGAATGCTTCTTTTGCACCATTTACATTGACCGATACATAGCTGTCGAGTGGCGCCTCCTGAAGACTGATGATCTCAATTGGTCTTAACTGTGCATCCGGACCGCTCTGGAATTCCATCAATAAAGCTGGGGAATTGCTCTCAATAGATACCCTGCGGTCACCCTCGCGAAGGAGGACAAGCTCAAGTTTTCCACCAGGTTGTTCTGAAGGGATTTTTGGCTTTCTGAGTCCTTCAATACTAATTCTTGAACCCTCTATCTGAAACACCACTACCAGGTATTGCTTCACTGATTCTGCCATTACCCGACCATCTTTTGGACCTTTCTCCGATGATCCGACTAATGTGATGGTGGTTAAGGGATTGTTATTCATCCGATCACCTAAAATATTTAGTACGTTATAATATACGACCATCTGACGCTGAGAACGACCATCTAATTTTTTGGGTGTAAATACTTCCAGTTGTGACTCTTTAAATCCATTTACCTGATCTTTTTTAAGCCGTACATAACGATCAGGCACTTCAGTTGAACCAAGATCAAAGAACACATAGTTACGAAGCGGGAATAGTTCCCTTACCCTTCGCTCTACAGGAATATTTTTGGGTGCATTAACCGAAAATTGTACAATTGGCTCAGGGACTACAATTGCTTCGGGGACAAAGACTTCCGCAGGTACAATTTTGTGGCCACTTCCAAGCTTTAAGGCCAGTCCTGCCCTTATTGTTGAAATGTTCCATGATTCAACTGTACGGGGATCCTGACCATAATAAGGCTGAAAAGAGACAAAGGGAGAAAGTACGAATTGGGTTTTTTTATGCTGCGCAGAGAGCGGAATATCGTATCCTGCACCGATTTGCATCGAGATCAGGTTATCGTTTACGCTGCTGAAATCTCCCTTCACTTCAGGATTAGCTATTTGTGAAGGATACGCCGG
>JAHEYS010000497.1 GCA_023251475.1 Prolixibacteraceae bacterium
CGGAGTAAGGAGAACCTGTTCAAAGCGGTATTCAAAGACATTTTCACCAAATTCTTCTCGAAGGTAAAAGAGACCATTTTTTCGGATGCCCCGGCAAAGGAGAAGATGATTTTCTTTATCGACAGTTATATCGATATGATTCATGCCAATCCATATGTACCGCAATTTATCATCAATGAGATTAATCGTGATCCGGTTATGTTAAAGTCGCTGATGTTTGAATCTGGAATAGAACCTCAGAAAATACTGGAAATATTTCTTCAGGAAGTTGAGTTGAATAATTCCTCCAATTTTGATCCCCGGCATATGGTTGTCAGTCTTTTGGGGATGCTGATCCTTCCATTTGCTGCACGTCCCTTGTTGCAGATGGTCTATTTCAATGATGATCAGTTTGCCTATGACCAGTTTCTAAATGAGCGAAAAGATGTTGTTAAGAATATGATTTTAAAATTGATAGAAGTATGAGAAAATTAATTTCACTGTTGTTGTTTACCTTTTTGATTTCATGGTCATACGGACAGCAACTCAGTTTAGACAGTTGTCAGTCAATGGCCCGAAAAAACCACCCCTTACTAAGGCAGGCCGGAATTATTGATCAGATTTCTGAACTGCGGCAGCAAAATATTGGGACGCTGAACCTGCCTCAGTTCGATCTTTCGGCAAGGGCCTCATGGCAATCGGATGTAACCAAACTGGCTTTAAAAATTCCCGGGGTTTCAGGACCGGAGCCACTTTCAAAGGATCAGTATAAAGCCTACCTCGACATCAGGCAGAAGATCTTTGATGGTGGGGCTTCAAAAAAGCGTGCCGGGCTTGAAGAGGCTGATCGGTTAGTTTCAAGACAGCAAAATGAAATTGAGTTATACAAAATCAAGGAAACTGTTAATACCCTATATTTTAATACGTTGATCATTCAGGAAAATTTAATGATTATCGATCTGAAAAAAGGGACTCTTGAAGAACGGATTAAAATGGTCGCATCTGCCGTGAACAACGGGGTTTCGTTACCCAATGAACTCGATCAGCTCAGAGGTGAGCAACTGTTGACTGAACAACAGGAGACTGAACTTAAATCGACCCGTCAAACCACACTGGGGCTGCTTGAAATTGTAACCGGATCATCGATCCCTGAAAATATGGGCTTTTCCAAACCTGCAATTGCGGGTATAGGTGTAAATTATGAACTTAAAAGACCTGAATTGACCCTTTTTACATTGCAAAAAACAAAACTCGATAAAAATGTGGAGGTGATTAAAAATTCCCGAAAACCTTATGTTTATGCATTTGGACAGGCAGGGTATGGTCGCCCGGGGTTCAACATGCTGGACAACAATTTCGCCGATTATTATATGATTGGCGCAGGAGTGTCGTGGAATATCTGGGACTGGCACAGATCGGGACGTGACCGGTCAACCATGAAACTTCAGAAGGATATCATCGATACAAACCTGGACAATTTCAACCGGTCGGTAAAAATGGCGCTAACCCAGGAGGAGAATAATTCAATCAGGTTAAAGTCACTGATAAAGAGCGATGAACAATTGGTAACAATCAAAGATCAGATCAGCAAACGTTCCGCAGCTGCCCTTGAAAACGGGGTCATTACTTCGGCGGATTACCTGCGCGACCTGAACGCTTCACTGCAGGCAAAAGCCAATCTGGAAACACGCAAGGTTCAGTTGATTCAGACCTCTGTAAATTATGCCACGATCAAAGGGGAATGAAAGAATGAAAAATGAAGAATGAAGAATGAATTACAATAAATCTATCCACTTAATTCACAATATTTTACAAATTATAATCATTCAAAAAATGAAAACACTTTTGCTTATATCGTTGATTTTTATTCTCGGTGCCTGCTCAAATAATAAAACAAAGTCCGATGCTTTTGGAAATTTCGAAACCGAAGAGGTGATTGTCTCTGCCGAAAATAGCGGGAAACTTCTGATGACTGCCTTTATTGAGGGTGAGAAGGTGAATCTGGGAGCAATAATGGCGGTTACCGACACGGCCAATCTCGTACTTCAGCGTGAACAGCTGATGGCGCAGAAAGCCTCGGTATTGGCACAAAAAGCCGGACTTTATGCACAGATTGCCGTTTCCGATCAGCAAATCACCAATTTCCGGAAAGATCAGTTCAGGATTAAAAAAATGCTTGCTGATGGTGCTGCTACACCCAAACAGATGGATGACATTGATGGACAGATCGCCCTGTTTGAGAAGCAGAAAAATGCATATGCGGCTCAGATCAGTGCAATCGAAAAAAATGGTTCTGCCATTGAATCTCAAATCGCTGTATTAAACGACAGAATAGGGGTGTCTGTCATAAAAGCCCCTATCACCGGAATAATCCTTGAAAAATATTCGGAAACAGGTGAACTTGCAACACCAGGGAAACCATTGTTCAAAATGGCAAATTTGGATAATCTGACACTCCGTGTTTATATAAGCGGCACACAACTAACCCAGGTAAAAACGGGAACCATGGTTAAGGTGTTGATTGATACCAATGAAGGGATTAAAGAGATTACCGGAACAGTCGAGTGGGTTGCTTCGGAGGCTGAATTTACACCAAAAATTATACAGACACGGGAGGAACGAATTAAGTTGGTTTATGCTGTAAAAGTCCGGGTTCCAAACGATGGCTCATTAAAACTGGGCATGCCAGGTGAAATAAAATTTCAATAAGACTTCAATATGATTGTAGTCAAGAATTTACATAAACAATATAGTGATATCATTGCGCTTCAGAAGGTCTCACTTTCGGTGGAACAGGGGGAACTTTTCGGGCTGATTGGTCCTGACGGAGCAGGTAAAACTACGCTGATACGTATTCTGATGTCTCTACTTCTTCCCGATAGTGGAACGGCAACGATGAACGGTCTGGATGTTGTGGCCGAATATAAAAAAGTGAGGCTAATTACCGGTTATATGCCCGGTAGGTTTTCACTTTATCCCGATTTGACAGTCGAGGAGAATCTGAAATTTTTTGCTACAGTCTTTGGTACCACTATCGGGGAAAACTACCACCTTATTAAAGATATTTACCAGCAGATAGAGCCGTTTAAAAACCGCAGGGCAGGTAAACTTTCAGGAGGAATGAAACAGAAACTGGCACTTTCGTGTGCGCTGATCCATAAACCCGGGATTCTCATTCTTGATGAACCTACTACGGGGGTAGACGCAGTTTCGCGAAAAGAGTTCTGGGAGATGCTTAAAAGACTGAAAAACAATGGAATTACGATACTTGTATCGACTCCTTACATGGACGAAGCCTCGCTTTGCGACAGAATAGCGTTAATACAGGAGGGTCAATTGATGTCGGTGGCAACACCCGCAGTAATGATGAAATCTTTCCATGAGGATTTATGGACCGTCCGTACACGGAAAATCTACCAAACTTCAAAGTTTCTGGAAAGACTGCCGTCAATGATTTCGGTCAATAGTTTTGGACAGGCTTTGCATCTGGTCACTACCAAAGGGGTACATACTCCCGCTTCGATTCACCGGTTTTTAACAGAAAACGGTGAGGCTGAGATCGTGGCAGAACCTGCAAAAGCCTCTATCGAAGACGTATTTATACTGCTGATGAACCACCATAAAGCGCAACAATGATAACCAGAGAACCAGTTATAACGGTTAAAAATATGGTGAAGAAGTTTGGAAGCTTCATAGCCAACGACAACCTCAACTTTGAGGTATATAAAGGGGAGATTTTTGGATTTATCGGGGCCAACGGAGCAGGAAAAACAACTGCCATCCGGATTTTATGTGGTC
>JAHEYS010000498.1 GCA_023251475.1 Prolixibacteraceae bacterium
TCCAAATGATTTACCAAAGACCATTTCCCCTAATCTTGCTGAATTGGAAATTCGTGATTTGCTCACCATGTCGGTAGGGCATGATACTGATCCTACAGGTAAATTAAAAACACAGGATGGAAGTTGGGAACGGTTGTTTCTGGCCTTACCCATCGAGCATAAACCGGGCACCAAATTCGTTTATAACAGCATGGCTTCCTATATGCTCTCGGCCATTGTTCAGAAAGTTACAGGGGAGAAGGTTTTCGATTATTTAACTCCCCGCCTGTTCGCCCCTTTGGGAATTACAGGGGCGGAGTGGAGTACAAGTCCCACAGGTGTCAATACAGGTGGATGGGGCCTGTTTATCAAGACAGAAGATATGGCCAGAATGGGTCAGTTTCTTTTGCAAAAGGGGAAATGGCAAGGAAAGCAAATCTTGCCGGAAACGTGGTTTGATGAGGCGACATCGGCTAAAATCTCCCAGATTCCGGTAGGGGCAGATGAGAAAACCAGGGAAAAAGCAAAAGAGAGCGGTTGGATGCAGGGGTATTGTTACCAGTTGTGGCGTTGCAGGCATAATGCCTTTCGGGCTGATGGAGCCGGTGGTCAGTTTATTATCGTATTACCCGAAAAGGATGCCGTTATTGTTGCCACTGCCCAGGTTACCAACATGCAGGCAGAACTTAACCTGATATGGGATTACCTGCTTCCTTCACTGAAATAACAAGGAATTAATCATTAAATAATCAATTAAACGAATGGAAAAGAAAACATCTTATGCCAGTGCCCTTCCGGTATTGTTTGGGTTTTTTGTAATGGGTTTTTGTGATGTGGTCGGAATCACCTCCGCGCATGTCAAGGAGGATTTGCTGGGGGCCTACAGCCCCGAATTCAGGGATACATTATCGAACCTGATTCCGGTTGTCCTCTTCTCAATGTTCCTTATTTTCTCGGTGCCAACTGGCATTTTGATGAACCGTATCGGCCGTAAGAAAACAGTGTTATTAAGTAATGTGATTACTATTATCGCGATGTTTATTCCGCTGATCGGGTACACTTTTTTCATGTCACTGATTGCATTTGCATTACTGGGTATTGCCAATACCATTTTACAGGTATCGCTTAATCCATTATTAACCAATGTAGTGAAAGGTGACAAGCTAACCAGTAGTTTAACAGCTGGGCAGTTTGTAAAAGCTATTTCATCATTCAGCGCTCCTTTTATTGCGGCCTTTGCCGCCACCAGATTGGGTAGCTGGCAATATATTTTCCCGATTTATGCAGTGATCACCCTCCTCTCTACCATCTGGCTTATGGCAACACCGATCAGGGAGGAACCTGTCATCGGGAAAGCAACCTCGTTTGGTGGTGTACTTGGTATCTTAAAGGACAAAACTATTCTGCTCCTTTTCCTTGGGATCCTGTTTGTAGTTGGTGTGGATGTCGGTATAAATACTGCATCCTCAAAAATTCTGATGGAACGTTGCGGACTAAATTCACTTGATGCCGGTTACGGACCAAGCGTTTATTTTGCTTTCCGTACATTGGGTGCATTCCTTGGAGCCTTTTTTCTGGCAAAATTTTCTTCCGTCAAATTTTTCAAAATCAATATTTTAGTGGCTGTTCTGGCTTTGGTGGCATTGATATTTGTTGGAGATAAAATTGCTGTATTTGTGATTTATGGTATTGTCGGATTTACGATTGCCAATGTTTTTCCAATTATTTTCGGAATGGCAATTCAGTCGCGTCCCGACAAGGCGAACGAAATTTCCGGGCTGATGATTACAGGTGTATTCGGGGGTGCAGTGATCCCATTTTTTATGGGATTGATGTCAGATACCTTAGGGTCGCAGGTAGGTGCAGTGATTGTGATTTTAGCCAGTGCCCTTTACCTATTGTTTACCGCTTTTGCGATCAGTGTTCAGGCGAAGTAATTGTTGCGGTAAACGATTCATTGGAATATAAAAACGATTACCATGGAATTTAACAGAAAAATGTGTCACATTGCATTCATTTATCTTTTAATCACCTCTACACTGTATTCCGGATCATATGCACAGGAAAACAAAGCTACATTACCGGGGAAAGGACTTTCTCAGTTCGATTTCTTTTATGCCGGTGAATCTAAAGAACAGAACATGTACATCGTGAGGAGTGGTCAGATTGTGTGGGAATACAAAGGGCCAAAGGATAAAGGAGAGATAAGCGATGCTGTTTTAATGGCCAATGGCAATATTCTGTTTGCCCATCAATTTGGTGTAACGCTGATATCTCCTGAGAAAGAGGTGCTTTGGAATCATGATGCTCCCAAAGGTTGTGAGATACATACTGCTCAGCCTATCGGTAAAGACCATATTGTTTTCGTCCAGAATGGAGATACGGGACGTGTGTTTGTCGTAAATATAAAAAAGGGAGAAACGGTCTGGAGCTTTAATATTCCGGTAAAAAATCCCAAAAGTGTTCATGGTCAGTTCCGGCATGCACGGCTAACTTCGAGGGGGACACTACTCGTAGCTCATATGGATATGGGTAAAGTTTGCGAGTACGATATCAATGGGAAAGAGCTTTTTGCAATGGCTGCACCGGGAATATGGTCAGTCGAACCGCTTAAAAATGGCAACATTCTGGCTTGCTGCCGCGATCAGGTTATCGAGGCCAATCCAAAGGGTCAGGTGGTATGGAATGTCCAATTAAAAGACCTTACCGGTTACAATATTAACAGTCCGCAAATTGCGATACGCCGGCCCAACGGGAACACGCTCATTAACAACTGGTTTAATCAGTGGAACGGTAAGGTCGATTTAGATAATCCACCTGTTCAGGCTGTCGAGCTTACTCCTGATAAAAAAATAGTTTGGGCTTTGAAGTCATGGTCAACCCCTGCAGCACTTGGTCCTTCAACAATTATTCAAATACTGAACGAAAAAGGAATCTCAGAAAAGATAACCTTTGGAAAATTCAAATAATAAATATCAGAAAACGATTAACCATTAAAGTTACAGGAACATTTACAGGATTCACAAAATCCAGCTATTGCAGGATGAGTTACCGGAAAAATCAAATTTAATGATTTTTATTTGGATTATCCGCTTAATTTTACCCTGGATTGACGGAAGGTCTCCCCAATTTCATTAAACCGATTAAAATGAGCCAGACGACTACGGATTCAGCTTTTCCAATTGCTGAAAGGGTTACCTCAATTGACGTATTTCGCGGATTGACCATGTTTCTGCTGATCGGCGAAAGTACTGGTCTTTACGGATACATCAGTTCAGTTCAGGGAAGCACAATTATGCAATTTATTGGCGGACAACTTCACCATCATGAATGGCATGGGTTGAACTTTTGGGACCTTATTCAACCTTTTTTTATGTTTATTGTTGGGGTAGCTATCCCCTTTGCGGTAGCGAACCGGATAAAAAAAGGGGATTCCCAAAAACGAATAGTTCAGCATGCCATTAAACGTTCATTCCTGCTGCTGTTTTTAGGTTGGGCGCTATATTGCATCGGACCGGGAGAGATCGTGTTCAGATTTCAGGATGTACTTGCCCAGTTATCCGTTACCTACCTTGTCGCTTTCCTGATTATGCGGAAAAGTTTCTCATTTCAGTTAATCTTAACGCTGATAATTCTTTTACTCACCGACCTTGCCTACCGGTTTTTCCCAGTTGAGGGGTTTAATCATCCCTGGGAAGCTTACCATAATTTAGGAGCCTGGATGAATATGATGATTGAAGGGGTAGATAAAACAAGTATCTGGGCTTCGATAAATGCGATCCCAACAATTGCTCAT
>JAHEYS010000215.1 GCA_023251475.1 Prolixibacteraceae bacterium
GATGCCGCTTCGGAAATCGCACCAAAATCCGGAAATCCTGAAAATTTATAACGATTTTCTTGTCAAACCAATGGGAGAACTTTCGCACCGGCTTTTGCATACTAAATACACACCGAGAGACCGGTTTTAAAGCTCAGTGATTTAATCAATTAGTTTATTCCCAATTCGAATACTCAAAGACCTTATTTAACCTCTTTTACCTATTAACGGTTCGTTGTTCTATTTTACCCAGTTCTCTATTTTTAAACCAGGTATTCTGTCGAATTCCCTCGCATTATTTGTTACTAAAATTACGTCAAGACTTTTTGCATGAGAGGCAATCAGAGTGTCTAAGGGGCCAATCGGAGTCCCTTTTTTTTCCAATTCAGCACGAATAATCCCATATTCAACTGTTGCCTCATAGCCATAATCGACAATTTCAATTGGAGTGAGGAATTTCTCCAGTGCCTCTCTGTTTTTAGAAGGGCTTGAACTTTTCTCGATTCCGTATTGCAATTCAGCCAGTGTTATGGAAGAAATCCCTACATCTCCAATAGTCAGGTTTTTGAACTTGTCAAAAACTTCAGTTGGTTTTTTCTTGATGATATAGATGCAGATATTTGTATCGAGCAAATAATCCATTAGTCTAAAGATTCTCTTTGTTGTTGTTCTGGCTGCTCCCTTTCATCCATAAAGTCGGAGGTAAAGGAATCTGTACTATCGATTAAATTTTGCCATGGGCTGTGGTATGGAATCACATAAAGGGTATTCCCAACCTTTTTGAGGTAAACTTTATCATCGTCTATCCTCATTTTCTTCGGAATTCGGATGTCTTGTGCTCCTTTTGTGTTTTTAATATCAATTGTCTCGATTCCAATATTTAATGAGTTTTAAAACTCAAAGTTAATTAATTTGATTGAATTCTTGAAGGGTCCTCCTATAATGACCTTTAACTTGGTCGTATGTGTGAATGAAGATGGAATAACCTAATTCCCTTATTTCAGTTTTGCTGTTTCCGGGAGAAATTAGCAATTTCAATTATTATACCTGATTAATAAGCTAATAAGGTTTTTTACAGCAGAATCCTGTTCTGTTAAGGTTTATAAGATCTGGAAATTTGTAACGCAAAAATAGTGTGGAATTAGTCATCGTAATGACTTATAATGTTTTAATAACATCATATCCATATCTGATAATCAGTATGGAAACGATAATCAGGAAAAAAATCCGGATAAAACCGTTCCCTCTTTTAAGCGCCATCTTACTCCCGATAATCCCACCTGCGATATTGAAAATTGCCATCAGAATGGCAATTCCGATGATGTAATTTCCCTGGCGGATAAACACGGTAAGTGCAGAGATATTGGTCATGCAATTGACAATCTTTGCATAGGCCGATGCCTGAACAAATTCGAAACCGAGGATCAAAACAAAAGCCAGTACGAAAAAGCTGCCCGTTCCGGGTCCAAAGAAGCCATCATAAAATCCAATAATCAACCCTATTGCCACACCTGATACGAGCTGGCGGGGCAGGGAAAGCTGTTTGGTTACTGCAAGTCCGAGCTCTTTTTTCAGAAAAGTGTAGATGGCTATGACTATTAAAATAATCAGAATGACTGGTTTCAGTGTTGCTGGATTGATGATGCTTACGATCCTGGCGCCAAAATAGGAGGCAATAAAGGAAGCAAGTGAAATTGCCATCAGCAGGCTAAGGTTGAATGTAATACGCCGGGCATACTGAAATGCAGCCATTGAAGTCCCGGAGAGGGCGGCAATCTTATTGGTTCCAAAAATAGTAGGTAACGAGGCGTTTGGCAAACTGACAAGCAATGCCGGAAGTTGTATTAACCCCCCTCCGCCTACAACCGCATCTATAAATCCTGCAATAAATGCCAGAACAGATAAAATCAGTAAGGTCAGCAGACTGTAATCAGAAAAAAGGGTGGAAAGATCCATCTGTTTGAAACGCTTAAGATTTAGATGGGGGCAAATTTAGTGAATCGCTCTCTTTTTTCTCTGTTTTTACTTGCAGGCTGGAACGACCAGAATTTCTCTTTTTTTTGCCTCAAAGTCTTGCCAGACCTCACTGCTCCAAACCGGGCGGTTCCCCTGTTCATCAAAAAACTGGCAATACATACATGACCAGATTCCGCAGTAGAGGTGATAATATAATTTGCCATTGTATTCGATGAACGTTACAGCGGAAATTTCACACAAAGCTTGTTCTGGAAGCAACTCCTTGATTTTGAGCTGAAGCCATGCGGGAATTTCTTTCGACACGTTAGTTTCAGCTTCTTTATGGCATGAAATAGCAAACAAAAAAGTAAAGATGCAGATGAACAAGACTGATCGTTTCATAATAAAAATTTCATGCAATTTACAAATTGATGGTTTAATAAAAAATTTCTTCTGCTAAAAGATATCGGTAACATCAGCAATTTCAAGTAATCGTAATTTATTTTCAATGATAATCCTGCGCCCGTAAATCCGGATAAGTTGCTCTTCCTTAAAATCGTGCAACAACCGGACGAGTGTGGCCACAGCTGTCCCAACAATATTGGCAAAGTCGGCCCTTGTGAGTACAATCATCACCTCATTATTCTCATTAACCTCATCCTTAAACTTCTCCAGAAGAATCAGCAATGTAAGCGCTACCCTTTCCCTGACCGTTTTCTGGGTAATGGTAGCAATAACATTAACCAGTACCCCAAACTCATGACTGAGGTTTTTCATCAGCATTTTTGATAATTCATCATATTGGTCCAGTAACCTGAGTAATTTGTCCTTCGAAAGAAACCCGATAATAGCATCGGTTAATGCAGCAGCCGAATCGGGATACCACTCTTCACTTAAAAAGGCGGCATAACCCAATAATTCTCCTTCGCAACAGACGTAAATTATTTGTTCCCTGCCTCCATTGAGTGATTTGTATTTTTTGACCTTCCCCTTTTTTATGAAATAGATCCCGGCGGGATAGGTCCCCTCCGTAAATATATTTTGCCCCTTCTTAAACTGCTTTACGATCATTTGACTTAAGAAATCCTCCTTAATCAAATCAGGCAGATTGGAGAAAGCAGAGTTACTGTTAAAGATAAACCTTTCGGCTACACTATCCGGAAGAATTGACATGGCTATTTATGTTAAACCCACAAATTTATCAAATAATTGATAAAAATCAATTATTTGATTGACTATAAATCTGTTTTTTAAGCTATAAATTGCCTAATCTTGTATTTATAAAAGATGATGATTTTTTTTGGTTAGTAAATATGGGAACAACGCAGGTTATAGAATTGATGGCGCTGGTGCTGGGATCGGGTGTTTTGGGATTAATCATTGTCAGGGAGAGTTACCGTCCTCTATTGGCGTTATTTGTTGTTGTTGTCAATACGATCTTATCTTCAATTCCTTCCATCCTGGCGCTTATTGGTGATACTCAGACCGGAGCGCTGAGTATTCCCCATTTTACGGGAGATATTGTCATCAGGATAGACAGTCTCTCGGCCTGGTTTATCCTGATCATCAATTTTACTTCAATCACTGGTGTAATTTACGGAAGCGGATATCTTAAAGCCTATTCCCATCTGAAGGTGAACCGGGAACTGCATTGGATTTTTTACACCCTGTTCCATGCTTCCATGCTTTGGGTCTGCATTTTTGAGCATGGGGTGGGATTTCTGATTTCATGGGAGCTGATGTCACTTTCGTCATTGATGCTGGTGATCTTTGAATTTCAAAATAAGGCGACCCTGAAAGCGGGGATTAATTATATGGTCCAGATGCACCTGAGTGTTGTTCTGTTGACTCTGGGTTTTATCTGGCTTTATTTCATTACCGGTTCATTTGGTTTTTCAGCGTTGGCACAGATGCCTTTAAATAACGCTTCGGTATGGGTGTTTATCCTGCTTTTTGCAGGATTTGCCATTAAAGCCGGTTTTATCCCTTTCCATTCCTGGCTTCCACACGCCCATCCTGCCGCTCCATCCCATATTTCCGGAGTGATGTCAGGGGTAATAGTTAAACTGGGGATCTATGGCATTCTCAGGATCATCATGTATCTGAGGTATGACTGGTTATTGTTTGGGGAAGTCATCCTCATCCTCTCACTGACAACCGCGCTTTACGGGATAGCCAACGCTGCTTTAAAATACGATTTTAAGCAGATGCTCGCTTATTGTACGATTGAAAATGTGGGGATTATAGGAATTGGTCTAGGAATTGGTCTCATTGGCATCGGTAACCGGGACAGTACAATGGCCATCCTTGGATTCAGCGGCGCCCTGTTGCACACACTTAACCATTCACTTTTCAAATCATTGTTGTTTTTTGGTGCAGGGAGTGTTTACCAGCAAACCCATACCCGAAATATCGAACATCTGGGGGGGCTGATCAAGAAAATGCCTGTCACTGCAGTATTATTTTTAATAGGAGCTATGGCAATAGGTGGGGTCCCACCATTTAACGGGTTTGTCTCGGAATTTATTATATACAAGGGCCTTTTCAAAGGATTGCTCAGTATCCAGGGGATATCCCAATCTATTTTGCTGGTTCTGACAATTACCGGTTTGGCAATTGTTGGGGGGATGTCGTTAATGACGTTTACAAAAACTTTTGGGGTTATATTTTTAGGTAACCCGCGCAAAGAGTTGCATCATGAACCTAAGGAATCCTCTTTTGTTATGCTTCTGCCTCAGTACCTTATTGTTGCAGCAATGTTTGGTGTGGCGTTGGCCCCCGGATTTTTCTTCAGCTATGCCTTAAAGGTGGTAACTGATGCATTCCCTAAAACTATTCCTGATGTAATGGGTTCAATGTCTCCTGTAATCGACAACCTTTCAAATATTGGATTGGTAAGCCTTGTTTTTATGGGATTATTGGTTTCGGTTTATGGGATTCGTTGGCTGCTCATCCGAAAGAGAGATGCTGATCCTTATGAAACATGGGGCTGCGGATATATTGCACCCGTTAAAAAGGCGCAATACACCGGGCAATCGTTTACCCGCTCCTTCGGATTATTGTTTAGATTTATGGTCAAAGAGAAGAAGTCGGCCGAAAAATTCCCAAAGCAAAGAATTTACCCCGAATCCTATCGTTTTTCAACAAATTATATTGATTTGCTGGAGAGATATCTGGTAATCCCATTGGCCAAAAGGTTAACATTCATGCTTAATTACTTTCAGTTTATCCAGAATGGTCAGATACAATCCTATGTATTGTATGGTCTGTTTTTTATCATTCTGATTTTTCTTGGTACAGCATTTAACCTGATTCATTGATTTAAATGATGGGAAAAAACCTGGTTGAACTATTTAATCTGATTGCGATAGCCGCTTTAATGGGCATCCCCTTTATGAAAACAAAGGGAAGGGGGATACTTACGTTGGCTGTAATCACCGTTCAGATTGCAATCATTTCAACGCTTGCCTTTTCCGTATTTGCAAATGGGCTTGTTGAATATTCCTATACGGGATCATGGGCTACAGGGGAGATTCCTGTCCGGATCGATTATTTGTCGGCCTGGTTTATCCTGGTGATCAGCTTTACATTTTTGACAGGAGCGTGGTATGGTCTCCAATATATGAAGAAATACGCCGATCAACCCGACAATCTGGCCCTTCATGCTGCAGCGTTTATCCTGCTTTATACCTCATTGATTGATATCTGTGTGGTGCAAAATAGTATTGTAATGCTGGTAGTATGGGAGATTATGGCCCTCTCTTCATTTGTTCTGGTGATATTTGAACATTATAAAAGTGCCACATTAAAAGCGGGAATCAATTTTCTGATACAATCACACGTATGCATTCTTTTCCTGACGATCGCCTTCATGTGGGTAAAGGTTAAGACCGGCACCTTTGATTTTAATGGGATTACAACTTTTACCTCCTCTCAGCCAAAAATCGCCAGCCTGGCACTTTTTCTCTTTTTCTTTTCCGGATTTGCCATCAAAGCCGGATTTGTCCCTTTTCATACCTGGCTTCCACTGGCTCATCCGGCAGCGCCTGCCCATATTTCGGGCATCATGTCGGGGGTAATCATAAAGATGGGGATTTACGGAATACTTCGGATATTAATGGTGATTAAAACGGACATGGTTACCATCGGCTATTTTATTTTATTGGTTTCGGTGATAACCGGTCTGTACGGGGTGATGCTGGCAATTGTCCAGCACAACCTTAAAAAATTGCTGGCCTACCACAGTATCGAAAATATCGGGATCATCGGTATTGGCATCGGGTTAGGTACGCTGGGGCTTGGATATCACAATCAGCTGCTTGTTTTTGCCGGCTTTGGAGGGGCATTGCTGCATGTGCTGAACCATTCGCTGTTCAAATCATTGTTGTTTTTTAGTGCCGGAAATGTTTATCAGTTCGGACATACGATGAATATTGAATCATTGGGTGGTCTGATCAGGAAGATGCCACATTCGGGATACCTGTTTTTAATCGGTTCGCTGGCCATTTGCGGATTACCACCTTTTAATGGTTTTATTTCCGAATTCTTTATTTACAATGGTTTGTTTCGCGGATTGGCAACAGGTAATTTTGTCTTTATTCTGGCTATTTTGTTTACAATCCTGGGATTGGTGATCATCGGGGGACTGGCACTGATCTGCTTTACAAAGGCTTTTGGTATCGTGTTTCTGGGTGCACCGCGCACAGAAATACCTGAAGATCATGATATAGAAAATAAGCTGCGGGTATGGCCGATGTATGGTATTGGATTATTTATTGTTGTGATTGGGATATTCCCATTGATATTCAACACCTTGCTAATTAAGGTAGTGAGCCGGTATCTGCCGGTTTCGGATCCCAGGGTTCAGCTGCAATTTGGTGAAACGCTTGGCAAACTGACAATCGTGGGGTGGTATTCATTGGGATTCATCACTTTGATATTGATTTTTTATTTTTTAAGACATTTGATTACACGAAAGAGAATGGTCAGTCAGGAGGCCACATGGGGCTGTGCGTATCCCTGTACTACGCCGAAAATGCAATACACTGCCTCCTCATTTATCCGTTCTTACCGTAAACTGGCCGAACCAATCCTTTCAATTAAAAAAGAGAAGCGGGAGGCAAACGGTTTATATCCGCAACACATTATGCAGCGGACACATGCCCATGATAAAATCGAAATCTGGCTGATTGATAAGCCATTGCTTATGATCAGGAAGGTCTTAAATTCTTTTGTCTTTTTGCAGAATGGCAATATTCAGGCTTATATCCTCTACGGATTTGTGTTTGTTGGACTGGCTATTCTTTTGCCTCCGTTAGTCGAAAAAATAGTAGTAATCATTAAATTTCTAAACCAATTGTAATATGGTCAGCTTATTACTTATCCTTATCATGAGTCTGTTTTTTTCTGGGATCATCATCCGGACAAAAAGCATAATGTCCGGAAGGAAAGGACCGGGAATTTTCCAGCCGATGCTCGATATTTTCAGATTGTGGAAGAAGGGCTCCGTGGTCAGTACAACTACAAGTTTTATTTTCCAGATAGCTCCTACGGCCTACTTCGCCTCTGTAATTATGGCGGTTTTAATGATTCCCCACGGTAGTAATCCGGGGTTTATCTCCTTCGAAGGCGATTTTATCATGTTCGCCTATATCCTGGCCTTTGGTAAATTCCTGATGATTATCTCGGCGCTTGATACCGGGAGCAGTTTCGAAGGGATGGGAGCAAGCCGCGAAGCACTATTTTCAATGCTGGTTGAGCCTGCATTTTTTATATTACTGGGTTCATTTGCATTATTTACCGGTCAGAATTCATTTCACGATATATTCAGCTCGCTTCACTATGGGTCGCAGATTTCGTATTTACTTGGGGGATTGGCATCATTTGTACTGGTTTTGATTGCAATGATCGAAAATAGCCGTATGCCGCTCGATGACCCAAAAACCCACCTTGAACTGACGATGATCCACGAGGTGATGATCCTGGACAACAGTGGTTTTGACCTTGGCGTGATTTTGTACACCACCAATCTGAAATTTGCAATGTACGGGGCACTGATCTCCAATTTCTTTATAGGGATGTTGCCGTTTGAAATCTCCATTCCGATGTTTTTTTCCATTCAGATAGTATTTGCCGTTGCGGTCGGGATTATCGAATCATTTATGGCACGTTTCAGGATGGGGCACAATCCGCAGTTTGTTTTTATCCTCACCTCCGTATCCCTGCTTATCTTCTTTGGCGTGTTACTGGTACTTGGAAAATTTGTATAAAAAACAGGAAATATGACAGATATACTTTTAATAGCCCTGGCAATGTCGCTGCTTTACATCAGTATCGCAAACCGGCTTTTTACTTACCTGAACATCCTTGTTTTTCAGGGTTTTATCCTCTTTGGGGTTACGTTTCTTACGCTGACAAAGATTAGTACAGTCAACCTGATGCTGATCATGCTCGAAACGATTGTCTTTAAAGCATTGGCAGTCCCCTGGTTTATCAATTATGTGATCCGGCGAAACGGCATAACGCGTGAAGCTGAGCCTTATCTGCCCAACTTCGTCTCACTGATCATTGTAACCTTTATCACTGTGGCGACGATCATCCTTTCAAGTTCCATTAAAGATGTTAACCTTGACAAGACCTTCTTCGTTGTGGCACTCTCTACAATTTTCACCGGACTCTACCTGATTGTGACCCGGAAAAAGATTATCACACACGTCATCGGGTACATCATTATCGAAAATGGGGTCTTTGTCCTTTCACTTGCCGTTGGAAATGAGATGCCAATGCTGGTGAACCTGGGTATAATGCTCGATATTTTTGCCAGTGTACTAATTTTGGGCGTTTTCTTTAATCGGATTGGCGATTTATTAAAAGATCCTGATATTAACCATTTACGGAACCTTAAAGATTAATAAAGATGATTGGGATTTTTTTAACAGGAGCTTTTGTCATCAGCGGGTGGTTGCTTTTGAACCGGAATATTTTCATCAATTATACGTTGCTGGTTATTTACATGGCTTTGCTTGTCGTGTTTGGGGTATTTGAATTTAATCATCTGAATATTAATGAGTTTGAATTCTTGAGGCCTGATGCATTAGGGGTGCTTCTACTGAGCGCACTTTGTATTGTTGCAATTCCTGTGATCATCCATGGATACAGGTATATTGAAATACACAACATTGACGAGACCCCAAAATCAAGAGGGCTATTTTTTGGTTCGATGGTCATGCTGATATCCGCCTGCAGCGTCGTCTACCTGTCAGGGCATATCGCTGTCACCTGGATCTTCATCGAGATTACAACATTGAGCGCCTCTGCCCTGATTTACCATCACCGTAACCTGCGTGCACTGGAAGGGGTCTGGAAATATGTTTTTATTTGTGCCATCAGTATCACTTTTGTTTACATAGGAATACTTTTCTTAAGTTTATCCCTGAAGGATGCCGGGACTGACGACATGTCATTTGAGTCGCTTTATGCCAATGCCTCCAGGCTTAATCCGTTTTGGCTAAAACTGGCTTTCCTTTTTATATTTACCGGTTTTACAGCCAAACTTGGTTTGGTTCCGATGTATACCGCCGGGATAGACGCAAAAGACAAAGCACCAGCACCCGCAGGCGCCTTGCTGGCCAGCGTTTTAATGAATGCCGGATTTGTCAGTATTTACAGGCTGTACGCCGTGATGTCACGCACTCCGCTTCAGCATTGGGCAAATACAGTGATGATTGTCGCCGCCTTACTCTCCATATTTGTGGCCACGGTATATATGACCCGGATTAAAAATATCAAACGGATGTTTGCCTATTCGGGGATCGAACACATGGGACTGGTAATTCTCGGGCTTGCCGCCGGGGGAATCGGCGTTTATGCGGCAATATTGCATATCATTCTTCATACACTTATCAAACCCAGTCTGTTCCTGCAATACAATCAGATTTACTGGGTTTACCAAAGTAAAAGTATTTATGATGTTGGCGATTATTTCAAATATAATAAAGTCGGGGCAATCGTCATTTTTCTTGGATTCATATCTGCAACGGCTATGCCCCCTTCCGGTTTGTTCATCAGCGAATTCCTGATCTTTCAGTCATTGTTTGAAGCGCATAATATTTTGATTTTATTGGTTGTCCTGGTCTTACTTACCATGATTATCTGGGGTTTTGGTTCCAATATTTTCAAATTGCTGTTTATTCCTCCGTTGTCAATTGAGGAAAGTAAGGTCCCCAGGATTTCACCGTGGGAATCACTATCCCAATTCGTGCTTTTAGGACTGGCCGTTTATCTTGCCTATAATCCCCCTATGCTTTTTGTTACTTTATTGCAGGATGCTGTAAAACTAATATCATGACAACTGTAAAATATATAAGTATAACCAACAACCAGGTGATTGCTGTAACGGATATTCCTGTTCTCGGTTATCCGGTGTTTGCAGAAATGAATGCCGGATTAATTAACGGAAATCCGGCACGACATTGTGTAAGCCTTTTTGGCTATCACATTGCCGGAAAGATAAAACTGATCTGTTGTATTGCTGATGATGATTTACACCAGGTATTTGTCTCCGCTTCTTTGATCGAACACCAAACAGCTATTGATTCACTGAGTGCACGGAACCATAATTTTGAGAAATTTGAACGTGAGCTGCACGAAAATTTTGGAGTTGAATACACCGACCATCCGTGGCTGAAACCGGTCAGGTACCCGTTTAACCGGGCTGACAAAAATGCTGTCATTGAAAATTATCCTTTTTATAGTGTAGATAGTGAGGAGCTTCACGAGGTAGGAGTTGGTCCGATTCATGCCGGTGTGATCGAACCAGGCCATTTCCGGTTTATTTGTAACGGTGAACAGATACTCCATTTGGAGATCCAGCTGGGTTTTCAGCACAGGGGAATTGAACAACTATTTCTTCAAAAAACCAGGCTTCAGGAACGGACCACCATTGCCGAAAGCATTGCCGGAGATACGGTAGTTGGTCACACCACCGCTTTTGTTAACCTGTGGGAAAGTTTGTGCGGTTATTCCCCTGATCACTCGCTGGATTTTGCCCGCACCATTGCTCTGGAACTGGAACGGATCGCCATACACACGGGTGATCTGGCCGCCGTCTGCGCCGATATCGCCTATCAGCTGGGAAATTCGGTTTATGGCAGGCTGCGAACCCCGATTGTCAATTTCATGCAGGAGTGGGGAGGGAACCGCCTCTCTAAAGGGCTGATCAGGGCCGGGAAAATTAATTTTCCGTTCACTGACCATCATGCCCAAAGGCTCCTTGAGATATTTGGGGCTTATGAACCCGATTTTAATGAAATTACTAAAAAATTGTTTAATCTGCCAAGCGCCTTGTCGCGTATGGAAAAGACCGGTGTCGTTTCCTATGGCGAGGTTTTGGAAATCGGAACAGTCGGAATGGCTGCCCGGATGAGCGGACTAAACCGGGATATCCGTTCCTCGCATCCCCATAACCTTTACAATTCGATTAATCATCAGCCGGTTACCAAGCGTCATGGCGATGTCTATTCACGCGTGCAG